>NZ_PIBL01000039.1:0-613 GCF_002806645.1 Klebsiella sp. H-Nf2
ACGGTTCATATCACCTTACCGACGCTTTTCGCAGATTAGTACGTCCTTCATCGCCTCTGACTGCCAGGGCATCCACCGTGTACGCTTAGTCGCTTAACCTCACAACCCGAAGATGTTTCGTAAAACACCCACGTGTCGCGAAAATTTGAGAGACTCGAACACACTTAAACAGTGTGTCGTTTCAATTTTCAGCTTGATCCAGATTTTTAAAGAGCAAAACTTCGCAGTGCACCTTTTCAGGTTCACTCTGAAGTTTTCTTGTGTTTGCAGTAATGATGGTGGAGCTATGCGGGATCGAACCGCAGACCTCCTGCGTGCAAAGCAGGCGCTCTCCCAGCTGAGCTATAGCCCCATCGTTTGCAACCTCTTCAAATTTGCTTCGCAAATTTGGTAGGCCTGAGTGGACTTGAACCACCGACCTCACCCTTATCAGGGGTGCGCTCTAACCACCTGAGCTACAAGCCTGTAGAGGTTTTTACTGCTGTTTTTCATCAGACAATCTGTGTGAGCACTACAAAGGCAGGTTCTTTAAGGTAAGGAGGTGATCCAACCGCAGGTTCCCCTACGGTTACCTTGTTACGACTTCACCCCAGTCATGAATCACAAAGTGGTA
>NZ_PIBL01000040.1:0-603 GCF_002806645.1 Klebsiella sp. H-Nf2
ATCGGCGGTCATAACGAGCGTAAAAATATCGACGTGGTGCGCACCATCTGCGCCATTCTCGACAAGGTGGTGGCGCAGAAGCCGGGCAACATCGCCCACTTCGCCGACCTGATCACTTTTGTCACCGACCGTCCGGGACACGACCTGCGCTATGCCATTGATGCCGCGAAAATTCAGCGCGATCTGGGCTGGGTGCCGCAGGAGACGTTCGAGAGCGGGATTGAGAAAACCGTGCACTGGTACCTGAACAACCAGACCTGGTGGCAGCGCGTGCTGGACGGCTCCTATGCCGGCGAGCGTCTGGGCCTGAATAACTAATAAGGAAGTAAAGATGAAAGGTATTGTTCTGGCCGGCGGCTCCGGCACGCGTTTATATCCGATCACCCAGGGCGTCTCCAAGCAGCTGCTGCCTATCTACGACAAGCCGATGATTTTCTACCCGGTGTCCGTCCTGATGCTGGCGGGGATTCGCGACATCCTGATCATCTCCACCCCGGACGACATGCCCTCCTTCCAGCGCCTGCTGGGTGACGGGTCGCAGTTCGGGGTGAACTTCAGCTACGCTATCCAGCCGTCGCCGGACGGCCTGGCGCAGGCCTTTAT
>NZ_PIBL01000041.1:0-586 GCF_002806645.1 Klebsiella sp. H-Nf2
GCATCACACATTATTTATTAACGACACAACGAAATACATACTGCGGACCAACACCATATTTTTCATAGTCACCATCAACTTCTTCTGGGAGTGGTGAAGCAGATTGTCTAAACATAGTCAATGCGTACTGTCTGTCGCCGCCAACATTCCCACGCAACACTTTCTCGGTCCCTTGCTCTGGTCCCTGAGGATTCTTTACCGGAGAGTTGGAGTAATAATCTGCTGCATACCAGTCATTGGTCCATTCTGAACCACTCAGTCCCATATCATACAGGCCTAAGGGATTTGATGGGTATTTACCTACTGGATAAATGGGAAGCCCCATCCCATCAGTGTATTTATTCAGTTCATCCTGGCTGGGGACATTTTTTCCTGGTGAAATCTCACCATTGTTAGTAGCAAACGGAAGATACTGACCTCTGGATCTTGCTGCAAACTCCCATTGTGCCTCTGTCGGCAAATCAATTTTTTTACCGGATTTTTTACCTAACCACTGACAATAATCTTTTGCCTGTTGCCAGATAACACCTGCAGGATAATCCCCCTTTAGCAGAGAAGGATGACGTTTTGCCAGTATATCCACAGG
>NZ_PIBL01000042.1:0-534 GCF_002806645.1 Klebsiella sp. H-Nf2
TGTTGTCCTTGCCGTTGTCGTAGTCGTGGAAGGCCAGCAGGTATTCGATCTGCGCCTGCTGGGTGAACTTATGGCTGCCCTCGAAGCTGGCGTAGACCGTGGTCAGGTCGTCGGTTTTGTTGTAGACACTGTTATCCGAGTTGTCAGAGTAGCGCAGGATCACCTTGTTCACCCCGCTGTCGTTGGTGTGGCTCAGCACCAGGCCGCCCTGCCAGGCTTCGAGGCGCGCGTCGCTGTCCACCGCCTTCGAGTCAAAACCGTAGTTGGCGTACACCTCGACGTCGATCGGCCCGGCCTTGATGTTGTGGGTTTTGGTGGTCAGCGCGTAGTGGCCGTTGTCGCCGGTGTCGGAGCTGCCGGTACAGGTGATACGCGACGGGTTGGTCTCGTCGGCCATCACTTCCGGGCTACAGGATTTCACCTGCGAGACCGTCGCCACGTCAAACTGCACGCCGCCGATATCAAAGTTCTTCACCCCGGCGCCCTGGCCGTCGTGGTTCATCCAGAAGTAGTCGTTGATCCCCTGTTGCGGAC
>NZ_PIBL01000044.1:0-361 GCF_002806645.1 Klebsiella sp. H-Nf2
GCCTCGATACCGGCACGCTGGGTTTCAGCGATATCCACAACCAGGCGGATTATAAGACGCAGCATCAGGGCGGCGGTATCAGCACCGGGGGCAGCATTGGCTCTCAGTTCGCCGGGAACATGACCAGCGCCCTGCTGGCGGGTGGCGGCAGCAAAGGCCATGCGGAAGGTACGACGCAGTCGGCGGTATCCGAGGGCACTATCATCATCCGTGACCAGGCCAGCCAGAAGCAGGACGTGGCTGACCTGAGTCGCGACACGGAACACGCCAGCGGCAGTATCGGGCCGATATTTGACAAGGAGAAGGAGCAGCGGCGCCTGCAGGAAGTGCAGCTGACAGGGGAGATTGGCAGCCAGGCGGC
>NZ_PIBL01000045.1:0-316 GCF_002806645.1 Klebsiella sp. H-Nf2
GCTTAGTCGCTTAACCTCACAACCCGAAGATGTTTCACTTCTGATTGCGAAAATTTGAGAGACTCGAACACACTTAAACAGTGTGTCGTTTCAATTTTCAGCTTGATCCAGATTTTTAAAGAGCAAAATTTCACAATGCACTTAACAGTACATTTTGAAATTTATTATTTATCAAACAATCTGTGTGGACACTACAAAGGCAGGTTCTTTAAGGTAAGGAGGTGATCCAACCGCAGGTTCCCCTACGGTTACCTTGTTACGACTTCACCCCAGTCATGAATCACAAAGTGGTAAGCGCCCTCCCGAAGGTTAAGCT
>NZ_PIBL01000046.1:0-307 GCF_002806645.1 Klebsiella sp. H-Nf2
CCTCACCCCGGCCCTCTCCCACAGGGAGAGGGGGAAAACCGGCAGTTTCAGTCGCCGCAAGTGGGTAAATTAACGGCAGGTCGCACGAATCGTAGGTCGGGTAAGCGAAGCGCCACCCGACAAAACAACGGCGCATCGGGCTAAGGCGCCGGGCAGCGGGGATAGGGTGCGTTCTGATGCCCTCACCCCGGCCCTCTCCCACAGGGAGAGGGGGAAAACCGGCAGTTTCAGTCGCCGCAAGTGGGTAAATTAACGGCAGGTCGCACGAATCGTAGGTCGGGTAAGCGAAGCGCCACCCGACAAAACA
>NZ_PIBL01000047.1:0-291 GCF_002806645.1 Klebsiella sp. H-Nf2
GCTTAGTCGCTTAACCTCACAACCCGAAGATGTTTCACTTCTGATTGCGAAAATTTGAGAGACTCGAACACACTTAAACAGTGTGTCGTTTCAATTTTCAGCTTGATCCAGATTTTTAAAGAGCAAATATCTCAAACATCACCCTAAGATGAGTTTTGAGATACATCGGCACGCGTCTTTCACTCACGAACCAGCAAGTGGCGTCCCCTAGGGGATTCGAACCCCTGTTACCGCCGTGAAAGGGCGGTGTCCTGGGCCTCTAGACGAAGGGGACACTGAAGTCTCAATCGC
>NZ_PIBL01000048.1:0-261 GCF_002806645.1 Klebsiella sp. H-Nf2
AGCTTGACACTGAACATTGAGCCTTGATGTGTAGGATAGGTGGGAGGCTTTGAAGCGTGGACGCCAGTCTGCGTGGAGCCAACCTTGAAATACCACCCTTTAATGTTTGATGTTCTAACGTAGACCCCTAATCGGGGTTGCGGACAGTGTCTGGTGGGTAGTTTGACTGGGGCGGTCTCCTCCCAAAGAGTAACGGAGGAGCACGAAGGTTAGCTAATCCTGGTCGGACATCAGGAGGTTAGTGCAATGGCATAAGCTAGC
>NZ_PIBL01000004.1:0-333233 GCF_002806645.1 Klebsiella sp. H-Nf2
GCTTCGGCTTCGCGGAGAATACTGATGATCTGTTCGTCGGAAAAACGCTTCTTCATGGGGATGTCCTCATGTGGCTTATGAAGACATTACTAACATCGGGGTGTACTAATCAACGGGGAGCAGGTCACCCCCTCCATTGGTTATCCCAGCCGTTTGGCTTCACCTTAAAGTAAGGCGGATCGGTAACAATCAGATCAATAGAGTTATCGGGTAGCGTTGGGAGGTATTGCAGGCAATCAGCATTGATTAATTCAATACTGGATATTTTTACAGTATTTTTCATAGATCAGTAAGCGTAACTCTGATAGACTCACTTTGCTTTTGCGCTAAAGCAGTGGGCCGTGGTTAGCTTGTGACCTGAAAGCATGAGCTGATGGCTGGTCGGGGGCTACAACACCCACCAGCCGCCCATTTTCACAGCAAAAGCCCCCATTACTGGAGGCGCTTATAACATCCGAATTGATAATCAGATAACCCCGCCATTACCAGCTGCGTAAGTATGAGCTGGCAGCGTTCGCGGCTCAGGTGAGTATTCTGAGCAATATCCCCAGCCGTAGCCGGTTTGTCACTTAACTCATCAAAAACAGCCTTGGCTTTTTCCGTCATATCTTGCTGATTTAGCATGTCTTTTACCTTAAAAAAGTGGCGTGACATACAGATAACTCTGGTTAGTAACCACAGCAAGAAACAATCGCGATAACCATAAAAAAACCCGCCAGAGCGAGTTTTTTTATGTTTAAGCTGTGTGTCGAAGTGACCACTCTTAACACATTACACATAAAAATGCGGACCGCGTTAGTTTTTTTTACATTGGACGGACCTCTTATAGACGATCATATACTTTAAACGTAGGAGAACCTATTGGTACACAACGAGTCATTTCAGATAACTTGAATGCGCGGTAGTATTTATCAACACTATCATTTAATAAAAAACGCGAAGAATCGACTATACTTATTAATTACACATCTGAATATTTTTCTTGCACAGACAAAATAAGCACAAGTTATCGAAACAGAAGACTCTTTTATTAAAGTTATTGTCAGTAACTATTGAACACCAGCCACCGTCAGTTACCCTACATAATGAAAAGTATTTTTTCATTACGTCAACAGTAGTAATAGTAGGCCACTCCGTCCAGAGTAACCTACAATATTTTTATATCCATAAACAACAGTAACAAATCAGATCTAAATCAACGCATTAAATTGATGAGCGTATTAATATATATTGACACTAATACTTTCCCTATCATTAATTATGAAAAAGAATACGGAGCGCAAAGCCACATTCCGCACCATACTAAACTTAGAATTATTTAATCAATTAGTGAGAAATCACAACCAACAATAATATCTTCCAAGTCATTTATTTTACCTGTATCTCTAACAAACTTCGCTATTGCCGAAAAATAGTCAAAATATTCGTATATTCCTTTCGTAAAAAATACAGAAAAAGTTGGGCCATCAAATTTACTGTTATCTTCATCATAATAGGCCAAGTTTATGAACGACAAAGCGTCAACGGTCTCTTTTACTAACGCCTTCTGATCATAGGTCTTTCCATTCATAATCATAGCCTTGGGAATAATGCACGCATCAATATATTTATTATTGTCAGATTCAATTGTATATTTAATAACTAAATAAATAAACCATCTCTGCTCTTCATTGAGTAGTGAAAGTTCATCTTTCAAAAGAATCAAATCGCTCCTGATATCTTGCTCGGACACGTTAAAATTAGTATCATTAAGATCAATTCCATTTTCTCTTATAAAATTATCGATACTTACACCTGGGTTAATGCTTTCTGCCCGCATTGGCTTCAATATACTAGAATTCGCATTCGGGAAATATACACCAAATTCCTTTTCACACATTAAATATAATTGCTCAAACTCCTCCCCACCCTTATTGCATATAGAATTTGCAACATCTGATAAATTTAACACATGGATGACAATACCTTTCCTCGAATGATCCTCAAGTGGATCATTCGATATAACCATCATCCATACTTCATTGTAAGTCTCATGTAAATTCCATTTAAAAAACTTATCTATTGTTTTTGAAAATTTTGCTTTTGAACCATCTGAGGTAACTTGTATTGCTACTCCACTAGACTGATCACCTAAATCGATAGCAGGATGATTATATTTAATAACATTGAGATTTGTTAATGATAGGTTGTAAACATGGCTTAGCAAGTCTGTCAAGACCAGTTCCATAGTTTTATTAATGTCAAACAAACCTTGCTTGCTATTAAATGTGATAACAGTACTAAGAAGAGAAAAAGCAAATGTAATATTATTATTTTTTTTCTGCCGAGTTAACACAATAGCCTCCTCATTTAAGTCATTAAATTTCATTCTTGTGTTACCCTCCTACCGGAACGACAGGAAGGTAAGCAAGATTGTCTTTAAAAAAACAACATCTGTCAAAAACTGAATGAGGATAACAATTTTATCGTGTTATCGTTACTATTGCATCCATTGTTAAATGTACATCCAACATACTGAGACATCCCTCAATAAAACCTTCAGACATCTGTATCTCAATCCGGATAAGCTTTTCATCTTTCTTTAGTGCCTTAGCTATCTTCCGCTTCGAGATACCGTACAGGTAATGAGCCACGAGCAAACTGTGTTCATATGGCTTCTTTTCGCGAAGTCTTGCCAAGCAGCCTTCTATGATTAATGCATCATCATCGGTGCAGCACAAACGTGTTTTGCCGCCCTGCGGAAGAAGCCCCTTAAAACCTGCTGCAATGTGGGAATAATCAATACCGGAGCTGTCAGCTGCCGCCCAACCGCCCCATAAATCTAAAACCTTTTGCATGTCACGCATTCATATTCTCCATACACTTAAGATTTTACAATGACACCGATACCCATTACCCGATCCAGAAAACGGGCCAACAGCTCTAACTGCGTTCCGTATTTCTGTTCGAATGCTGAGACGTCGGCATGTAATTCATCGTGATGCACTCTGCACAGTGGTATCACGAAGAGATCATGGGCCTTGGTGCCAGTTCCCCCCAGACCATTCCCTATTATATGGTGTGGATCGTCAGCTGGTTGCCTACAGCAGGCACATTCCTGTGTTTTTACCCACTGGGTGTATTGAGGGCAAATCCAGCGCCGGCGCTTCGGTCGCAACATAAATGCTTCAGGGCAGTCCGGATCCACGCCCAACCGGAGAATAGGTCTCCCAGCATCCTGATCACCCGTCTCCAGATCCCCTGTTATGGCATGGCTTTCCCTCTTATCCAGACGTCTTTTAAGTATGTCGGCCGCGGGTATTGCTGGGATGATGTCGCTGTCCCTGTATACCGAACGGTGCGGCTCTGGAGCTATCCGCAAGGCCTTTTCAGCCATAGCCTCCGTTATCGCATCAGAAATCCCAGACTGAACAGCCCACCAGCACAACTCTGCCAGGGATAATGTCCTTTCCCGGGTGCATCCAAGCGAAAGCAGGACCATATCGATGACCCAGTCGATAACATTACGGCTTGCTATTTCCTTGATCGCCGGATCCGGCTCATCTCGAAGCTTATTGTCGCAATGCCAGCATAATAAAACGGAGCCTGGATCTTGCCTTAAGATGACTGTTTCGATGTGGTGATATCCCTCATCATGATTCTGGCATTGTCTGACAGCCAGGCTAAGCCATCGCTCCAGCCCCTCAATACCTCCCGCAGCTGTGATGACACGTGGATCGGTAAAGAAAGGAACAAGGCTGCGATCTACGGATAACGGCTGGCGAGCGTCTGGCACTTTCCCCGTAGGAAAACCGGCCATGTACTCGGGCTGTGGAGTTATTAGAACGCGCCCCTGAGCAAAGAGGCTCATCAGCTCCTTTCCCGGTTTAAAGAGTACTACGCCGAGGCGGGGCACAATCTCTGGTGTTAGTAATCCGCGCAAGATCATCCCCTACTGCGTGACAATGCCGAGCAGTCTCAGAAGCTCGGGAAATTTTAATTCAAAAAAATGTGGCTGAGTCTCCCGGGGATTCGCAGGGCTGGTGATATTTTTCCCGTAAAGGCAGCCTTTGGCTGTTACAGACCAGAATTTTTTTACTCCGTTTAATCCGCTCCGGCTTTGCCGTTCCTTCTGATCCACGATCCCGGCACGAGCCATTAAGTGATATGCCTGGTTTGCAGTTAGCCGTATCCCATGGGTTTTAAGCAGAGCACTAAGCGAGAGTGTGGGCCGACTGGATCCATCCATGGCGCCGGCTGGAGCATCAATCGCATAAGCAGGCATTAAATCTGGAAGCCCGGCCGCCTGTTGCAATTTCTGGTAAGCACCAAGTTTGGAAGAATTGGAGAGGTTTAATGTCCGGGATGCTGACTCCAGCAAAATGACCCCAGCCTGAATACGATCGGAGGTCAGCGTTGTCATAGCATTTTGCACCGCATCAAACGTTCTGATGACTTTCAGATTGAAGGCGGCGCTAATCCACATTGCATAGGCGTACACCAATTCCTTGCAGGCGTATGTCCCAGGGTTGATCCCTCCTCTCACAACATCAATAGGGGCAAACGCCATATCTGGCGTTAGCTCAGTAATCAACTGAGCTGCCATCTCGGACCGTAGCCAGCGGTTAGGATTATGACGTTCTTCTCCACCAGCCGCGCGCTGAAAGTCATTTAAACAAAATCGACCTGCCGCATCCCGGCGAACGAAAATACCTTCAATCGCCAAATGAGAGTGGTTTTTGGGCGCACCATAGCCCATAACGTGGTTAGCCATACTTATCTCCATACACTTTAACGTGACGATTGGGCCTGCACGCCCGGTTCGTTTACACACCTTGAGATTAATGCCTGATTGCATAGTCTTCAACCTACCACTGAACAAACATCCAGCACTTTATTGAATGCCGTTATGGTGATCTCAACTCTCCCTCCCTTTGCATTCTCACCCCACTCGATCGTCATTCTCTTAACCTGGCTGTCATCCTCCCAGATACCGGCGTATGTAAGTGCGTCGAAAAGCGCCTTATTGTAGTTGTCCAGATCGCGGCGGCGGTAATCAGGCGGATACAGGACAATGACTACCTCCGCTGGCGAAGCGGAGGGTTTTGGGACTGCTTTCAGCTGTTCGATAATCGCTGCTCTTACAGCATGTTTGAATTTGCGGCCAGCTTCGCTGACCAGCAATTTACCTTTTGCAGTCCCCTTATTTGGGGACCGCCAGTAGGAGTTCACGCTGGGCGGGAAAGGAAGAATAAATTTCATTCATCCTCCAAAATCAACTTGAGCTCAAAGGGAACCTCCCCTCCGCAATAGCAAAGCTGTCCCAGGTCAGACATAAGGCGCCACAGGGTCATTGACGAGTAGCCATTTTCGTCTGTCGCCAACGGTACAAACTCGCCGAATATCCCCGGATAACGTATACGGTTCTCTTCGTTTTGTTTTTCCAAATGACTGAGGGAAACTTCATTAAGTTTCACTTTCACGATGCTGTTGAGGTTAACGACCAGCTCCTTTCGGGAAACCGAAGGAGTGATGCTGATACCGCGGGATACCCCGCGGGTGATTGTGATGGCCCCTTTTCTCTCCAGTGCCTTCAGGTGGGTTGCTGCCGCATTGGGGGACCGGCACCCCAGCATGCCGGTCAGTTCGTAGGTAGTAGGCGGGAAACCATGCTTACGCTGGTAGTCGATCAGGAGGTTCAGAACCTCCTGCTGCCTGAGAGTTAACTTCATCACGCGGCTCGCTCCTGTTTGTTAATGCACATTTCCGGCAGATTGGCCCTAACCAGCGCCTCAGCAAAAGGCGGAGGAACCGCATTACCACAACGCGCAACCTGCTTATCCTTCGCATACTTCACACCGCGGTAATCCTGGTCGATGATGTACCACTCCGGGAATCCCTGCGCTCTGTAGAGCTCATGCGGCTGCAGCATGCGCATGCCGATGTCGACAATGCGGTAAACAATGCCCTTAATCGTCACCAGTTCGCTGACGCCAAAAGAATTTAGGAACTCTTTAACTTGGTCCGCACGCCGCTCGTCGTAATCATTAGCCGCCAGCAGCGCGCTAACCTCTCCCACATGCTGACCTCCAGCGGTGATTGTCGGCATCGGTTCATCAGTGCGCTGACCATCACGGCAGGTACCACGCAATTTTACCAGGTGCGATGTCACAAGAGCGTGATGATCGACGGTAGTCACTGAGTGAGCTGGCTTATCAAGCGCAACGCCCGGACCGGTGTAGTTCCCGCCATAGTGTTTCGCCAGGAACGCAGTTGTTACGGCAAACTTATTGCCCCCAGCTGTAACAGTACCCAACGGTTTACCAAGATTGAGAACCCGCGGCGATTGCCCTACCCGCTCGCCATACCCCATCTGAATAAGCGTAGCGGTGACAAACTGAGACTTACCCCCACCACCAGCGGTAATAGTGGCGCTAGGCTCATCTGCCCGGTGGCCAATGCTGGCGCCGAACTGGCGGGCGATAACCGGGGCAACCACACATGCTCGGGAGTGTTTTAGGATGGTATGAACTGGTTTGTTGAGTGGACGCGGTTTAGCTTGATACTGGCTACCACCATTTCCAGCCATAAACGGTGCCAGAGTAGGTACCGCCAATGCGTAACCATGAGTTTTGGTGATTGTCTGTATTGGTGAATACAACCCCTGCCCACGGAAACAATCATATTTACCGCGTGTCGTAGTGTGGTTGCATTTAACTATGAATGGGTTATCGCTATCGACCACAAATCTCTGGATACCCCGTGCTATACGCTTCAACGTGTTAACTGCAAGCGGCTTTTTGCGGTCAAATATCGATGGTGCAGGAATGGACCAGTCGATGCATTCAGCAGCTGTCCGCCATGGCGCCAGTTTTCCGACCTGCACTGCCGGTGATTTCGGATCACCGTGAGTAGCTTCTGGCCAGACTATCGGTTTCCCGTCCCTTCGCATCACCATGAAAAAGCGCTTACGAATAGTTGGTGCACCATAGTCGCAGGCGCGTAGCTCGCGATAATCGACGTCATAGCCCAGCCCGGTAATCAAGCGCCTCGCCTGTTCGCTATCCGGCGATAACTCCAAAAATTCGCAGCATTCCAACAACGCAGGGTGATCTGCAGGAACTCCAGATGTCAGCATACCTACGAACGCCTGGAACGTTTCTCCAACGCGGTCCGGATCCGGACGCATTTCCGCCGCCAGTAGTGGACCCCACGTTTTAAACTCTTCGACGTTCTCAAGCATCATTACCCGCGGGCCAACATCCAGCGCCCAGCGAATAACGATCCACGCCAGCCCACGAATCGCTTTTTCAACTGGTTTAGCTCCTTTTGCTTTGGAAAAGTGGCGACAGTCTGGGGAGAACCAGGTCAGGCCAACAGGTTTGCCGCTGGTTGCTGCGACAGGAGAAACATCGAACACACTTTCGCAGTAGTGCAAGGTATCCGGATGATTGGTACGGTGCATGGCAACAGCATTTTCGTCATGGTTAATGGCTATATCGACACTACGCCCAATAGCCATCTCAATCCCGGTAGAGGCGCCGCCGCCTCCGGCAAAGTTATCAACGATAATTTCACGCATGGCTAACCCCCTGCATGCTGCTGACCAGCCCGCTGGCAATAGTTATGATTTCGGTACTGGGCGTACGCTCAAGCCACAGCTGATTAATGTGTGCCTTCAGCTTATTTTGCTGAGACTCGTTAAGATGATTCACGCCTTCGACTCGCTCAAACACCAGGCCTACTTCCAGTGGCCATATCCGGTTTTCGGGTAAGGCCTCTTTGGCAACGGAGAGAGCTTCACGGACATGAGTGCGGATCAGCCTGCTGTTGAACCAGCTCGCTTGATCCAGTCTACCGACAATATCGATGAACTCAGTTACCGGGCATGTGTCGACAAACTCTGCATACACCGAGTTCATGCGTTCTATGGTTTCTTCACGTGCAATTGTGGATCCGAGACCAACACCGTTAAGCCAGCCCACCAGCGCTTGTTTCGCAGTTTGTTTGATGATCAGGGATTGAGCTGTGGCGATCACTTCTGAGTTAACCGGCGTAAACTCCGGTTTATCCACTGAATCAGCCGCCCAGGTATGACCGAATTTCGACTCGGCGAAGGTGTACTCGGCTTTATCGCCAAAAGCAGCAACCACGCATGCCCAGGATCGTATGCCGCTTTTCGCAAGGATTTCGTTCTGAAGGAGCGGTATTTCAGTTTCGGCTTGCTCTGTCTGGGGCAGTTCCATTACTGGACCTGTTGCCTGTTTACCCACGGCGTACTGGGCCAGGGCCATACTCGCGCGCCCCTTCGCTTCAAGAGCCACACGATCGATATAGCTAAAGCGCTCACCTCGCCAGGACTTATCAAATACAACAATCGCCCCGGCAAAGAAGGCGCTGGTCGGCTTCTGCTTATCGTCCGCCGGCTTAAACCAGGTAGGCAGATCGAAACCGATGCGACCGCGAATAAAACAGACATGATCCGCATCTTCTGGCCACCATGTCTCACTCGTCGCTGACTTCACCAGAAAGACATAACGACCACCCTTTTCACGCTGAGCGGATGCATAACTCATGATGTGGGTCATGCCTGTGATCGCCTGCTTTTCGTGATACTGAGAACGGCTATACGGCGGATTTCCAAATGCCGCGCCGCCGAGTTCTATCAGTCGCCCCGCCCAGTCCTGCGTCAGGGCATTGTCTTCTGCTGAGTACCACGCAGGGCATTTTGCGTTGCTTTCGTCTGCAAAGAGGTCCAGCACCAGCGGGCCATACATAGCGTTAACCCCCCAGAACAACAGATCGGGCGTTCTCCACTGGTCGCCCACCTCCTTGAGATAGTGGGCAGGTGCAGCACGTAATGCATCCAGAGCATCACAGTACTGGCTTCTGGTGATTGGGAGTTCGGCCTCATCCACCAGCATTTCCCCTTCGCTGGTCGTGTTCAGTCGATGCACAGATCACCTCCGCAGTAATTCCCGGCTAACAGACACTCAGTGTGTGATTTCCCCATGCGTGCTTTCCGGAGGCAGGCATTTTTCTGACGAATGTAATATTCAAGAGTTTTTTGGCTGCAGCTTGAGGTACTGAGCTGGTGCCACACAGTAGCGGCCCGGCGATACAAGCTGCGCTCTTCGAGTTTTTTAGCGGCTTTTTCCTGTTCCAGGTTGCCTCTGGACTTAAAGTCGTCCTGTAGGTCATCGCAGCAGGATGCATCATTGATGACTCGATAAATAAAACCGCATGAGGTTGCTTTGGTTTCCAGGCGCCCTTCTGTGTACAGGCGATACACAGCACTTTTCACAGAAACAGGTTTGCAGTCAGGAAAGGCAGCAATGATATCGCGCATTTTCTGATCTGGGTTTTTAGCAATGAATTCAAAGGCCATTTGAGTAATGTTCATCCACGAAACCCCTTCGGTATGGTCGTTTGCACTGCACCAATTTGGTTGATATCCCGCGGCTTACTTCTGTCCCAGCATTCCCGTGGCGGTCGCCCTTTGGCATCCCAGCGGATAGCGCTCTGCAGATAGCCCTCGAATTTTTTAGGCCCAAAAAGTGTCTCGGGGCGCATGTACTGGTATTGCTCGTCGTTGCCATGCCAGTGCTCATGCTTAACGTCGATAACGAGTTTCAGATCTGGAACGGTATGCCCCTCACGTAGACGTGCCCGAATGTTTTCGAGGGAAGTTTTTGACTTCTGAAACCGGGAGCCACTGACCTGATTCAGATGCGTCAGAACTTCGATCGCATGGTTAGTGATCACCACTTCAGGATCCGGCTTATCGTCGGGTTCCGCAGGAGCCCGACAAGAAGGTTTTTTAGATGACGGATCTAATGACGGATCTAATGACGGATCGCCTTCAACCATTGAGGGGTCCCCCCGCAATATTTGAGGGGATGCAGACCCATTATTTGAGGCATCAGAATTTGACCCCTCAAATTTTGAACCCTCAATTTCTGAGGCATCAAATTTTGATTGTTCACGCGAGGTTGCGTAGAAGAGTTTTGCTTCAGCTGCTGCACGTTCAAGCATATCGACGTTGAGTTTGTAGACGTTCGAATTGTTCTTTCCGCCTACGCGACGCTCCTGCTTCTTCAGCCACCCTTTCGCCTGAAGTTTTTTAATGGCGCTTCGAACAGTGTTCTCGCTCTTTGCCCCGATCTGTCGCTGAATAGTTGTCACTGCAGGCCACGATATTCCTTCATCGTTGCTGAAGTCAGCCAGGCGAGCCATGACCGCTATTTCAGATATGATCAGGCCTTTGAAAGCACAGGCTTCCCATACCAGACCGTGTAATTTACTGCTCATGGCTGCCCTCTACTTCCCTGAATTTTCGTTGAAACTGATCGAGTGGGCTAAAACACTCGTGCGGATAGCCTTCCCTGAGGTAAATGACACGATTGGTCTCACGTTCCCACCGTATGACTCTGACGGGCTTGCCATAGTGGTCTCTGAACTTTCGGTTAACTTCGCGCACAACGCTTTTACCCTCCGGTTAAAGACCCCCACAATTGCCGTTGCCCGGCTGTGGTTACATGAAACCCATTTTCCGCATACCATGCGTTCATACCGAAACAGCGCATCGCCGGTCACCGGACGCATACGTAGTTGCGGTAACCTGAGATTTACGATTAAATTGCTCATGCGGATTATTTCTCCATACACGTTGATTTATCTGCCACGACGCCCGGAGCTGCACACTCGCGGGCGTCACTCTTTTCTGGCTGACAAAAGACACGGAAAAGTAACGTTAAATGCTCCTGCCATTTCGCCATGACCTGGTAACTGTTCTCCTCAATCTGCTCGCGTTCGGCCTGGTCAATAACACCGTCCGCAGTGGCTTTACGTAGATACTGCGAGTGTTTTCCTATCCACTCGATCGACTCCATCAGGCGCTGGTTAATATCGGCGTTGTCAACTTCCTCGATATCGGCCAGTGGCACGAATACCCCGTTCGAATGACGTGCTATCGCATTGGCAATGTGGTTTGATCCACCAGCTCGCTGCAGAACCATTGCCCAGCCGAGAGGGAAAATCTGATCACCATCGGCACGTAAACGGTTAAACAATGCATTTTCAGTAACGCCCAGCCATTCCGCTGCTTCCACGTAACCACCGTCCAAATCAGTGATCGTTTTTTTTATAGCGGCCACCAGCCATGCCGGCTGCTTATCCACTTTCCATTCAGGTTCATTCATTGGTAATACCTCTGTTGGTGCCGAATGCTCCTTCGGATATTCTGGGTTTTCCACACCTAAGGACCGAAGGAGGTTCTTTATGGCAATTGATTACGCTAAGATCTTCATCTCTCATGTTCGTAATGTTTCCAAAGCCAATAAGTGGTTAACAGAAGGTGAAGCAGTCCCTACCTATCGGTCCTGGATCCGTGCTGAGCAGTTGCTGCGCCTTGACGTTGTTCTGATTAAGCACAGAGAGCGCTATTCCGCTCCTTGGGAGCCTCTTTTCGGACAGAATGGAATTACTCATCTTCTTGCGACCCGTTACGGCTGGTCACCTGAGCAAGTGAGGATGCTTTCTTTCGCTGATGTTCTTCTTTCGCTTCAGCAAGATCTGGCAGAAGTGGATATCCCACCGGAAGTACTGGCCCTTCCTGAATACGTTCGCCAGTCTGACGAATTCGAAATTCTCTCCCGAGGTCAATATCGAACTGAATTGCCACCTTGTCAGGAGCATGAATGGGATCATACGATTGCAGAGAGAGACCAAGGCCAGCGTAAGCCACAATAAGTGCTTCAGCAGCTTCCAGCTCGGTGACTGTACTACGATGTTCTTCCAGTTTTTCCTGCTGGTATACGCGGTACAAAATGGCATTGGCTTTTCCAATGAGCCAGTTGGCTAGATCACGCCCTTCCAGCCCGCCGGCCCAAACGTGCGGGCTATCTTTGAACACCTTCAGCGTTACTTCGTCATTGCTATGATTTTTGTCTGTTACATTGCCCACGGCTTACCCCTTATCTCTGTGGTTTTACTTAACCGGCTGAATCTGTAAATTTTTGGAATACATCAGGACGCAGTCTTTCTTTTGGGATACCAGTAACGCTCTCAATGTGCTGAGATTGCTTAATGGGCGGTCTTTTTTCTCTGTTGAGCCAGTTCCATACCTGTTGTTGTTTAACTTCCTTCCCGGAGCTTGCTGTAAGCTTCCGGGCCAACTCAGACTGGCCACCAGCAGTTTCAATTGCCTCTGAGAGGGCTAACTGCTCAGGCGTCATAGTTTGTCTCCTGTGGTTTGAGGTAAAAGTTGTTGTGAGTGTTGATTATACAACCTTAACAACTTTTATCACAACTTATAGGTGTTGGAAAGCTAAAACATAAAGTTGTAATCTCACCTACAATAGGGGGATAAAGTTGTGAATACACTTGCTGAAAGACTAAAAATAGCCAGAGAGAAGAAGGGAATGAGCCAAGCTCAGTTAGCTGACCTAATCGGCCTTTCACAACAATCTGTGGCTAAAATTGAAAATGGCGATACGCTTCAACCAAGAAAGATCAAAGAGATAGCGAAGGCTCTAGATGTATCTCAAAAATGGCTACAACTCGGAATTGAGGAAAATGGTTCTATTTCTGATTTTATAGTTGAGGAGCTTGAAGAAGCCAAACTTGATCCAGAAGTGTTTGCCAATATCCCAATACTCGACATTGAGCTTTCTGCTGGCAATGGATGTGAGGCCGAAATTGTGGAATCAATTGTCGATTCTTTCCCTCTTCGTCGTTTCGATCTTAGAAAGGCTGGTGTAAGTCCTGCTAACGCAAGAATAGTAAAAATATGGGGCAACAGCCTTTTACCGGTGTTGAATAATGGTGATCATGTAGCAATTGACATATCACAGTCGAAACCGATCAGAGATGGCGATTTATACGCTGTTAGAGATGGGGTTTTACTTCGGGTTAAAGTACTAATTAGCCAACCCGATGGAGGCTTAATACTGAGAAGTTTTAACAAAGAAGAGTACCCGGATGAAGTACTCAACTTTGATGAAAGAAGAGCCAGAATCCACGTTATTGGCCGCGTATTCTGGTCTTCTCGATCATGGTAGTGCATCGAAAAGCATTTCTTCTGAAATGATCTTCAACTTAGCTCCCTCATTATCTCTATACGAAACTGCTTTTTCAATTTTCCTTCCGTGACTGGAGAATTTCCAGTCTCGTGAGGAAAGTGTACCAATTACAAGAAAATCAATTTTCTTTGTGATACCGCTGGCAATTAGGCCATTATTTCTTTTAATTAAGTCTTCAACATGGGCTCTCTTGCCTGCCAAAAAGATGCCCGTTAAGCAAAAAATCTTATTTTCAACAGATACTTCAGCTGCATTGTCTAATGGTAATTTAGTGGCAAGACCATCTACGACGCCGCTTGTAAGGTCGCAACCGGTAAAATCCACCAGAGCCTTGTGTAGATTTTCACTTTCTTCGGCTGTGATTATCCCATCACTCAGGATCTCTTTTACTAAAGCGTATAATTCCTTTCCCGGGTAATTACTTTTTAACGCCCCGTTCTGCGTTAACCACCAGTCAAGGTATCTCACCTCTTCTTCACTTAATGTTCGATCTGAGATTAAGCCTTTGCAAAGACCATTCAATAGATGCAGATCTGACTCATTGGAGAATAAATCCACATCGGGTATATCAAGTATTTGTTTTTGTATATCATTAAGATGTTTCTTTAACTCACTGCGCTCATCATCAGAAACAACCCCATCGGCCAGTATTTTAGATACCCTTGTGCTTAGACTTTTGATCATACCATTTCTAATGGTCTGGTTGGCTTCAAGTAGCCAAGTATCGAGATATAGCACTTCTTCATCCCGTACGTATCCATCTGCAAGAATCCCATCTATGATGCTGATTAGATTGGCAAAAATCTTATTTCTATTGTGTGTGTAGTTAAATACATAGAGCTTATCTTCCATACAGCCTCCTTTTTTTGAACATCTTTGCATTCGGTCGTATCACAATCAAACCACATAAAGTTGTTGACACGGTCCATATCCACAACTAAATTACACCTTAAAGTTGTTGATTTGATATACAGCATTACAACTTGCTAAAAGAAAGTAGGTGTCTTCGGGAGGGGGTGCGGAGCTGGATTGACCACCAGCTACAGAAACTCACCAGACATACAGTAGCCGTTTAACCCATGGCGTCGGGGATCCAGTAAACCTGGATTAATACTGTAAGGGTTGTGCCGGTTGGTCGCCGGCGCCCCGCCCGAAGACACCTGAGTTAACACAACATGAAAGCGCATTCCATCTTCCATCGGTCGTGGGGATCGGTTTGTAACTGAAGGAGTGCGCTTCCAGTTGTGAACGGCAATTTTCGCAACCGCTGTATGGCACATGCAGCGTTAGCCGCCAGAGAGTTACCTTTATCCATGCGCTCTCAGGAATTCCGGAAGAATGTGCAAGCTAAGTGTTTCAGGCACGACGTGCGCCCCACCAGCGCGGCGAAAAGGTGTGACGCCCGGGAAGAGCCCGGGACACAACAGGAAAGAGCACTGAAGATGCCAGGAAACGCCCTACCGCCAGGCATACAGACGGATTATCCCGTAAGGGGTGGCGGCAGTGCTCTTACCGTTGTGGATGTAGCTCAATTGGTTAGAGCGCCTCCAGATGGAGGAGTTGAGCGCTGCGCAAGGATCATAACCTAGCGTATCTCATGCGGCTGGCCAGACGTTATCCGGGTTCGAGTCCTGGCGCCACAACCCCATCACGTAGCCAGCGTGGTAACCCGTAGTACCTGTAACGAAAGCTGTGTGAAGTTTTGGCGGTGCCAGTTTCCCTTTGTTTCTGGTACCGCCCTTTTTACACAAGACACAAGAGCATCACCGGGCGACGGGCTCATAACCCAATCCACCCGGGCGGCTGTCAACCGCAGATGCTCTTCTGTGTTGTGTATGGAGAAACCGTCGGCGGTGGCAGCCGCCCTAACAAAGAGGTAGTGCTATGAGCAATGATCGCATGACCAATGTTCCAGATTTCCTGGGCGAATTGGATGCTGGCGTGTTCATCAACAAGATCGCCGGGGCGCTCAATACCGCCGCACTGGGCGTTTTGAACAATGGCAGCAAAGGCAAAGTAGTACTGACTTTCGACATCGATCGCATGGGCAATTCGATCGAAGAAAAGCGAGTCATGATCAAACACAAGCTGCAGTACATCACCCCTACCCCTCGCGGGAAAGTTTCTGAAGAAGACACGACAGAAACGCCGATGTTTGTTAACCGCGGCGGCAAGCTGACCATCCTGCAGGAAGACCAGGGCAACCTGTTTACTCTGGGTGGGGATCCGGATGCAAAGCTGCGGACGGCGCCATAGGCCGTGACTGATGCGTTTTTAGTTTAACTACATTTTTCTTTAAGGAAATTTTATGTCTCAACAATTAGATGGCAGCGCAATTAAGCAAGTTCAGGACCTGGTGCTTTCCGGTTACTACATGGAAGATATCCAGCGACTGGCATGCCCAACAGCTGTCCTCCCAGCTGGCACGGGTATCGAAAGCCTCGAACGCTTCTCCTCGGAGCGCTTTCGTTTCCGTGGTGCGATGGAAACCACAAGCATCGACGACTTTGTGCGTTATTCCTCAGGCTACGCCAAAGAAGACGAAAAAGCCCGTTGCTTTATTGATGCCGATAACATGCTGGCGCGTTCTATCTTCAACATCGGTACGCTGGATAATCCCGGGCACGCTGATAACGTCGCCTCGATCAAGCTGAAGAAAACAGCCCCATTCCGCGCACTGCTGTCGATCAACGGGGATCACCTTAACCAGAAGCAAATCGCCGAATGGCTGGAAGACTGGAGTGATTACCTGATTGCATTCGATGCCGAGGGTAACACGATGAAAATCGCCCAGGCCGCGCAGGCAGTTCGCCGCGTCACCATCCAGCAAACTAATGCCTCCGATCATGAAGATGGTGATTTCAGTGGCAAAAAGTCGCTGATGCAGAGTATCGAAGCCAGCAGTAAAGACGTGATGCCGGTGGCGTTCGAGTTCAAATGTGTGCCGTATGAAGGACTCGGAGAACGTGCATTCAGCCTGCGCAACAGCCTGCTGAAAAGTAATGATCCGGTATTCGTCCTGCGTATCGTCCAGTTGGAAGCCCAGGAAGAAGCGATCGCCAATGAGTTCCGCGACCTGTTGATCGGTAAGTTCGACGGTAAGCCGGTCGAGGCCTTCATCGGTACATTCAAAGCCTAAGCCTGATTGCTCAGCCTTAAATCTCCGCTGCTGCGGGGATTTATTGAAGCGTAATCCTTTTATTTATCGCCTTATGGCGAGGGATTTCTACACCCAAATAACAGCGCTGTGCAGGCGTAACGTATGGAGAAAATAATGAGCTTTATTCAAACCCTTTCAGGCAAACACTTTAATTATCTCGATATCCAGCAAGACGCGATCGAGATAGAGGATATTGCAACCGCCCTCTCGCATATCTGCCGATTTGCCGGCCACCTGCCAGAGTTCTACAGCGTTGGACAGCACAGCGTTTTATCCAGCCTGCTCGTACCGCAGGAGTTCGCACTTGAGGCACTTCTCCACGATGCTGCCGAGGCTTACCTGCAGGATATCCCGGCTCCGCTTAAACACCTCTTACCTGACTATCGCGCAATAGAGACTCGGGTTGATGCAGCAATACGTCAGAAATTCGGCCTGCCGGCTGAGCAGCACCCGACCGTTAAATATGCCGACCTGGTGATGTTGGCCAGCGAACGTCGTGACTTTGAGATCGACGACGGCACTGTCTGGCCCATGCTCGAAGGCATTATTCCGACGGATCAATTCGTCATTAATCCGGTTCGCCCAGGCCAGGCCTACGGGATGTTCATGAACCGCTTCC
Organism: Klebsiella sp. H-Nf2; assembly: GCF_002806645.1. Classification (NCBI taxonomy): domain Bacteria; kingdom Pseudomonadati; phylum Pseudomonadota; class Gammaproteobacteria; order Enterobacterales; family Enterobacteriaceae; genus Klebsiella; species Klebsiella sp. H-Nf2. Next base: position 16,841 of record NZ_PIBL01000004.1, read on the forward strand.
ACCAGCTGATGGAGCGGCGCTAATGGCACATATGAAAGTTAAAGAACTGGTCGCTGCAGCTTACGCTGCGGCACCCGATCTACCACCGGAAAAAGCAGAGTTAATGCGCAATATCGCTTCACGGCTGGATGTAACGTTCATCGCCCTTACCGAAGCAATGGACCAAAACACAGCGCAGGCTGCAGTGTTGGCAGGCCTGAATGGGGTGAAAAACTATGGCTAAAGACTCAAAGCTTGTATACGGCGCCAGTGGCAAAACGAATGTATTAACGTTTGAACCTGAAAAACTGCACCTGGTTACCGACAAAACGCACCCGCTTTACGATGAACGTATCCACCTGCCTATCAGCGAGGCAATGGTGCTGAACATCATGGACCAGGGCGTTCTTGAGCCGATTATCGTCTGGAAAGACCCGGAGACAGGGCTGTCTTGTGTAGTTGATGGTCGCCAGCGTGTGCGCCATACACTGGAAGCTAACAAGCGGCTGTCGAAAGCAGGAAAAGAACCGTTACTGGTTCCCGGGGTCCCTAAACGTGGCTCTGCCATTCGCATGGCGCAGGCGATGGTAAGTGCTAACGAAATCCGCCAGGCAGATACGCCGCTAGGCCGAGCAAAGAAAATGGCTGATGCGCTGGAGCGCGGGCACGATGAGGATGATTTAGCGCTGATGTTTGGCGTGAGTGTCCAGACCGTACGCGCAACTCTGTCACTGCTGGATGCCACCCAAGCTGTTCGCGATGCAGTGGAGTCCGGAACGATCACCGTTACCCAGGCACGTCAGTTGGCATCGCTTAAACCCGAAGAGCAACGGGAGAAGGTCAGGCAGATCGAGACAGCGACCGCCGGCACCACGGGCCATGAAAAAGCCCGGCGACAGCGCCAGGTTCTTGGTGAAGCAAAGCCGCGTATCAAATCACGCAAGGAAATTACAAAAGCACTCGAAGATGCCAGCGGCGAATATGCCGAGGCTCTGCGCTGGGTGCTTGGGGAGGCGCAATGAACTTTGAACCTGAAAATTATAGCCGGCGCGCCCTGCTCTGGTTCGCAGCTGTGATCGATATTGCCGGTTGGGTCGCTGTTTTCGTCGTGACCTGGGGTATCTGCATGGTTATTGAATGGGTGACAGCATGAGTAAATCACTGAACGCACGTTGCATCCGCCGCTGGGAAGTTGAGTTTAAACCTCTCTGCGAATCAAAGGTGAATCCATATTGGCGTAAACGTGATCTACGTGGATTTATCCGCGAGGCAGCGCTCACCACAGCTTACAGCATGGTCGAGAACATGGCTGAACGCAACGCCAAAGTTGACTTTGACTGCTCCCTACAGGGCTGGACTCCTGAGTTCTCAGAATGGTACCGGAAGCGTCGCGAAGTGTATCTCAAAGAAGCCCGCGACCATCTTAATGAAGAAGCTACCAACGACGAGATCGACGAAGAAATAGAGAACGAGCTGGAGGCCTGGAATGACTGATATCACCGAGCTGACTAGCGTACAAAAAAACGCAAACATTCACCGTTTATCCAGGCTCATTGCCTATGCATCTAACGATGAATTGCACCAATTGGCTGTTGAAGTTGAGCAATACACTGATCAACTCATTGAGGCGCTGGAGAAGGCGCAGCAGGTAGACGAAGAACTTTGCAAGCTCCTTCCTCCCGGCGCTGAGTACATGGACCCTCCAGACGGCGGTGATGTCACGCCGCTTGAAGGAGTGCGTCGAATGGTGGTTGATTACCGCCAGCGCATCGCCGAGCTGGAGTCCCGCACCGTGAAGCTGCCAGACTTACGGCAGATTGTGTCTGGAGACAGATACGTATGGTCTGATGGAGTTTTTAACTATAGCCAAGACGTTAAGGCTGAGCTGACCGCGAAGGGCATCAAGTGGGAGGCTGAGTAGATGGCTGTTGCAAGAATGCTTTGCGTTAGCTCGACCAAACCTGACTGGTTTACTCCAGGTGCCATATACGACTCAGAACCACGCGGTGCCGATATTTGCATTTGTGGTGACAACCTCGTTTCAGACCTCAACAAAGAGGACTGGTACGAAATGAGCCAGCGCGCTGATGGGCTGTGGTTCTTAATCGGTTTTCAGCAGGCAATTCTATTTCGGGGAGCCAACCAATGACCAAATATGAATTACTCGACTTAAAAATAATGAGCAAAATTGATGCACACCCAACGCCATTTTCCAGTCTGTACGTCAGGGATGTAGCAGAAGAATGCAGACGTATCGCAAACGATGAAAATAAACCTGAACCTTTCCGCATTCTCGATCGCCGGCTTCAGGCGCTACGTAAAGCGGGAAAAATCCGCAGTACATCCAAAGGCTGGGTGAGGGATTAACCAATGACCAGTAAATTAACCAGAGAACGCCTCCTGGAAATCGCCGAAGATGGATTCCTGAAGCATGGCGAAAGCAAAGAGTTGGCCCGTATGGCGCTGGCCGAAAAGGCCAGCGAGCCGGTGATATTGTACCGGGAGCGCAATCCCTATAACGGCTTAACCACAGGCTGGCAAGAGCTTACCGAAAACAAGTTCTCATTCCTCAAAGAGAATGCCGGTGAAAATGCAGAGTTCCTCACGCTCTATCGCCACGCGCAGCCAGCGCCGGTAGCGCCGGTAATGCCGGATTTCAAAAAACTGGCTCGCGAACTGGTTGATAATCTCGTCGATTGCGGCGGACTGGATGAAGGGGTGAAAGAGAAGTATCTGGAGTGGGCGGAGAAAGCCTGCCGCGCCGCCATGCTCAGCGGAGGTAAGCCATGAAAGACAAGCTGCTGCTACTCAGAAATCAGCTGAAGATGGGGCATAGAATATCATTCGCTGAAGCAATGCTCCTGCAGAGAGCTATCGACATTCTTGTGAATAAGGCTGGCAACTTTCCGGCGCAATCCAATTGCTGCCCGGAGCAAAGCGGCAACTCTCCGGCAATTCCGGATGGTTACGTGTTGGTGCCAATGAGGTTAACTGCTGAAAACGGCGCGAAGGGGGCGCTATCAGGTGAGTTTTCAGAAACCAAGTTCGTAAACTGCCCGGAATGCTTTGGTGATGATGAATGTGAAACCTGTGACGGCAGCGGGAGAATTGAAATCACGGTACCTGTCACCTGGACGACTATCAAAGAAATCTGGGCTAAAGGCGTTGAGCATTTCTCAGCCACACCAAGGGAGGTGAAAGGTGAATAAGGCTGAACTGCTTGAGAAGATATCAGCGCTCGCTACTGAATGCCACACGCTGGCCTGTGAGCTTGATATTGGTGATGAGCGAACCGAAATATTCGAAATCTACAGCGTGCTACACAACCTCGGTCGCCGCGGGTACGCCTGCCAGGTAGGGCGGCGAATGAATCCATTGCTCGCATCCTGCGATGACGACGATGATGACGATGATGACTGATGCCAAGTAAATTAAAGCGCCGGCGATGGAGGCGTATGAGGGATGATTTAGCTTGGTATAAGGAGGAAGCAAAGGACCTTCATTGCCGCCTTTTGGAATTAGCCGATGAAGTTGCAAACCTTCGCAAACAGATTCTCCCAGGATCTAAGCTGATTATTGCCAAAATGAAGATTTACGAAACAGATAAGGATAATCGAGACCACCAGCTATGCAGAAGATGTAATGACGGACTTCGAGGTGGGTGTTCGTCATGTTCTTTTAACGTTCGATAACCGGGTGCAGCCGGTTTATGGAGAAATAGCCATGGCAAAACTAATGAAAGCGAGTCAATGGGGAAAACGCGAATTTACCAAAGACTCTATTCCAGATAACAGAACCATTAAACGTTGGGTAGAAAATGGCCTTCTCACTGGAAAAATTGTAGACGGCACTGTGTTCGTCTACGAGTCTGAAAAGTGGGGAGTAGACTCAATGGTAAATCATACGGTTCTTCAGCTAATAAATGAAGGTTGACCATGGCCGCCAGACCGAGAAAAAGAGAATATCGTCATCTTCCAGAATACTTGTTATTTGATAAGGAGCGTGGCGTTTATAAATTCACACTAATAACGGGGAAGAAGAAAAATCTTGGTAAAGACCGGGCTATGGCGATCGCTATAGCTCGCGAATATAACCTAAGAATGAGGCCATTAAATGCACCATCTGTTGAATTGTTAATCCGAGAATCAGGCGGTGTTACTGGCGAGGCTAAACCATTTGCTGAGCACGTAGATCATATCATGCAGCGAGCAATAGAGAATGAGCGACCGTCGCCAAGTACCCTTGACGACTGGAACAACGACGCTCTTAGGGTAAAAGAGTTTTTTAATATCATACCTGCTTGCGATATTGAGCTGGAGCATGTGAACGCGTACATAAATCGTTTCCACTCAGATTCATCAGCGAACGTACAAAACCGAAAGGTTAGTTTCCTTAAAAAATTGTTCTCGTATGCGGTCGATGAATCATTGATGTTTGATAACCCTGCTTCACGCAAAAAAATGCGAAGAACCGAAGAGAAGAAACGCCAACGTCTTTCACTCGATAACTTTAAAGCCATTCGGCGGGCCGCCGAACCCTGGTTACGCACAGCGATGGATTTAGCATTGCAGACGACGCACGCGCGCCTTGAAGTGTCACGAATCCGATATTCAATCAGTGAACCTAAAGACGGAATCTGCGGCTGCGTATGGTTAGCTCAACCCGAAAATGGCATCTATGGGACGCTCTACATACACAGGCAAAAAGTGCAAAAGAAAGAGGCATCACACGTAGCAATCCCGATCGGTGAAGAATTAAAGCGGATTATTGATGATAGCCGCGATAGTGTGGCCAGTCCGTTTATAGTTCATAGAATTCCAGAACGGCAGGTGAAACGCAGTAAAGAGGTTTCCCACCCTACCCAAGTTGCGCCGGATTACTTAAGCCGATCATTCTCTGCTGTACGTGACAAGTTAGGTCTATGCAACAAAATGCCTATGGACGAGAGACCAACCTTTCACGAAATTCGAGCTCTAGCTGCGCATCTTTTCGATCTGCAAGGCATCGATCCGCAAGGACGAATGGCACACAGTGATGCAAAGTCGACCAAGATTTACACACAAAACCATATCGATTGGGTTGTCGTACCTCATGGGGAAATTAAAGCAGGATAAAATTGCATTAGCCCAGACTTAACTGAGCATTATTAGGGAAAAGTACCAAACTGAATCTAATAGGCGACTCTATGTCAGAGCGGCTATTGCTGGAACCACATACGTAATTCAACTGTTAGTATAGTAAAAAATCCACTAAAGCTGCATCTTAACAGTTACAACTTTAGTGGAAAATAATTATTTATTTTGATGCGAGTAGGTTTTTCACCTGAATGCTCTATGATTTAGTCTCCGTTGACGAATCTTTTTTGAAGCTATCATCCTCTTTCTTACCAAACATATACCCAAGGGATAACGTAATAATTGGAGTAAAAACAGCCCAAGAGTCTTTAACAATGCTCAAAGCCGATTGACCACCATTACTAAATACATCAATAACTAATAATGCTGCTACAATACAGGAATAAATAGTCAGAGAGTACGTTATCACATGCCAAACCACACTGTTTTTGGCATCATCACCTTTCCCTATTTTATCGGGGATACTTTCATCACTCTTATTTCTGACTCTAACTGGAATATCACCATCTTGATAATCACCTTTTGTTGATTTTTTACTACTAGGCGAAGCATTTGTGGTCGTAAACAAGTAATCCGACTGTTCGTACTGTTCATCAGACATAACTCAATCTCCATCCGAGTCCGAAGCTTCTTCTTTGGCAGTTATGTTCACAGTCAAGAGAATAGCATCATTATTTTCAGATAGTGATTGTGTAGCAAAAAACAAATAATAGATGAAGGTTTTTTCTTCACCTTCAGATGTTTTTATACCTTGCTTAAAAAATCTAGTTTTAACGCCATCATTGACTCCCGAATCAACATGGAAAAAATTGTACATATTGATGTTTAGTCCATTTTTAATGGAGGTTTTTACATGAGGTGTAATCTCACCTTTTTCATCCTCTTTTTTATCGGTATCAAATTTAAGCCTTAATTTAAAATCTCCATAAAACTCAACTTCAGGGTTAGCTGCAAGAACAACCAGTGTTTGAGAAAATACAACATCCATTCCTGATAGTTTAGTTTTAACTTGTTTTTTCATCTACATGCCTTTTTTTGGTATTTAAGTCAATAGACTCTGATGAATTATTTTTATTCATTAAAGATGGGCTTCTCGAGCAAATATAGTAAGTGATAAATATGACTACTATCACCATAAAACCAGACTTGCATATAATTCTGTATAAAAACTTACCTATATCCTTGAATACTGATGAGTCTATTAAAGAAGGTACTCGCCAAAGAAAGCGACCAAAGGAAAGGAGGGCTAGTATTAGAATGATTATCCCAACCGCAGTGTAAATAACATATTCAATGTTCATAAATACCTTATACTAAGCTACGAGTGCCTTTAATTAGGATATTATAGAAATATTAAATCTAGATCCATCATTTCATTTTTTGCATACCTCCACCCACATTTATTATCATATTTAAAGAAGAAAGTCGAGATTAATTTATATTTCATGCAGTATCTCTATGAATCGTAGATCTGTGGATAGGTGCTTCAAAAGTCGACTGAACATTCAAAATCATTATAGGGAGCTCTTAGCTCAGCCAGTCTTCCCGCTTTTGAGCATAAGTTCACGTGTCGAAACAGATTGTCAGGTTTGATTGTGTTCTATCTTGGGAAACTAACCAGTCTGAAGTGAGATAATACATCTGTATATAATGGGGAGAAACTACCCCCTAACTCATTGATGTGTATAGCGCATATTTTGCAAAAAAAGCACTGTTTGTTTATACATACGAATACCCCGCACCACCAGTAATAGCGGGCCTTTCAGCGTTTTGAAAGCGGTGTCATGGGGTGTCGGGGGTCGGAGGTTCAAATCCTCTCGTGCCGACCAAATCATTCACCGGTAAGTTTCGTTAACGACCGGTAACCCTACAGAAACCCGCACTCTCTCTGAGTTTGCGGGTTTTTTGTTGCCTGTTTTCCGTCGAATTTAAACGGAATCTTCAGGCATATTCCCCTAACATGTCGAATGGCCTACGCGTAAGCTTATGCGGAGGGCAAGATCAGGCCAGGCACACAAGCCCCTTAACCAATAGCGAAATTAAAGCGATCTGCTCCCCGTGGATTAATACACGACGATATTAGCGATCCGGCTGGGCTACCGCTCTCATGCAGCCTTAAGCCGCACCTCTAAAGCACCACCGGAAAAGCGCCGGGGTGCTGCACGGCCTGTCGCGGGAAGAAGGGTTTTAGCGCTGCCCCAGTTCACGGGTACGCCTGACCGCCGCCAGTACGCTGCGCTGAAGGCCTGCGGCAAAATCACTGTTGTTCAGCTCATACAGAGCGTGGATCCCGACTCCCGCCGGTGAATTATTGATATCCAGAAGCTGACGCGGATGCTTCTGGCTTTGGCGCAGCATCTCGACCGCGCCGAGCAGGTTCTCCAGCACCACCTCCGTCGCCTGAGGCCGCGACAGCCCCGCCAGTACGCCGGCATCAGTAAGCGACTCAATAAAGTAGTAAATATAGTTCGGCCCCGCGACGCCAAAACCGGTAAAAACATCGATCAACCGCTCTGGCAAATACAGCACTTTGCCAAAACCGCGCAGAAACGGCTCAATCTCAGCCGCGCTGGCGTGGGCGTTTAAGCTCACGCCGCTATAGCCAAATCCGGTATCGGTCAGAGTATTGGGGATCGTCCTGGCAATCGGCGTTGCCTCACCAAACAGGGAGGCCAGCGTTTCCAGGGTCACTCCCGTGATCAGAGAAACCACCGTCGTTGAGCCGTTTAGCTGGGCGCGCACGCGGCTCGCCACCGACGCCAGATCGTCCTGCGGACGGATCCCCAGCACCAGTAAAGAGGCCTCGCTTAAGCCACCGTCGCCCGACAACCGATAGCGGGAGTGCAGAGCCTCGATTCGCGCGCTGTCGATATCCTCCAGCGAGATCGCGTCCGCCCGCAGCGTACCGTTGCTTAATGACGCGCGAATAATCGCCTCCGTCATCTGTCCGGCACCAATAAAATGGACCTTTGCCATAGTTTTACTCCTTATTCAAAACGCTATTCGTCGTGACCAACACCGAAGCGCCGGCTTTGTCGCGCGGGGGCGGCAACGCGAATCCCCGTTCCGTCAGTTGGCCGCCAACCGTGGGCTTTTGCCTGCACAGCGCCTGTATCGCCGCTTCTGGCTGATTAATAAACTGGGTTATGTGGCCCCCCACTTAAGGTTGCCATTCCGCCTCATGCGACTCTGACTGGTAAAAACGCAGCCGACAGGCGGCATCACCGCGAGCCAGCGCGGTCTGCACCTCTAAACGCAGCCCCGGAAACGCGTCGGTTAACGCATGATCCCCTTCCATGCAGATATCGCATAGTGTCTCAATTTCGCTGGCGCCCCGCCCCTGCTGCCGCCAGCAGTTAACGTAAGGACAGTAGTGAAACAGGACGATAAATTCAGCCCGGCTGGCGCTAACGGGCTCCATCTCATAAACCTGAGATTCCAGACCGCGGGTAAACAGCCCGGCAAACTCCTGCAAATCCTGGCGATCGCGCATTTGCGCACGCAGCTTATGCCCGATATCGCGGCCATAGTGGCGTATGGCTTCACGCGCAAAATCATCCGCGATATGACGTTGTCGGCTTTCGTCCAACAGGTAACCGATGGTAGCCGCGCGTTTTTCAGTAATGGCGCGCAGCGCCAGGGTCACCTCATCGTTTAAGGTGGCGGCGTTATGCGCCGGTTCCGAGCTTATTTGCGTCATGCGTTTATTCCCAGTCGGTATTCACTTTGACGTCGCTGGCGCCCGGCAGGGCATACACATCTTCGGCGTACCATTTCCGTGAGAGCTCAGCGAGCGTGCCGTCTTTTTTCAGGGCAACCAACTGCGCATCAATCGCTTTGATCAACTGCGGGTCGGTATTTTTTTTATACAAATAGACGTTAGGAAACAGGCCGACGGAATCCGAAGCTTTCAGATTGAGATTTAGCGCCTTATTTAACGCCAGCAGTGCGCCAATGGGATAAATCGCCGCATCGTATTCCCCGGAAGCGACCGCTTTAAAGATATCGGCGGCGGACTGCTCGCCGTTGGGCTGCAGGTTAATTTGTTGGCCTGGATGTTTTTTGTTGTAGTTTTCAATCACCGTATAACGGGCGTCGGAGGTGTGAATCGGCACCAGTTTTTTCTTACCGCTGGCGAGATCGCCAAGGTTATGAATATCGTTCTCATCGTTACGTACAATCAAACGTAAATCGCTGATCCCGGTCGGCTCGCCGGAGTGGTCATATTTTTCCGCCCGCTCTTTGGTGAGATAAAAGTGATCCGCCGCAAGGGTATACGCGCCGGTCGACAGGCCGACGATCATCGCGTCGCGCGAGACCGCATTAAAATGAAACGTATAGTCGGTTAACCGCTGGTCCAGCACCTTTAACAGATCGCCATCGTAGCCGGTAATATTGTTGTTATCGTCAACAAAGCTAAAGGGAAAACCGTTAGCGTTAACGACAACCTCAATCGTCTTCGCGTTCGGACTTTTTTCAACCGCCTGCGCGGCGTTAATTCCCATTGCCAACGCCAGCGCACTCACCAGTAAAATTTTATTTTTCAAAATACCTTCCCCAAAATGATAACCGTGGAACACTCTTTTTTACGTTTCCTTGCCAGCGGGCGCGCAGAAACCGTTCTACACTGCGCAATGCTCTGGCAATTGCCAGGCACAGCACGATATAAATCACCAGCACGACGCAATAGGCTTCGACAAAATGAAACCCGCGCGCGGCGGCGATATTGGCTTTCGCCATCAGATCAATAACGGTGATGGTGTAAACCAGCGAGGTGTCTTTAATCAGATCGATCAGCACGCTGGTGAAGTTCGGCAGTGCGGATACTGCCGCCTGAGGAAAAATAATGCGTCGGAACTGCGTGAACCCGCTTAGCCCAATTGACCATGCGGCCTCGCGCTGCCCCTTATCAACCGCGTTCCAGCCTGCGCGAAAGGTTTCGGCGAAATACGCGCTGAAAATCAGCGATAGCGCGGTGACCGCCGCCACCAGTGGCGAGAGTTTATAGTGGTACATATTGTCCTGCGGGCCGCCAAACAGCCCGGCGGCTATCCACGGCCAGACGTAAAAAAAGAAATACAGCATCACCAGTACCGGGACCGAACGGCTAAAGGAGAGAAATACCTTCGCCCCCCATTGAACGCCGGGAACCTGACGAATAATCACCCACGCCAGCGCCGCGCCCAGCAGAGTGGAAAAGAGTAAGGACAATAACGTTATCACCAGGGTGACCGGCAGCGCGCTTAAAATAAACGTAAAATTGTCCCGAATGAACGCCAGGCTAAACATGTTAATCTATCACTCCAACAGGAACTGATACTTCTTTTCAATACGAGTGGTAAAATAGAGAATAATACTATTCAGCACCCAGTAAACGATAATAACACTAATAAATGCCGCGACCTGTTTAGACCCATAGCTATTTTGTGAAATCTTTTGTGCACGGCCAAAAATATCTACAATACCAATAATATTGACCAGTGAGGTCATCTTCACGAGGTTAATTAAAAGATTACCAAAAACGGGAATGGCAATAATGAGCCCCTGGGGAAAAATAATCCGCAGCATTCCCTTATGCCAGGGAATATTCAAGCTGATAATGGCCTCTTTCTGGCCGATATCCACCGCACGCCACGCTGAACGCATCATTTCCGCAAAATAGGGACTGATGCTGACCGAAATAGACAACACCGCAAAGGTGGTATCGCTAATCCATAGCGGCGGCAGCGCCAGCGCAGTCAAAATTAATTTTCCGCCGAAGAAAAACAGCAGGATCAGCAGCGCCAGGGGGGCGCCACGCAGAATGTCGGTATACCCGTTTGCTACCGCGCTGAGCGGCTTAAAGCGACTAAACTGCAGCAGCACAATCAGCAGCGCGATCGTCAAACCAAGCAGCAGCGAGGCCAGCGTTATCCCGAGGGTCACGGGTAAATTTTCCAGCAGTTTCGGCAATATTCCGGCGATATCCTGCCAGTTAAAGAGCGGGTTATTGTTCATCAGTAGCCTCAGGCATGATAGTGCAGTTGCGCCAGAAACGCCCGGGTTCGCCCCTGCTGTGCTGCGCCAAATATCTGTTCCGCCGGGCCCTGCTCAACGATTTCGCCGTTTTCCATAAATACCACCCGGGAAGCGACTTGGCGGGCGAACGCCATTTCATGGGTCACGATAATCATCGTCTGACCCGCAGCGGCAATCGTCTGAATAAGCTCCAGCACTTCACCAACTTTTTCCGGATCCAGCGCGGAAGTCGGCTCATCCAGCAGCAGAACGGCGGGGTTAATTGCCAGCGCCCGCGCAATCCCGATACGCTGCTTTTGGCCGCCGGAGAGACTGTGCGGATAGCTGTCTTTTTTATGCAATAACCCCACCTGCTTTAAGAGTTGTTCAGCAATATCCTGCGCCTCCTGACGCGGGCGCTTTTGAGCGTAAATCAGTCCTTCGGTAATATTCTGCAGTGCGGTCAGATTATGAAAGAGATTCCACGATTGAAAAACCATGGCGGTTTTTGCCCGTAGCTTTTCAATCTCCTTTTTGCCCGCTTTTGCGCAATCCAGCGCCACATCATCTATTCTTATTTGCCCGCTATCGGCAGGCTCCAGGAAATTAAGCGTACGTAATAGCGTGGTTTTCCCTGAGCCACTGGGGCCAATAATGCAAATAATCTCGCCGGAATGAATACTGAGCGAGACCTCTTTTAGCACTCTTTCACCGGAGAAGCTTTTACTGATCTTATTAATAGTTATCATAATGAAATATTCGTGGATAATTTTTATTTGCCGCACGCCGGCGCTTATTGCTGTCTAAAAACTATATTGCCGCGGTTCAGATGATAGCAAACAAGAAAATCATCTATCGAAAGTTAAAAAATAACTTTTTATATATTTGTTATGACAATGAGGCTGAATTGTAATCAGACTTTCTTAGCAAAACAGGATGTCGGTACCGCACAAACTTATTCAACTTTACTGAACAATGAGAGCAAATTGTTTCGATTTTAATCATCCGACCGTCAGCCTATCATTTATCACATCGGGGCAACAACGCTCCAACACTGACAAAACACTTAAGGAATACGACCATGAAATCCATCAAAACTTTCGTTGCAGTTGCCACACTCTCTATGATCTCTTTCGGTACTTTTGCGCAGAGCATCAGCGCCAGCGCTTCCACACTGGATCGCGCAGAAGCCAAAATTGCCGCTCAGGCCGCGGAACAAGGCGCGTCTTACAAAATCACCAGCGCTCAATTCAATAACCGCGTACATATGACCGCTGAGTTGACGAAATAAAATCGCCAACATTGCCGGGCCGCCGGAAGTCACAGGCGACAGCGACAACACGATGCAATAAGGAACAGAACATGAAAAATATCGGCGTAGTCACCGCACTGCTGTTGGCCGCAACACTTTCGTCCGGCGTGATGGCCGCAGAGAATAGCTTTGCACGTCCGGAGGCAGGTTCAAATATCGATACATCGATGCATCAAAATCATATTGATGTCAGCCATGCCTTTGATAAAGAGAGCCTGACGGCAGGCAATCTTCAGTAAGTCACAGCACAAGGCGCGCGTGGAAATATCCGCTGCGCGCTTTTTTTTCTGCCCGTTTCCCCACGGATTATCCGCCATAACCTCCGCTTTTGCCGTATCGATATACTGCGCTTCTACATCTCGTCGCTTCCTGAATGAACGTTTTGCAGATGATACTGCTTTCATCATGCGTACCGGACAGGCATTAAAAGCAGCCGTAGTCAGTTTTACTGAACAGCTTCAGCAGGGTTTTATCAACTTTTCCGCCTCAGATATAGAGTACGACTATCCTGATGGTAAATTACGTCGTAGCATCTATTATTCGACTGTATGACTCATAAGCAGGAGCGGATGACATGAGAGTTAATGGACTTACCAAAGGATTTTTCATCCTTATCGTCTTTATTGTAACCCTGGCCTTTTTTGATGTTCTCTCACCCTATTATTCCGCCATCCTCTGGGCCGCGATCCTTGCGGTGATTTTTAATCCGGTCAAAAACAAGATTCGCACTCGCCTCGGCGAGCGCAATGGCCTCGCGGCGCTGCTGACCATCGTCATTATCTGCCTTATCGTTTTTACGCCGCTGGCGATCATCCTCTCGTCGCTGGCCTACGAGCTGAACGTGGTGTATAGCAAACTTCAGCATAACGACACTCAGTTCCCGACGGTGGTCGCCAGTCTGTTTGCCCACCTCCCCGGCTGGGCGAGAAGTTTCCTTGCCGAGCACAACCTCGATAGCGCGCAGCAGATCCAGCAGCAGCTCTCCGATGTTGCGCTGAAAAGCGGCCAGTATCTGGCCGGCAGCGCATTTCTGATTGGTAAAGGCACCTTTGGCTTTACCGTCAGCTTCGGCATTATGCTGTACCTGCTGTTCTTCCTGCTGAAGGATGGGCCTTACCTGGTGCTGTTGACCCTCGAATCCCTGCCGTTATCGAGCTACGTGAAGCAGCACCTGTTCGCTAAATTCGCCGCGGTCGCCCGCGCCACGGTAAAAGGCACTGTGGCTGTTGCGCTGGCGCAGGGGGCGTTGGGCGGCTTTGCCTTCTGGGTTGCCGGTCTGGACGGCAGTATTCTGTGGGGAGCGTTGATGGCGTTCCTGTCGCTTATCCCGGCGGTAGGCTCGGCCATTATCTGGGTGCCGGCGGCGATTTACCTCTTCGCCACCGGGCAGCTGTGGCAGGGTGCCTTTATCGTCGGCTTCTTTGTGATTGTGATTGGCCTGGTGGATAACATTCTGCGTCCGCTGCTGGTGGGCAAGGATACCAAAATGCCGGACTATCTGATCCTTATCGCCACTCTGGGCGGCATGGAGATCTACGGCATCAACGGATTCGTTATCGGGCCGCTGATTGCCGCCTTGTTTATCGCTTGCTGGAACCTGCTGTCGGGACGAGAGCATGCCGGCAACACTGATGAATTAGATGAAGAATTCATTGAGGAAGCGAAAAATAGCCGCAACGAATAGCTTCATCGGCCGGCGTCGGGCGCAAGGTGCGTTGATGGAATCATGCCAGTACATAACACCATTCATTTTGAAAAAATTAGTAAATAAAACTTAACATTCAGCAAAGCAATGATAGGCTGTATCAGTCAGGAACGAAAATAAAGGATGATCAACCGTGAAAAAAATCACTACGCTAGCCGTTTCTCTGCTGACCGCCGCCTGCATGTCCGCTGGCGCCCTGGCCGCAGACCAGCCGCTGGAAAAAGTCGCGCCGTTCCCGAAAGCGGAAAAAGGCATGAAGCGTCAGGTTATTCAGCTGCCGCAGCAGCAGGATGAGTCAGCGCTGAAGGTTGAGCTGATAATCGGCCAGACGCTGGAAGTTGACTGCAACCACCATCGTTTAGGCGGGAAGCTGGAAAGCAAAACCCTGGAAGGCTGGGGCTATGACTACTATGTCTTTGATAAGCTGAGCGGCCCGGTCTCTACCATGATGGCCTGCCCGGATGGCAAGAAAGAGAAGAAATTTGTCACTGCCGGTCTCGGCGATGATGCCATGCTGCGCTACAACAGCAAGCTGCCGATTGTCGTGTACGCGCCGACCAATGTCGATGTGAAATATCGCATCTGGCGCGCCGACGAAACCATCGGTAACGCCGTCGTCCGCTAAGTCGCCCCATCAAACCGACAAAAAAACGGCAGCCCGCAGGCTGCCGTTTTTGTCAGAGCGTTTGTCAGAGCGCGATATCCGCCATCGGCTTACCACCGCTCAGCGGCTTCAGCTCCGCCTGCGGGGCTTCATCCGCCGCCGCGGCCGGCTCATATTTCAGCTCCAGCACTTCACTGGTCCACGCCAGCGCTTTCTCAATCTCAGCCGGGTTGCCATCAAGGCGAATACCGTAGGTCGGGATGATAGCTTTCAGCCTGGCCTGCCATTCCGGCGAATTGACTTTATCTTTAAACACTTTTTCCATCAGCTGCAGCATGATAGGCGCCGCCGTGGAGGCTCCAGGCGACGCGCCGAGCAGTGCCGCGACGGTGCCTTCGTCATCGCTGACCACTTCGGTGCCGAGGCGCAGTACCCCGCCCTTCTTCGCATCGCGCTTGATAATCTGCACGCGCTGACCGGCCTGCCACAACCGCCAGTCCTCTTTCCGCGCTTCCGGATAGTATTCGCACAGCGCAGCCAGGCGATCTTTATCTTTCTGCATCACCTGGCTAATCAGATATTTCACCAGATCGAAGTTGTCCAGACCGACGTTGAGCATCGGCAGAATATTCGAGGTATTCGTCGAGGCCAGCAGATCCCACAGCGAACCGTTTTTCAGGAAGCGGGTCGAGAAGGTGGCGAACGGCCCGAACAGCACCACGCGTTTACCGTCGATAATACGGGTATCGATGTGCGGCACCGACATCGGTGGCGCGCCCACTTCGGCCTGGCCGTAAACCTTCGCCAGATGGTGGTTCACCACCTCCGGATTTTCGCAGACCAGGAACTGGCCGCCGACCGGGAAGCCCGCATACTCTTTGGCCTGTGGAATGCCGGTTTCCTGCAGCAGCGTCAGCGCCGCGCCGCCGGCGCCGATAAAGATGAATTTAGCTTTAATGACCCGCTTCTGACGACGGTTGTCGGCATCCGCGAGAGTGACCGTCCAGCTCTTGTCGGCGTTGCGCTTGAAGCGACGTACCACGGTACCCAGCTGCAGGGAGAAATTATCATGCTTTTGCAGGCCGGCGATCAGCTGGCGGGTGATTTCGCCATAGTTGACGTCAGTTCCCACTTCAGTACGGGTGGCGGCCACCTTTTGCTGCGGATCGCGGCCTTCCATCACCAGCGGTGCCCAGGCTTTGATCTGCTGATGGTCTTCAGAATAGCGAATACCGCGGAACAGTTCGCTCTGCTGCAGCGCCGCATAGCGCGCGCGCAGGAAGTTGACGTTATCTTCGCCCCACACAAAGCTCATGTGCGGCACGCTGTTAATGAAAGATTTTGGTTTGTTCAGGACGCCGCGCGTCACCTGATGCGCCCAGAACTGACGCGAGATATGGAAGGCTTCGTTGATGTCGACCGCTTTGTCGATATTAATGCCGTTGGCGGTCTGCGGCGTGTAGTTCAGCTCCATCAGCGCCGCGTGGCCGGTACCCGCATTGTTCCACCCATTTGAGCTCTCTTCTGCCACGCTGGACATTTGCTCAACCATGGTAATAGACCAGTCTGGCTCAAGCTCCTGCAGCCAGGTTCCCAGTGTGGCGCTCATAATGCCGCCGCCAATCAACAATACATCCGTCTCTTGCTCATGGCGGGTGTTGGTCCGAGTGCTGTTGGGACCAACCGCCTGTGAGCGTGGTACGGCCATCTTTTTATTCATCGGATTTGAGCCTTACTTTACTCGCTGTTTTTATTTAGCGCAGGTGATACGATTCTCACCGCTCACGTTACCACCTAAGCTAAAAAATTTAAATATTGTTTAAATTTTAAGTTCTGTTTTGAGATCCGTTATAAAAATGTTTAATAAATGTATACACAAAATCACTTTTCATACTGGTAGCGTTGCGGATTCCGCGCTATCATCCTCGGTTTTGTGACAGACCGCACGGAAGCCGGGCCTGACACCGCTCCTCCTTTTTTTATAACCTGCGAACTTTTTTTATGCCGCCTGTTCCTGACTCCTCCGCTTCCGGCACTTTGCGTCCGATCCTCCGCTCCCCGTCGCTGCTGACGCGCGAAGTGCTGGCCGGCGTGCTTACCGCCCTGGCGTTGATTCCTGAAGTCATTTCGTTTTCGGTCATTGCCGGCGTTGACCCTCAGGTCAGCCTGGTTGCCTCGGTGGTGCTTTGTCTGGCGATGTCGGTGCTCGGCGGGCGCCCGGCAATGGTGACGGCTGCCGCCGGGTCGGTGGCGTTGGTCATTGGCCCGATGGTGCATCAGTACGGCGTGGGCTACATTCTGCCGGCTGTCATTCTGGCGGGTATGATTCAAATTTTGTTTGGTCTGTGCGGCATGGCGCGCCTGATGCGTTTTATTCCCCCGGCGGTGATGACCGGGTTCGTCAATGCCCTCGGGATACTGATTTTCTTTGCTCAGGTACCGCATTTCTGGAGTCGCCAACCACTGATCGTTGGCCTGTTCGTCCTGACGCTGCTTATCGTCCTGTGGGCGCCGCGCTTCATTAAGGTTGTCCCGGCGCCACTGATCGCCATTGTTGTGCTCACTCTCTATACCGTCACCACCGGCCAGCAGTTGCCCACCGTCGGCGATGAAGGCTCGATGAGCGGCGGCCTGCCGGGATTCACTGCCCTGACCGTCCCCCTGAACCTGGCGACACTGCAGATTATCTGGCCCTGCGCCCTCAGCATCGCCTTTGTCGGCCTGATGGAGTCCCTGTTGACGGCTAAGCTGGTGGATGATCTCACCCATACGCCGTCGAATAAATCGCGGGAGAGCGCCGGGCTGGGTATCGCCAATATCCTTGCCGGTTGTTATGGCGGTATCGCCGGCTGCGCGATGATCGGCCAGACCATCGTTAACGTGGAGATGGGCAAAGCCCGCAGCCGCCTCTCAACGGTGATCGCCGGTCTGGTGCTGCTCCTGCTGGTAACGGCGCTCAGCCAGGTGATGGCGCAGATCCCGATGGCGGTGCTGGCTGGGGTGATGGTGATTGTGGCGGTGAAAACCTTTAGCTGGCACAGCATTCGCCCGAGCGAACTGGCGCGTAATCCGTGGCCGGAAACGCTGGTGATGCTGGTGACCGTCGCCGCGACGGTGGGAACCAGCAATCTGGCGATCGGCGTGCTGGCGGGGATCATCGCCATGGCGCTCATCCCCCGCCGCCTGCGCACGAAGGCGCAGGCTACATCAGAAACAGCGTCGCCAGACCAAGGAAAATAAAGAAGCCGCCGGTGTCGGTGATAGCGGTGATCATCACGCTGGAGCCGACCGCCGGGTCGCGCCCCAGCTTCACCATAACCATCGGGATTATCACGCCCATCATCGCCGCCATCAGCAGGTTGAGCATCATGGCCAGCGTCATCACCCCACCGAGCTGCGGATCGTCATACAGCCACCAGGTAATAGCCCCCATAATCCCGCCCCATACCAGGCCGTTAATCAGGGCGACCCCCATTTCACGCAGGATCAGGAAGGTAAAGCTGCCGGGCTGGATCTGCTGCAGCGCCATCGCCCGGACGATCATGGTGATCGTCTGATTACCGGTATTGCCGCCGATCCCGGCGACGATCGGCATCAGCGAGGCCAGCGCCACCAGCTGTGAAATGGTGTGTTCGAAGCCATCGATGACCCTGGAAGCGATAAACGCCGTACACAGGTTGACCGCCAGCCACGCCCAGCGCGTTTTGACCGCTTTACTGACCGGGGCGAAGACATCCTCTTCATCGCTCAGACCGCCCATCCGGCGCAGATCGTTATCGGTTTCTTCATAAACCACATCGACGATCTCATCGATGGTCAGACGCCCGATCAGCTTGCCGTCGGCATCAATGACGGCGGCGCTGAGTAAGTCATCACGTTCGAAGGTGCGCGCCACCTTCTCGGCCTCTTCGTGCGGCTGAAAGGTGACCGGATCGCCCTCCATCACCTCCCCCACCCGCTTCTGCGCATCGTTGAGCAGAATGGTCTGTAGCTCCAGCTCACCGAGCAGCAGCTTATTGCGGGTGGTGACGAACAGCTTATCGGTATTCTCCGGCATTTTACCCAGACGCCGCAGATAGCGCTGCACCGCCGCCAGCGTGGCCTCCGGACGAACCGTAATGACCTCAAACTCCATGATCGCCCCGACGCTGTTGTCAGCGTAGCGCATAATCTGGCGAATACGGGCGCGCTTCTCGGCCGGCAGGGTCGCCAGCAGCCGTCCGGTCAGGTTGCGCGGCAGATGCTGCAGCAGGTAAACCTGTTCATCGATATCCAGCGGCTGCATCGCCTGCAGCAGCTCGGAGTCGCTCATCTTGTCGATGAGGTCGCCCCAGACGTTTTCTGAGGCTTCCAGCAGCACTTCGCCACGTTTATCGTCAGGCACCAGGCACCACAGCGCGGTGCGAGCGTCATAGGGGAGCGCTTCCAGCGCATCGGCGAGATCCGGCGGCGGCAGATGCGAGACCAGGATCTCGACTTCCGCCAGGTCATCGGCCAGCGTGCCTTCATCGTAACGTTCGGCCAGCGTCAGTTTGCCCAGCAGCGCGGAGGTCACCGCTTTATCGGTGCTCAAGAGCCAAATCAGACGGGCGCGCTCTTCGTCACGCAAGCGGGCGCTTTTTTTATGCAAAACGGACATCGATCGGGCAATCCTTTTGAGAATAGTGAGCCGGCCTGTGGGCCGGAAGCCTTAAGCATAGCGCGGGGAGGGGGAAATAATAACTGTCAGCAATGTAGTCGCTGAAAATTTCAGCGGCGCGGCGCCCGGGTTTTCCCTCGGGCTCGCGGCGAGCATCAGGCCGTACGGGCCACCGCATCGCGGGAAGCCTGCGCCCGCTCCTCCCCGGTGAGTTCGGACAGCTTGCCGGCACGCATTTCCAGCAGACGATCGGCGTGCTGGAAGTAGTGATCGTCATGGCTGATGGCGAACACAGTTTTCCCCATCTGCTGCATCAGCGGCAGCAACACCTGGTAGAACTCGCGGCGGAAATGCGGGTCCTGATCCGCCGCCCATTCATCCAGCAGAATGATGTCCCGGGACTCGGCCAGCGCCAGCAGGAGCGCCACGCGCTTCTTCTGCCCTTTCGACAGCCGGAGGTCGGCGATTTTCCCGTTCTCCAGCTGCAGCTTGTGGGTCATTTGCAGGCGCTCCAGCCACGTTGCCACCAGCGTCGGATCGGCCTCCTCGCCCTGCGGCCCGAGCAGACGGTCAAACAACCAGACGTCGGTAAACACCGCAGAGAACAGTTTGCGATACTCCTCCGGTTTATCCGCCGCCAGCGGCTGGCCGTCCACGAGGATCTGACCGGAAACCGGCTGATACAGGCCGGTCAGGAGCATCGCCAGGGTTGACTTGCCACTGCCGTTGCCGCCGATCAGAAACACCAGCTCGCCGCGTTTCAGCGTCAGGTTAAGCGGCCCTACCGCAAAGCGATGGTCCGGATAATGGAAAGTGACATCGCGCAATTCCAGCGTTTGCCAGTCAGGATGCGCCTGTGGCCGGGGAAATTCGGCTTGATATGGGGCGAGAGAGAACTGGCGCAGCTTGTTAAACGCCACCTGGGCGCTGAGCAAGGTGGGCAGCGCGCCGACGGCAGAGAGCAGCGGCGTGCGCAGAAACAGCAGCGTCAGGGAATAGGTCGCTGCCACGGCGGTATCGGCCCAGCCGAGGCTGTTGGCCATCCAGAACACCAGCCCGATGGCGCCAAGCATCATAATATTCGACCAGTTAACCGCGCTGAGATGGAAGGTATCGGCGCGAACGATATGGTGCCGATACTCCCGGGCGTCCGGGAGGTAGAGCTGATTAAACACATACTCCGCGCGTTCGCGATTGAGGGTCAGCTCTTTGCGCCCCTCCAGCACCGTCTGGTAGTCGTGATACAGCTTATCTTCCGTTTCGCGCAGGCTGGCCATATGTTTGTACACCCGCGACACCAGCACAAAACCGCCCCAGATGGTGAGCGCCATCCACAGCGCCGTCACCAGCATCATTTTGCCTGACAGCCAGGCCAGATAGGCGGCAGAGCCGAAGGTCAGAATGATCCCCTGCACCAGCTCCGGCAGGCGCACAAAGGCGATGGTGATGTTACGGATATCGCTGGTCAGCCCGGCAAGCAGCGACGCGCTGCCGATCTTCTCCACCTGTTCAATCTGAGTATCGAGGATGCGTTTAACAAATTCGCCCCGCAGGCGATAAACAAAATGGTGGCCGAGGGTGGTCAGCGCCAGCTGGGAGCCCAGCGTCACCGCCATCAGCAGCCCCAGCAGGCCAAGAAACTCCGGCAGGACCCGCAGCGAGGTATCGACAGCGGTAATCAGGCGCAGGTTAATGAAGGCGATTAAGCCGATACCCAGCGCGGCGCTGAGCAGACTGAGGGCAATCACGCCGAGAAACGGCCAGCGATACTGACGCCAGACGAGAGAGAGAAGTTCCATAACAGGCTATCCGGAAAAGCAAAACAGCCAGCAGTTTAAACGGCTCGCCGATGACATCAAGAATAATTCTTATTTTAATACTGGCGACTGCCCGCCTGCCGAAAAGTGAGGTTGTAACGACAGTCGCCCGTTTCGGGGTGATGACCGGCTTTCAGCGGCTGAATACCATGATAAAACAGACGCGACTCGCCGCCCCAGACCACCACATCGCCATGCTCCAGCAGCAGCCGCTGCAGCGGGTCGCTGCGTTGCAACCCGCCAAACTGAAAGATGGCCGGCAGACCCAGCGAGACCGAGACGATCGGCGCCAGCAGATCCTGTTCATCTTTATCCTGATGCAACGACAGTTTTGCGCCCGGCTGATAGCGGTTAATCAGACAGGCGTCGGGGGAAAAGCCCGGATAGCCGCCGGCGGCGGCTGCCGCCAGCGCCAGTTCGCGGAATACGGCAGGCATCGGCGGCCAGGTTTGATCGGTTAACGGGTCGACCGGGGCGTACAGGTAGCCGTGGCGATCGGTGGTCCAGCCCAGCGCACCGCAGTTGGTCATGGCGACCGACATGGTATATCCGCCCGGCGTGACCATCTGGCGAAATGGCGACTGGCGGGCGACATCGGCAATCGCCTGCAGCAGCCCCGGGGCGCGCTCGCGGGCGAAGCGTCGGAGCACCACCGCACCGGGTGCCAGCGGCTCCTGCCACGGTGGCGTATCGCTAAACAGATCGAGCATTATTCCTCCTCGTGTTGGGCCTCGCGCGCCAGCAGCTGGGCTTTCCGCGCCGTTCCCCAGCGATAACCGGACAGCGCGCCGCCCTCCCGCACCACCCGATGGCAGGGAACGATCACCGCCAGCGAATTCGCCGCGCAGGCACCAGCCACCGCTCTTGCTGCTCGTGGCAGACCAATATGCTCTGCCACCTGGCGGTAGCTGCGGGTCTCGCCCGCCGGGATCTGCCGCAGCGCCTGCCAGACCTGCAGCTGAAACGCAGTGCCTTGCAGATCCAGCGGCAGCGACACCGGCCGCCGGCTGTCGTCGAGGTGAGCGAAAATCTCCGCCATCTGACGACGGAACTCAGGGTCTCCCTGACGCAGCTCGGCGTTGGGAAAGCGCTGGCGCAGGTCGTCGAGCAATGCCGTATCGTTATCGCCCGGCAGAACCGCGCAGACGCCGCGCTCACTTTGCGCCACCAGACAGCGACCCAGCGCGCAGTCGCCCGTCGTCCAGGTCACCACGGTGGCAGCGCCGCCACGGCGAAACTGGCTCGCCGTCATGCCTAATGCCGCATCGGCCTGACGATAATAGCTGCTGCTGTCGGGAAAACCGGCCGCCAGCGCGGCGCGGGTCACCGTGTTCCCCTGCTCCAGCGCTTCCCGCAGGCGTCGGGCACGCCACGCCTGTTGCCACGCTTTGGGGGTCATACCGGTGACGGATTTAAACAAACGGTGGAAATGAAACGGGCTGACCGCCAGCTCACGAGCCAGCGCCTCAAGGGTCAGGGGCGCGTCCTGCTCCAGCAACCGGCAAGCTTGCGCCACTTTGTCGACCCTTTGCTGCTGCGGATCGTCTTTATCCGGCTGGCAGCGTTTGCAGGGGCGGAACCCCGCCGCCACGGCGGAGGCGACGTCGGCAAAAAAGCGCACATTTTCCCGCCGCGCACGACGCGAGCGGCAGGAAGGGCGGCAGCAGATGCCGGTGGTCAGTACCGCGAAGACAAACTGACCATCGGCCCGGGTATCACGTTCGCAGACCGCCTGCCAGCGGCGGTCATCGGTATCGGCAACTATCGGTTTCATGACGAGGCTCCTGCTGTAAGTGTATCCTCAGTCTGCGGCGACGCCCGCAGCAAAAAACCCGCAATCTTGCTTTTTAATTTTTCTCGCCGACGAGGAAGGTGCGGAACTGTGGCGACATCCAGGTTTTAAACCCCTCGCCCTCTTTGACGATCATATAGACTGCCAGCCCTTGCTCGCGCACCACCTGCTGCGCTTTTTCCGGCCCGAGCACCATCAGTCCGGTATCCCAGCCATCCGCCTCCAGCGCCGTTGGCGCAATGACGGTGACGGAGACCAGCTTATGGCTTATCGGCTGCCCGGTCTGCGGATCAATGACGTGCGAGATACGTTTGCCGTCAAGTTCATAGTAATTACGATAGCTGCCGGAGGTGCTGATGCCGTGGCCATTGATGTCGACAATCGCCTGGACGGCGTTTTCCCGGTCGGTCGGTTTCTGGATCGCCACCCGCCAGGGCTTGCCTTCGCCGTTCATCCCTCGGCTCACCAGCGCCCCGCCTACCGACACCAGATAGCGGGAGATCCCCTCCTGCTCCATCAATCGCGCGAGGTGATCGGCAGCATAGCCCTCCCCCACCGTGGAGAGATCGACAAACAGGTCGGGGATATCTTTTTGCAGGAACTGCCTGCCGCTCTGATTGATAACCTGCAGATGCTGCAGGCCGGTGCGCGCCTTCGCCGCGGCAATCGCCTGCGCATCCGGAGTGGTGACCGGCTGTTTATCCGGGCCAAAGCCCCACAGATTGACCAGCGGCCCCACGGTAATATCCATCGCGCCGTGCGTTTTGGCGCCAATCCGCAGCGACAGCGTCACGATGTCCGCCATCGCTTCGCTCACTGGCCAGGGCCGGGTATCCGCCGCGTGGTTGAAACGCATCAGCGCCGAGTCGTTTTTCCAGGTCGACAGCAGGCGATCGTCGGCGTCCAGCTGGGCCTGAACTTTATCGCGCAACGCCTGAGCCTTTGCCTCATCCACGCCAATGACGCTGACCCGCCAGAAGGTGCCCATCGTTTTGCCATCCAGCACGGTGGCCGTCGAGGTGGGGGTCGCAGGGGTGGTGGCTGAATCGCAGCCAGAGAGCAATACGCAGACGCCCAGCAATGCGGCGCGAAAGAAAGTCATGTCCATTAATCGAGGCTCCTCTTACCAGGGCGACAAGAGTATACCAGCGAGGTTAAACCAGACATAAAAAAAGGCGCCAGAGGCGCCTTTTTGTTGTGCAGCTTGCGACTTAGAACTGGTAAACCAGGCCCAGTGCAACCACGTCGTCGGTAGAAACACCGGCGTTGCGGGTGAAGCTGTTGTCGTCCAGCAGGTTGATTTTGTAGTCAACATAGGTGGACATGTTTTTGTTGAAGTAGTAGGTCGCGCCAACATCAACATATTTCAGGAGGTCCTGGTCGCCGTAGCCTTCCAGATCCTTACCTTTAGACTGCAGGTAAGCAACGGACGGACGCAGACCGAAGTCGAACTGGTACTGAGCAACCACTTCGAAGTTCTGTGCTTTGTTAGCAAAGCCCAGGGAGCCGGCGCGGGTCGCGTTGTAGGTCTGGGTGTACTGAGTCGCCAGGTAAACGTTGTTCGCGTCGTATTTCAGACCACCGGTGTAGGTTTCAGCGTTGTCGCCGTTACCCAGAACCAGGTTGTTCTGATCGTCGGTACGTTTAGAGTGAGAGAACGCGAAACCAGCGCTGATGCCATCAAAGATGTCATAAGTTACAGAAGTACCGTAGCCGTCGCCGTTCTGTTTCTGCGCGCCACGACCGTTGTTGGTCGCGCCTTCGCCGCTGACGCTGCCGTTTTTACCCTGGTACTGCAGAGCAAAGTTCAGGCCGTCAACCAGACCGAAGAAGTCAGAGTTACGGTAGGTTGCTACGCCGTTAGCACGGGACTGCAGGAAGTTGTCAGAACCGTAGGTGTCGCCGCCGAATTCCGGCAGAACGTCGGTCCAGGACGTTACGTCGTATACCACGCCGTAGTTACGACCGTAGTCGAAAGAGCCCGCGTCGCCAAATTTCAGACCGGCGAATGCCAGACGAGTCCATGCCTGATCGCTGGAGCTTTCAGTGTTGTTCGCCTGAACGTTGTATTCCCACTGGCCGTAACCGGTCAGCTGGTCGTTGATCTGAGTTTCGCCTTTAACGCCTACACGCATGTAGGTCTGGTCGCCGTCTACGCTCTTGTCGTCAGAGAAGTAGTGCAGGCCATCGATTTTACCGTACAGGTCTAATTTGTTGCCATCTTTGTTATAAATTTCAGCCGCATTTGCTGCGCCTGCTACCAGCAGAGCCGGTACCAGGAGGGACAGTACTTTAACTTTCATGTTATTAACCCTCTGTTTGTTATATGCCTTTTATTATGCCACTGCTTACTGATTACCCTTCTAATCAGTCGGCTATTTCATTGTGCTGCAAAATGCAGAATAATCCAACAAGAATATGATACTAAAACTTCTAAGATGTTTCAAAATGCCCACAAGATGTTTCAATTTGTAAATTTGGCGGAACTTTTTGCACCGCAAAATGGTCTGGGAAATACGCACTAATAATCAAAAAAAATATTTAACCATTTAGAATCAATCACATACATAGAAATAACCCTATAGCACTGAATGGTAAAACAAAACTATCATTGGTGACTAAAATAACAGTCGCTATCATCATTAACTTTATTTATTACCGTCATTCAGTTCTGAATGTCTGTTTACCCCTATTTCAACCGGATGCCTCGCATCCGGTTTTTTTTACCCTTCTTTACACAACTTTAATTTATCTGTGCTACAGCCAAAGATTCCCTAACGACTATTAATCAATCAATTAGCTTGTTAGTTGCTCTTATTCAGCCAATGTCTTGTTATTTCGTGCGATTCTTATCCCCACATTTTGTCAATATCGCTACTGGTCGGCGTTGATGGCGCGGTTTCATTTGCGCTTCGATTCTAAGATAATTCCTGGAGGGTATCGCGCCGCTGGCACCATTCTGTAGTATGGATTTACGCCATTAGCCTTTATACTGCCTGCAGCATCTGCTTTGTTGCCAGTTACTCTGGCGCTACATCCTGTTTACAAACAATGATGAGTCGTTCAGCCACAAGATGACCCCGAAAAAATTCTCCCTGATCCCCGGCAACATCAGCCGCTTCTTCATTTTGATGGTTATTGTCCTGCTGGCGACGATGGGGGTGATGATTCAAAGTGCCGTCAATGCCTGGCTGAAAGAGAAGAGCTATCAGGTGGTTGATGTCTCCCACGCCTTGCACCAGCGCATTGACACCTGGCGCTATGCTACCTGGCAGATTTACGACAATATCGCCGCGACCTCGGCTAACGCTGCGAGCGGTGGCTTGCAGGAGACGCGTTTAAAACAGGACGTCTACTACCTTGAGAAGCCCCGGCGTAAAACCGAAGCGCTGATTTTTGGCTCCCACGACAGCTCGACCCTCGAGATGACGCAGAAAATGTCCGATTATCTCGATATTTTGTGGGGCGCGGAGACCATCCCATGGTCGATGTACTATCTCAATGGTCTGGACAATAGCCTGATTCTGGTCTCAACCCTGCCGTTGAAGGACCTCTCCTCAAGCTTTAAAGAGTCAACGATCAGTAGCGTGGTGGAATCCCGGCGCGCGGAGATGCTGCTGCAGGCCAATACCCTTGATGAGCGCGAGACCTTCTCGCCGCTGCGCCATCTCGCCTGGCAGAACGCGCACTACTTTACGTTACGCACCACCTTCAACCAGCCCGGACACCTGGCCACCGTGGTCGCTTTCGACCTGCCGATTAACGATCTGATCCCGCCGGGCATGGCGTTGGACAGCTTCCGTATTGAGCCAGACCCGTCGCAAAACCTTGCCACCAATCCTGACAAAGAGACCACCGACCATATCGGGATCACTTTTAACGGCATGCAGATCGAAATCGCCACTGATATCAGCACGACCGGTATGCAGTTACTCTGGACGGTACCGCTGAGCAGCATGCTGCTGGCCGCCCTACAGAATATTCTTCTGCCGCTGCTGCTCAACATCGGCCTGCTGGCGCTGGCGCTGTTTGGTTTTACCACCTTTCGTCATTTTAAAGGACGCAGCAGTCCGTCTGGCGCCGGGCTCCCTTCCGCCGCCAACAGCGAACTGCGTCTGCTGCGCGCTATTAATGAAGAGATTGTTTCTTTGCTGCCGCTGGGGCTGCTGGTTCACGATCAGGAAGCCAACCGAACCCTTATCAGCAACCCTATTGCCGACCACCTGCTCCCGCATCTGAATCTGCAGAACATCACCAATATGGCGGACCAGCATCAGGGGGTGATTCAGGCCACCGTCAACAACGAGCAGTATGAAATCCGCCAGTATCGCAGCCAGGTCGCGCCGCGCACGCAGATCCTGATTATCCGTGACCAGGACCGTGAAGTGCTGGTCAATAAAAAGCTCAAACAGGCCCAACGCTTGTATGAGAAAAACCAGCAGGGTCGGGCGGCTTTTATGCAACACATTGGCAGCGCCCTGAAGCAGCCCGCCCTGACTCTGGCGGCAGAGGCGGCGGCGCTCGACAGCGCAGAGAACCGGACGCTGGCGCAGCATGCCGATGAGCTGGTCAAACTGATTGATGACATTCAGCTTGCTAATCTGCTGGAAAGCGACACCTGGAAAACCAGCCAGGCGCTGTTCTCCGTTCAGGCGCTGATTGACGACGTCGTGCCGGAGGTGCTGCCAGCCATGAAGCGCAAGGGTTTACAGTTGCTTATCAATAACGCGCTCCCTGCCGGTGAGCAGCGCTACGGCGACCGTGAAGCCTTGCGACGCACGCTGGTGCTGTTAATCCAGTATTCAGTCACCACCACGCCTATCGGCAAGATCACCCTCGACGTTTGCCAGGACGAGTCGGCCAGCGATCGTCTGACCTTCCGCATTCTGGATACCGGCAACGGCGTCTCGGCGAACGAGATCGATAATTTGCACTTCCCGTATCTCAACGCGACCCAGAGCGATCTATACGGCAAGGCGAACGCCCTCACCTTCTGGCTGTGCGACCGCATGACGCGCAAACTGGGTGGGCAGTTGACCATCAAAGCGCGGGAGTCGCTGGGGACTCGCTATACCCTGCATCTGAAAATGCCGGCCAGCGAAGAGGCGCCAGAGGCGGGCGAACATCTGCTGGATGACGTTATCGTCCTGCTGGATGTGACCTCCAGTGAAGTGCGGCGGATTGTCACCCGCCAGCTGGAGAGCTGGGGCGCGTCCTGCATCACGCCGGACGATCGGGCGACAAGTCAAGCGTTCGATCTGTATTTAACGGATAATCCGTCTAATCTTACTGCTTCGGGCTTGCTTTTAAGCGATGATGAGGTCGGGATACGCAAGATCGGCCCGGGACAACTGCGGGTCAACTTTAATATTAGCACGGCGATGCAGGAGGCTATCCTGCAGCTTATTGAACAGCAGCTGGCGGAGGAGGCGGTTCAGCCCGCCACCTCAGGAAACGAGAGTAACGCCGAACTCCATGCCAGCGGCTATTACGCACTGTTTGCCGATACGGTACCGGATGATGTTCAGAGATTGTATACTGAAATCGAAGCGGGCGATTTTGCTGCTCTGGCGCAAACCGCCCATCGCCTCAAAGGGGCATTTGCTATGCTTAATCTGATACCCGGCAAGCAGTTATGTGAAACGCTTGAGCATCTGATTCGCGAAAAGGATGCGCAAGGCATAGAAAAATATATCAGCGACATTGACGCTTACGTCAAGAGCTTGCTGTAGAAGGTAGCCTTATACATGAACACTATGAACGTAATTATTGCCGATGACCATCCGATCGTACTGTTCGGTATTCGTAAGTCACTTGAGCAAATTGAGTGGGTGAACGTCGTTGGCGAGTTTGAAGACTCCACGGCCCTTATCAACAATCTTCCGAAGCTGGACGCCCATGTGCTGATCACCGATCTGTCCATGCCTGGTGATAAATACGGCGACGGGATCACGCTGATTAAATACATCAAGCGCCACTTCCCGGATCTGTCGATCATTGTTCTGACCATGAACAACAACCCGGCGATCCTCAGCGCGGTGCTGGATCTGGATATCGAAGGGATCGTCCTCAAGCAAGGGGCGCCGACCGACCTGCCAAAAGCGCTGGCCGCGCTGCAGAAAGGGAAGAAATTCACGCCGGAAAGCGTCTCTCGTCTGCTGGAAAAAATCAGCGCCAGCGGCTATGGCGATAAACGCCTGTCGCCGAAAGAGAGCGAAGTGCTGCGTCTGTTCGCTGAAGGCTTCCTGGTGACCGAGATCGCCAAAAAGCTCAACCGCAGCATCAAAACCATCAGTAGCCAGAAGAAGTCGGCGATGATGAAGCTGGGCGTGGAAAACGACATTGCGCTGCTGAACTACCTCTCCTCCGTCTCGCTGAGCTCTACGGATAAAGAGTAATCCCTTTGCTTTCTCCGTCTCGCCCCGGCGAGACGGAGTTCCTCGTTATTCCCGCCCTTTACGCACCCGCGCCGCATACACCGTCAGCGTTTGCTTCAGCACGTCGAGGGTGACCGGCTTGGACAGGCAGCTGTCCATCCCCGATTCCAGACAGCGCTGCT
This sequence comes from Klebsiella sp. H-Nf2, assembly GCF_002806645.1. NCBI lineage: Bacteria > Pseudomonadati > Pseudomonadota > Gammaproteobacteria > Enterobacterales > Enterobacteriaceae > Klebsiella > Klebsiella sp. H-Nf2. Next base: position 46,380 of record NZ_PIBL01000004.1, read on the forward strand.
TCTCTTCCGCCAGAGCATTGGCGGTGACGCCGATCACCGGCAGCGTCAGGCCAAGCTGACGAATGCGCTGCGTCAGACGATAACCATCCATATTAGGCATGTTGACGTCGCTGAGCACGATATCGATATGCTGTTTGCTAAGTACGTTGAGCGCGTCGACCCCGTCGTTAGCGGTCACGCACTGGTAGCCGAGCGATCCCAGCTGATCCGCCAGCAGACGGCGGTTAATCGGGTGATCGTCGACCACGAGGATCATCATGTCGTCGTTATTACCGATCTGCGCGTCCGGCGCCATCAGCGCCCGGCTATTCTCCGCGCTGTCGAGGGCGACGTGGAAAATACGCCCCAGCAGCGGCAGCAGTTCATGCGGCGTCGTCACGCTGTGCAGCCACTCACCGGCGGCTCGCTCCTGCGGGATGCCGATATGGCGGCGGCAGAAGATGACCATCGCACTTCCCCGCCAACCCGCCTGCGCTTCATCGTCAGTCAGCAAGACATCGTCGGCATCCGGCGTTTCTCCGGCATGGCGGCGTACCGACAGGCCGTGATAGCTGAGCAGCGACGTGACGAACATCGCCAGCGAGGTATTATGGATTGCCAGCCAGCAGGTCTTGCCAGCGAAACCGTCCGCCGTCACCTGCGGTGTATTCTGCACGCCATACAGCGGGATACGGATGGTAAAGCGGCTGCCCATCCCCGGCTCCGTTTCCACGGCGATATCGCCATCCATCATGCTGATCAGCTTTTCACAGATCGCCAGGCCAAGGCCGGTGCCCTGGAAGTTTCGCTGCACGCCGGTCCCCACCTGGAAGAAGGGGTCGAACAGGCGCAACACCTCTTTCGCCGGGATCCCCTCCCCGGTATCGCGGACGCTAATCTGCAGATAATCCCCCGCACACTGGACGTGCAGGATAATACAGCCGGTGTCGGTGAACTTGATTGCATTGCTCAGCAGGTTAGAGATCACCTGCTGCAGGCGCATCGGGTCGCCGGACATCTGCTCCGGGACATCCGGCTCGATAAAGCAGTACAGACCCAGCTGCTTGCGTACCACCAGCGGCAGATAGTTGGCAGAAATATGGTTCATCACTTCACGTGGGGAAAACTCCCGCGGCTCGATCTTCAACTGTTCAGACTCGATTTTCGAGAAATCGAGAATATCGCTGATGATTTTCAGCAGCAGGCTGGAAGAGTTGTTCATCGCCGTCACCAGGCGATCAACGCCCTTCGGCAGGGCCTTCGTCTGCAGTAGATCGAGGTTACCGATGATGCCGTATAGCGGGGTACGCAGCTCATGGCTGACGGTCGCGAGGAACATCGATTTCGACTGGCTGGCCTGTTCAGCCGCCTGGGCCATCTCCTGCAGCGACTCCTCCATTTTCACGCGGGCGGAAACGTCCACCAGCACGCAGATGGCGACGTTTTCATTGCGATAACGCGAATGGACAAAGCTAATCTGCAGGTTGGTATGGTTGCTGGTCAGCACATCGACAAAGTTGACCTGCTGGCCGCAGATAATCTGCGTCAGCCGCTGGCGATCCTCATGGGTCAGCATGTTCAGATAGTTGTGCGCCAGCTCGTTACTGAGAATATTGGTCCCGTCGACGGTGCGCAGAATACAGATCCCCACCGGGGCGGAGGCCACGATTTTGCGGTTGAACTGTTCATGCTCTTCCAGTCGCTGAGCATCATTTTCCGCCGGGATAAAAATGCGCCGCTCATACATTCGCGCCAGCGCAAACAGCATTGCCCCGGTCAGGATATTGAGAATGATGGCGTTGATGATGAGCATGCGGATCCGCTCCAGCACCTGGTCTACCGAAACGGAATAGACGATGCTTAAGGAGGACGGCGCCAGGCTTTTTTTCAGCACCAGCTCGCGAAAGCCGGCGCTGTAGCCAAACCACATCCGCTCCTGCATCCACTTCGCTTCGCTCTGGATTTTGCCTTCCGCACCGGCCAGCGAGATCAGCGGCTGGCCGTTATCGTCAAAAATCGTCACGCTCATCGGCAAACTGCCCGGCGTGAAGAAGCTTTCCATACGGATGGTCTGCTCCACGCCGAGCATCGCCTGCAGACGGTTGGCCATATAGACCGGGGTCAGGGCATAAAAGTAGCCCACGCCGGGACGCACGCCCTGGCTTATCCAGAACAGGTTGTTGCCGCGCTCGTTTTGCGGCGCGTTGCGATATTGCTCAATGCGCTGATGCAGGACTTTCAGCGCCTGATCGCGCTCAATCGGCACATCCCGCAGGCCAAAGTTGGCCATGCAGAGGTTATCGCTGCCAATGAGAAAGATGCGGTTAAGGTCGTAGGCAGCGGTAAAATTATCCCGCCAGTAGCGCATAAACCACGCCAGCGATTGCAGCGAATTACGCCAGGTGGTGCTCATCGCGCTGCAATCGGAATCAGGGTACAGGGGTTCAAAGTTGGGCACTGCTATATCGCTATTTTGCCCTTGCGCTACCGCATCCCCTGCCGACAGGCGGTTACCGGCGACGTACTTCAGCTCTTTAATCACATCCGCCGTACGCTGAATATAGCGCTGGGCCTGATCGGCATTGAGATTGAGCTCCTGATGGATCTCGGCTTCCCGCTCGTGCAGGGCATTGACGATATAGAACACAGAGACAAACGCAATCAGCAGCCACAGTAATACCGCCAGCGCTCTGAACAGATAACGTGAAACCTTCAGGGTTGTATGAAACGAGGCAAGATATTTCAATGTGGCGATGCTCGGCCGTCAGGGACTCAACAGAATGGGGTTAAAGTAGCGGTAAACCAGCTTTGCCGCAATGTTAATGCAAAAAGGGCCGGGAGAATACCCGGCCCTTTCAGAACATTTACCGCGGACGATTACTCTTCGTCTTCGGCGATGTCGTCATCGGTATCCGCTTCCGGGGCGATATCGTCATCGCCTTCCGCTACGCTACCGTCGATGGCATCCAGTTCTTCGTCGTCCACCGGCTCTGCCACGCGCTGCAGACCCACCACGTTTTCATCTTCCGCGGTGCGGATGAGGATCACGCCCTGGGTGTTACGGCCCACGATGCTCACCTCGGAAACGCGGGTACGAACCAGCGTCCCGGCGTCGGTGATCATCATGATCTGATCGCAGTCATCCACCTGCACGGCGCCCACCACGGAACCGTTACGCTCGGTGACTTTGATCGAGATAACGCCCTGAGTGGCACGCGATTTGGTCGGATACTCCGCCGCTGCGGTACGTTTACCGTAACCGTTTTGCGTTACCGTCAGGATGGCGCCTTCGCCGCGCGGAATAATCAGCGAGACAACGCTGTCATTTTCCGCCAGCTTGATGCCGCGTACGCCGGTGGCGGTACGGCCCATGGCGCGAACGGCGTCTTCTTTAAAGCGTACGACCTTACCGGCCGCGGAGAACAGCATCACTTCGTCCTGACCGGAGGTCAGATCGACGCCGATCAGCTCATCGCCTTCGTTCAGATTGACCGCGATGATACCGGCGGAACGCGGACGGCTGAACTCGGTCAGCGCGGTTTTCTTCACGGTACCGCTGGCGGTCGCCATAAAGACGTTGACGCCCTCTTCGTACTCGCGGACCGGCAGGATGGCGGTGATACGCTCATCGGCTTCCAGCGGCAGCAGGTTGACGATCGGACGACCGCGCGCGCCGCGACTGGCTTCCGGCAGCTGATAGACCTTCATCCAGTACAGACGACCACGGCTTGAGAAGCAGAGGATGGTGTCATGGGTGTTAGCCACCAGCAGGCGGTCAATGAAGTCTTCTTCTTTAATGCGTGCTGCTGACTTGCCTTTGCCGCCACGACGCTGTGCTTCGTAGTCGGTCAGCGGCTGATACTTCACATAGCCCTGATGCGACAGGGTGACCACCACGTCTTCCTGGTTGATCAGATCTTCGATGTTAATATCAGCGCTGTTGGCAGTGATTTCGGTACGACGTTCGTCGCCGAACTGGTCGCGGATCAGCTCCAGCTCTTCGCGAATCACTTCCATCAGACGGTCGGCGCTGCCGAGAATGTGCAGCAGTTCCGCGATCTGCTCCAGCAGCTCTTTATATTCGTCGAGCAGTTTTTCATGCTCAAGGCCGGTCAGTTTCTGCAGACGCAGATCCAGAATCGCCTGGGCCTGCTGCTCGGTCAGATAGTATTTACCGTCGCGCACGCCGAACTCTGGCTCCAGCCATTCCGGACGCGCAGCGTCATCACCGGCGCGCTCCAGCATCGCCGCAACGTTACCGAGATCCCACGCCTGGGCAACCAGCGCCACTTTCGCTTCTGCCGGGGTCGGCGCGCGACGGATCAGTTCGATAATCGGGTCGATGTTGGCCAGCGCAACGGCCAACGCTTCGAGGATATGCGCCCGGTCGCGTGCTTTGCGCAGTTCGAAAATCGTACGGCGGGTCACCACTTCGCGGCGGTGGCGTACAAACGCGGCGATGATGTCCTTCAGGTTCATGATCTTCGGCTGACCATGGTGCAGAGCAACCATGTTGATGCCGAAGGAGACCTGCAGCTGGGTCTGGGAATAGAGGTTGTTGAGCACCACTTCCCCTACCGCATCGCGCTTCACTTCAATCACGATGCGCATCCCGTCTTTATCAGACTCGTCACGCAGCGCGCTGATGCCTTCCACGCGTTTTTCTTTGACCAGCTCGGCGATTTTCTCAATCAGGCGCGCTTTGTTCACCTGATACGGAATTTCGTGCACGATGATGGTTTCGCGGCCGGATTTCGCGTCCACTTCCACTTCCGCGCGCGCGCGGATGTAGACTTTACCGCGACCGGTGCGGTAGGCCTCTTCAATGCCACGACGGCCATTAATAATGGCGGCGGTCGGGAAATCAGGGCCTGGAATATGCGCCATCAGCCCTTCAATGCTGATGTCTTCATCGTCAACATACGCCAGACAGCCGTTAATCACTTCCGTCAGGTTATGCGGCGGTATGTTGGTGGCCATCCCTACCGCGATCCCGGAGGCACCGTTCACCAGCAGGTTAGGAATTTTGGTCGGCATGACGTCCGGAATACGCTCCGTACCGTCATAGTTGTCGACGAAATCGACCGTCTCTTTTTCAAGATCGGCCATCAGCTCATGAGCGATTTTCGCCAGACGAATTTCGGTATAACGCATCGCCGCGGCGGAGTCGCCGTCGATGGAACCAAAGTTACCCTGGCCGTCCACCAGCATGTAGCGCAGCGAGAACGGCTGTGCCATACGGACGATGGTGTCATATACCGCGGAGTCGCCGTGCGGGTGGTATTTACCGATTACGTCACCAACGACACGGGCTGATTTTTTATAGGCTTTGTTCCAGTCATTGCCCAATACGTTCATGGCGTAAAGTACGCGACGGTGTACCGGCTTCAGGCCATCTCGGACATCCGGCAGCGCACGGCCAACAATGACCGACATCGCGTAATCCAGATAAGAGTTCTTAAGCTCTTCCTCAATGTTGACCGGTGTAATTTCTCTCGCAAGGTCGCTCATCTAACCGCTATCCCTCTACTGTTTCCCGGATTCAAAGGTCGCAAATTATAACACAGCCGCGCTAATAGAGGTAAAGCAATACGGTTTATTCATGGCGCGCTGCTGATATACTCACAGGTCTGAACAGAAAAGGAGTAAAAGCGCCCATGAATGCCGAAAAAACGTCGGTAGCCCCTAACGTCGATCATGCTGAAATCGCCAAATTCGAAGCCGTCGCCTCGCGCTGGTGGGATCTGGAGGGCGAGTTCAAACCGCTCCACCGCATCAACCCGCTGCGGCTGGGCTATATCGCCGAACGCTCCGGCGGCCTGTTCGGTAAAAAAGTCCTCGATGTCGGCTGCGGCGGCGGCATTCTCGCCGAGAGCATGGCGCGCGAAGGTGCGACGGTCACCGGACTGGACATGGGTGCCGAACCGCTGCAGGTCGCGAAACTGCACGCCCTGGAGAGCGGTATTCAGGTGGACTATGTTCAGGAAACGGTTGAGGAACATGCCGCGAAGCATCCGCAGCAGTATGACGTCGTGACCTGCATGGAGATGCTGGAGCACGTCCCCGATCCACAGTCGGTGGTGCACGCCTGCGCGCGGCTGGTGAAGCCCGGCGGCCAGGTCTTCTTCTCCACCATCAACCGCAATGGCAAGGCCTGGCTAATGGCGGTGGTGGGCGCGGAATACGTCATGAAGATGGTGCCCAAGGGCACTCATGATGTGAAGAAGTTTATCAAACCGGCCGAACTGCTGAGCTGGGTAGATCAGACTACTCTGAAAGAGCAGCATATCATCGGTCTGCATTACAATCCGCTGACCAACACCTTCAAGTTAGCGCCGGGGGTTGATGTTAACTATATGTTGCACACCACCGCCCAACAGGACTGAGGTCAGCACCTGCGCTTATGATGATTGCGCGGCATCAAGCCGCGTGATTATTTCTTCCGATGAAGAAATCAGCACTCGATCAAATTTTCATTTTTTTTTCTGTTTTATTGACTTCTTCTCCAGGCCTTATGCGACGTGGACTTGAGGATTATTACCCTTCCGCAACCTCAATTTAACGTCAAAATCAACCCTTGTACTCAAAAGATTCCTTACTAAAATAACTCACCATATAGCGTTCTTTTTATCGACAACCCCCTACATATAGTATTTATCCACAGAGTTAGTCACAACGGCCTTCTGTGGATAAACGGGGGATATTTTCTTTCACGGACAGGTAAAATCCACATGAATCAGAGTCTGCTGGTGACAAAGCGCGACGGGACCACCGAGCGCATCAATCTCGACAAAATCCATCGCGTACTGGATTGGGCGGCAGAAGGACTGAATAACGTTTCGATCTCCCAGGTAGAACTGCGCTCCCATATCCAGTTCTATGACGGCATCAAAACCGCGGACATCCACGAAACCATTATTAAAGCCGCCGCGGACCTGATCTCCCGCGACGCGCCGGATTACCAGTACCTCGCCGCGCGTCTGGCGATTTTCCATTTGCGTAAAAAAGCCTTCGGCCAGTTTGAGCCGCCGGCGCTCTACGATCACGTGGTGAAGATGGTCGAGAAGGGTAAATACGATCATCATCTGCTGGAAGACTACACGGAAGAAGAGTTCCAGCAGATGGACGGTTTCCTCGATCACTGGCGCGATATGAACTTCTCTTACGCGGCCGTTAAGCAGCTGGAAGGCAAGTACCTGGTACAAAACCGCGTTACCGGCGAAATTTACGAGAGCGCGCAGTTCCTCTACATTCTGGTCGCCGCTTGCCTGTTCTCTAACTACCCGCGCGAAACGCGTCTGGACTACATCAAGCGTTTCTACGACGCGGTGTCCACCTTTAAAATCTCGCTGCCGACGCCGATCATGTCCGGCGTGCGTACCCCGACCCGTCAGTTCAGCTCCTGCGTGCTGATCGAGTGCGGCGACAGCCTGGATTCCATCAACGCCACCTCCAGCGCGATTGTGAAATACGTTTCCCAGCGCGCCGGTATCGGTATCAACGCCGGCCGCATTCGCGCGCTGGGCAGCCCGATCCGCGGCGGCGAAGCCTTCCATACCGGCTGTATCCCGTTCTACAAACACTTCCAGACCGCGGTGAAATCCTGCTCGCAGGGCGGCGTTCGCGGCGGCGCGGCGACCCTCTTCTACCCAATGTGGCATCTGGAAGTGGAAAGCCTGCTGGTGCTGAAAAACAACCGCGGTACCGATGCCAACCGCGTTCGTCACATGGACTACGGGGTGCAGATCAACAAGCTGATGTATACCCGTCTGCTGAAGGGCGGCGACATTACCCTGTTCAGCCCTTCCGATGTCCCGGGCCTGTATGACGCCTTCTTCGCCGATCAGGACGAGTTCGAGCGCCTGTACACCCAGTACGAGCAGGACGACAGCATTCGCAAGCAACGTATTAAAGCCGTTGAGCTGTTCTCGCTGATGATGCAGGAGCGCGCCTCTACCGGTCGTATCTACATCCAGAACGTCGACCACTGTAACACCCACAGCCCGTTCGATCCGGTGGTCGCCCCGGTGCGTCAGTCTAACCTGTGCCTGGAAATTGCCCTACCGACCAAACCGCTGGAAGACGTCAACGATGAAAACGGCGAAATCGCGCTGTGCACCCTGTCGGCCTTCAACCTCGGCGCTATCGACAGCCTCGACGAGCTGGAAGAGCTGGCGGTACTGGCGGTGCGTGCCCTGGATGCGCTGCTCGACTATCAGGATTACCCGATCCCGGCCGCCAAACGCGGCGCGATGGGCCGCCGTACGCTGGGCATCGGCGTGATCAACTTCGCTTACTATCTGGCGAAGCATGGCAAACGCTACTCCGACGGCAGCGCCAACAACCTGACCCACAAAACGTTCGAAGCGATTCAGTACTACCTGCTGAAGGCCTCCAACGAACTGGCTATCGAGCAAGGCGCCTGCCCGTGGTTCAATGAAACCACCTACGCGCAGGGCATCCTGCCGATCGATACCTATAAGAAAGACCTGGATGCGATCGTCAGCGAATCCCTGCATTTCGACTGGGAGCAACTGCGCGAATCCATTAAAACCCACGGTCTGCGTAACTCCACGCTCTCCGCGCTGATGCCGTCCGAAACCTCTTCGCAGATCTCCAACGCCACCAATGGCATTGAGCCGCCGCGCGGCCACGTCAGTATCAAAGCGTCCAAGGACGGTATCCTGCGCCAGGTGGTGCCGGATTACGAAAACCTGCAGAACGCCTACGAGCTGCTGTGGGAAATGCCGAACAACGACGGTTATCTGCAGCTGGTCGGTATCATGCAGAAGTTTATCGACCAGTCTATCTCTGCCAACACCAACTACGATCCGACGCGCTTCCCTTCCGGAAAAGTGCCGATGCAGCAGTTGCTCAAAGACCTGCTCAACGCCTATAAATTCGGCGTCAAAACGCTGTACTATCACAACACCCGTGATGGCGCAGAAGATGCTCAGGATGACCTGGCACCGTCTATCCAGGACGATGGCTGCGAAAGCGGCGCTTGTAAGATCTAAGTTATTTTTGCCGGGTGGCGCTACGCTTACCCGGCCTACGATTTTGTAGGCCCGCGCAGTGCTACCGGGCAATACATTTCAACAGGACTCACTTCAATGGCATACACCACTTTTTCACAGACGAAAAACAATCAGCTACTTGAGCCGATGTTTTTTGGCCAGCCGGTTAACGTGGCCCGCTACGATCAGCAAAAATATGACATCTTTGAAAAGCTGATTGAAAAGCAGCTCTCTTTCTTCTGGCGTCCGGAAGAAGTCGATGTTTCCCGCGATCGCATCGACTACCAGGCGCTGCCGGAACATGAAAAACATATTTTCATCAGCAACCTGAAGTACCAGACGCTGCTTGACTCCATCCAGGGCCGCAGCCCGAACGTCGCGCTGCTGCCGCTGATCTCCATCCCGGAGCTGGAAACCTGGGTGGAAACCTGGGCCTTCTCCGAGACCATCCACTCGCGCTCCTACACCCATATCATCCGCAACATCGTCAACGATCCGGCGACCGTGTTCGACGATATCGTGACCAATGAGCAGATCCAGAAGCGTGCGGAAGGTATCTCTCACTATTACGATTCGCTGATCGAAATGACCAGCTACTGGCACCTGCTGGGCGAAGGCACCCACACCGTCAACGGTAAAACCGTGACCGTGAATCTGCGCGAGCTGAAAAAGAAACTGTATCTGTGCCTGATGAGCGTTAACGCCCTGGAAGCAATCCGCTTCTACGTCAGCTTCGCCTGCTCCTTCGCTTTCGCCGAGCGCAAGCTGATGGAAGGCAACGCCAAAATTATCCGCCTGATCGCTCGCGATGAAGCGCTGCACCTGACCGGCACCCAGCATATGCTGAACCTGCTGCGCTCCGGCAGCGACGATCCGGAGATGGCGGAAATCGCCGAAGAGTGCAAACAGGAGTGCTATGACCTGTTCGTGCTGGCGGCGCAGCAGGAGAAAGAGTGGGCGGACTATCTGTTCCGCGACGGCTCGATGATCGGCCTGAACAAAGATATTCTCTGCCAGTACGTCGAGTACATCACCAATATCCGCATGCAGGCGGTGGGCCTCGATCTGCCGTTCCAGACCCGCTCAAACCCGATCCCGTGGATCAATACCTGGCTGGTCTCCGATAACGTCCAGGTGGCACCGCAGGAAGTAGAGGTCAGCTCGTATCTCGTGGGCCAGATCGACGCTGAAGTCGACGCCGACGACCTGAGCAACTTCCAGCTGTAATGAAGCGGATTTTCCTGAAAATCTCTGACACTCGCCTTGAGTGTCAGGATGAACACCCTTCCCTGCTGGCGGCGCTGGAGTCGCATAATATCGACGTGGAGTATCAGTGCCGTGAAGGCTATTGCGGTTCCTGTCGCACCCGTCTGGTCTCCGGCCAGGTTGACTGGCTGACCGAGCCGCTGGCGTTTATCCAGCCGGGAGAGATTTTGCCCTGCTGCTGCCGGGCAAAGGGCGATATTGAGATCGAGATGTAAGTGTTGTCGATGTGTGCGGCCTGATGCCCTCACCCCGGCCCTCTCCCACAGGGAGAGGGGGAAAACATAAAAGGGCCTTACGGCCCTTTTGTTTTATTTCGCGTCCAGGAACTGCACCGCTTTATCCGGGAAATCGGTAAACAAGCCGTCGACGTCCGCCTGGTGATACAGCAGGTCATAGAGCTGATTAACGTTAGTCGCGTACTCCGGCAGCTGATCCGCACGCACGGTGTACGGATGCACCTGCAGATGGCTGGCATGCGCCTCTTTCACCATCGCCGTCAGCTTCACCGCCCCCGGCTTCGAGCCTGCCGCCACCAGCATATGGTAATCCGGGCCAATACCGTCGGCGTACTGCGCAATCTGCGCCATCGCACCCGGCTGGAACATCCAGTCGTAGCTGTAGTTCACCCATTTGCCATCTGCCTGTTTCTGCTGGGTTTCATTCCAGTCGGTATAGGCGATGAGCTGCACCAGATTGAGATCCATACCCATCTTCGGTTCCAGCTCATTTTTAATGCGCTTCAGCTCGTTGGCGTCAAAACACTGCAGATAGATCTTATCCTGCTTGCTGGTATAGCCATATTCCTTCAGCACTTTCAGCGTGCTGGCAGCAATATCTTTGCCTTCCTGATGGTGGAACCACGGCGCTTTGATTTCCGGGTAGATACCGATATTTTTGCCGGTCGAGTGGTTCAGCCCCTGGACAAACTCAATCTCTTCTTCAAAGGTATGAATGCGGAAATCAGATTTTCCCATCGGGAAACGGCCAGGATAGGTTTGCACGTTCTTGCCCTCTTTCGGCTCAAAACCTTCGGTAAACTTCAACGACTTAATCTCGGCCAGGGTAAAGTCGATGGCGTAGAAACGGCCATCTTTACGCGCCCGCTGTGGGAAACGCTGGGCCACGTCAGTCACCCGATCGAGATAGTGGTCGTGCAACACCACCAGCCGGTCGTCTTTGGTCATCACCAGGTCTTGCTCAAGGTAATCCGCTCCCTGGGCGTAGGCCATCGCCTTCGCCGGCAGGGTATGTTCCGGCAGATAGCCGCTGGCCCCGCGGTGCGCGATGACCATTTTCTCTGCTGCGACGACACTGGAGCACAGCGCCGAACCGGCGAGGATCATGCCGCTCATCAGCGCGGTTAATTTCATGTTCATCATCGCCCCTTAAGCTTGTTTCAGCTGTTGGTGATGGCGACGTTCACCGAGCATCACGATAACCAGCAGGATAACCGCCAGCACGCTGCCGCCGATCATCACCATAAAACCGCCGTCCCAGCCAAAGAAGTCGACGGTATAGCCGACGATGGCGCTCGCCGCCACGGAACCGCCGAGATAACCGAACAGACCGGTGAAGCCCGCAGCGGTGCCGGCAGCTTTTTTCGGCGCCAGTTCCAGCGCATGCAGACCGATCAGCATAACCGGGCCGTAAATCAGGAAGCCAATGACGATCATACAGGCCATATCGACGCCCGGATTCCCCGGCGGGTTGAGCCAGTAAACAACGGTGGCGATGGTCACCAGGGTCATAAAGAACACGCCGGTGGCGCCGCGGTTGCCTTTAAACACTTTGTCCGACATCCAGCCGCACAGCAGCGTGCCCGGGATCCCAGCGTATTCATAGAGGAAGTAGGCCCAGGAGGATTTATCCAGCGCGAAGTGCTTCACCTCTTTCAGGTAGGTTGGCGACCAGTCCAGAATGCCGTAGCGCAGCAGATAAACGAAGACGTTAGCCACCGCGATGTACCACAGCAGCTTGTTCGGCAGAATGTATTGCATAAAGATCTGCTTCGCCGTCAGCTCTTCTTCGTGCTTTTCGCTATAGTCATCCGGATAGTCGTTTTTATACTCTTCAATCGGCGGCAGACCGCAGGACTGCGGGGTATCGCGCATCATCGCAAAGGCAAAAATCGCCAGCAGGATCGCGCCGAACGCCGGCATATACAGCGCCGCGTGCCAGTCGTTAAACCACGCCATCCCCAGCAGGAACAGCAGCGGCGGAATACCGCCGCCGACGTTATGCGCACAGTTCCACACCGAGACAATTCCGCCGCGCTCTTTCTGCGACCACCAGTGCACCATGGTCCGCCCGCACGGCGGCCAACCCATCCCCTGGAACCAGCCGCACAGGAACAGCAGCACGAACATGATCATGATGCTGGAGGTGGCCCACGGGACAAAGCCCATCACCAGCATCACCAGCGCGGCGAGGATCAAGCCGGCCGGCAGGAAAATGCGCGGATTCGAACGGTCAGAGACCGAGCCCATGATGAATTTCGAAAATCCGTAGGCGATGGAGATGCCGGAAAGGGCGAAACCGAGGTCGCCACGGGAGAAGCCCTGCTCAATCAGATAAGGCATCGCCAGGGCAAAGTTCTTACGAACCAGATAGTAAGCGGCATAACCAAAAAAGATGCCAATGAAAATCTGCCAGCGTAATCGACGATACAGCGGGTCGATCTCCGCTGCTGGCAAACGCGCTTTATGCGCGGCGGGTTTAAAAATACTTAACATATCAGCCTCCGTGGCCCTTGCTGTTTTCTACTGACGTCACGACAAAATCCCAGATTAATCACCCACTTCAAATATGGTCGCGATGGTAGGCAATACGTAGAGTTGATACTGTGAAACATCGCACAATTTGTTACAGAAATATGACAAAACGTTCCATTGTGAGCACAAAATCACATAACACGCTCAAATAACGCGCGAATATGCTCGAAATCAAACAATAACCTTACCGATTGTGGCTAAATGGCGTTAAACGAAAGCAGAGGAGCTGAAGATGACGGGACGCCTTGATAGCGAGGTCATTATCATCGGCGGCGGGGCAACCGGCGCCGGCATTGCCCGCGACTGCGCCCGACGCGGATTACGGACGCTATTAATTGAGCGCCATGATATCGCCACCGGGGCCACTGGCCGTAATCATGGGCTGCTGCACAGCGGCGCTCGCTATGCGGTGACCGACAACGAATCTGCCCGCGAATGCATCAGCGAGAACCGTATCCTGCGCCGCATCGCCCGCCACTGCATCGAACCGTCCGGCGGTCTGTTTATTACCCTGCCTGAAGATGACCTGGCGTATCAGCAGACTTTTATCAGCGCCTGCCAGCAGGCCGGCATTGAAGCTACCCCGCTCTCCCCGCAGGAAGCGCTGCGCCGGGAGCCCGCCGTCAACCCGACGCTGCTGGGCGCGGTGCAGGTTCCGGACGGCACCATCGACCCGTTTCGCCTCACGGCGGCCAATATGCTCGACGCCCGCGAACACGGCGCGCAGATCCTCACCGGCTGCGAAGTGACCGGCCTGCTGCGCCAGGGCGATCGCGTCTGCGGCGTCCAGGTATATGACCGTCAACTTCACCAGGCGCGTACCCTACACGCCGGGGTGGTGGTCAATGCCGCCGGGATCTGGGGACAGCGCATTGCGGAATATGCCGACCTGCGCATCACCATGTTCCCGGCGAAGGGATCGCTGTTGATCCTCGACCACCGGATTAACAACCTGGTGATCAACCGCTGCCGTAAGCCGGCCGACGCCGATATTCTGGTGCCCGGGGATACCATCTCGCTGATCGGTACCACCTCAATGCATATTCCTTATGACGACATTGACGACAACCGGGTAACGACGGCGGAAGTCGATACCCTGCTGCGCGAAGGCGAAAAGCTGGCGCCGGTCATGGGCCGCACCCGGATCCTCCGCGCCTACTCCGGCGTCCGCCCGCTGGTGGCCAGCGATAACGATCCCAGCGGGCGCAGCGTCAGCCGCGGCATCGTCCTGCTGGACCATGCCCAGCGTGACGGTATGGAAGGCTTCATTACCATCACCGGCGGCAAGCTGATGACCTATCGCCTGATGGCCGAGTGGGCCAGCGACGCCGTCTGTCGTAAGCTGGGAAACACCACCCCTTGTTCCACGGCCGAGACGCCGCTGCCCGGTTCACAGGAGCCAACGGAAAGTACCCTGCAAAAAATTATCTCCCTCCCCACCCCGCTGCGCGGCTCCGCCGTCTACCGTCACGGCGATCGCACTCCGGCCTGGCTTGGCGACAGCCGCCAGCACCGTAGCCTGGTCTGCGAATGCGAAGCCGTTACCGCTGGCGAAGTGAAATACGCGGTGGAAAACCTGGCGGTCAACACCCTGCTCGACCTGCGCCGCCGCACCCGGATTGGCATGGGCACCTGCCAGGGGGAACTCTGCGCCTGCCGCGCTGCCGGACTGTTGCAGCGCTTTAACGTCACCACGCCCGCGCAGTCATTAACCCAGCTATCGGCGTTTCTCAATGAACGCTGGAAGGGCGTTCAGCCCATCGCCTGGGGCGACGCGCTGCGCGAAAGCGAATTTACCCGCTGGGTCTATCTCGGCCTGTGCGGACTGCCACAGGAGCACCAGGATGAAGTTTGATTGCGCAATTGTCGGCGGCGGGCTCGCCGGCCTGTTGTGCGGGCTGGCGCTGAATCAGTACGGCCTGCGCAGCGTCATCATCAGCCGCGGGCAGAGCGCGCTGCATTTTTCCTCCGCGTCGTTAGACCTGCTCTCGGTGCTGCCCAACGGCGATAACGTTACTGACGTCGCGCAGGGGCTTCAGCAACTCGCTGAACAGCTTCCTGAACACCCTTATTCCCGGCTCGGCGCCGAGGCGGTACTCGAATACGCGACACAGACCGAAGCGCTGTTGGCCGCCTGCGGCGCGGTGATGCAGGGCGACGCGCGCCAGCCTCACCGACGGGTGACGCCGCTGGGGACGTTGCGCCCGGCATGGTTGTCACCACAAGAGGTTCCGCTGGCGCCACTGCCGCAGCAAGGCGTCTGCCTGGTGGGGATCAGCGGCTTTGCCGATTTTCAGCCGCATCTCGCCGCCGCTGCACTCGGGCAAACCGGCATCACCGCCGTGGCGGCGGAAATCGAACTACCGCTGCTGGATGTGTTGCGTGACAACCCCACCGAGTTTCGCGCCGCTAACATCGCCCGCGTGCTGGATGATGAGAATCTATGGCCGGCCCTGCATGCAGCGCTGCTGCCGCTGGCGCAGCAGCATGACCTGCTGATCATGCCCGCCTGTTTTGGCCTCGCCGACGATCGCCTGTACCGCTGGCTGCAGACGCGTCTGCCCTGCCCGCTGCGTCTGCTGCCGACGCTGCCGCCTTCGGTTCCCGGAATGCGTTTGCATTCTCAGCTGCAACGCCAGTTCATTCGCAGCGGCGGCACCTGGCTTGCTGGCGATGAAGTGGTGAAAATCAGCCATCGACAGGGCGCCGTCGAGGCCGTTTGGACGCGAAATCACGGCGATGTCGCGCTGCGTCCGCGTTTCACCGTGCTGGCCAGCGGCAGCTTTTTCAGCAACGGTCTTGTCGCCACTCGCGATAGCGTGCGCGAGCCGATCCTCGGCCTCGATCTACAGCAGACCCTGCCACGGGAAAGCTGGTACCAACGCGATTTCTTCGCCTCACAACCGTGGCAGCGCTTCGGCGTGAAAACCGATGCCCTGCTGCGCCCCCTGCTGGGCGGGCAGCCGTTCCATAATCTGTTTGCCATCGGCTCATTGCTCGGCGGGTTCGATGCCATTCAGCTCGGCTGTGGCGGCGGTGTCTGCGCCGTTACCGCGCTGCACGCCGCCGGACAGATCCACGCCCTTGCCGGAGGCCGGCCATGAACGATACCCGTTTTGAAAGCTGCATTAAGTGCACGGTCTGTACCACCACCTGCCCGGTAAGTCGGGTCAATCCACGCTATCCCGGCCCGAAACAGGCGGGGCCGGACGGCGAACGCCTGCGTCTGAAGGATGGTGCGCTGTACGACGAGGCGCTGAAGTACTGCATTAACTGCAAGCGCTGCGAGGTTGCCTGCCCGTCGGATGTGAAAATTGGCGATATCATTCAACGCGCCCGGGCACAGTACGGCCAGCAAAAGCCAACCCTGCGCGACGCCATCCTCAGCCATACCGACCTGATGGGCACCCTTTCCACTCCCTTTGCCCCCCTGGTCAACGCCACGACCGGTTTAAAACCGGTGCGCCGCCTGCTCGACGCGGCGCTTAACATCGATCACCGGCGTACGCTGCCGAAATATGGCTTCGGCACCTTCCGCCGCGCTTACCGCCAGCTCGCGGCCAGACAGGCGCAGTACCCTGAGCAGGTGGTCTTCTTTCATGGCTGCTACGTCAACTATAACCATCCGCAGCTGGGTAAGGATCTGATCCGCGTCGTCAACGCGCTGGGTACCGGCGTGCAGTTGTTATCGAAGGAAAAATGCTGCGGCGTGCCGCTGATCGCCAACGGCTTTTTTGACAAGGCGCGTAAACAGGCGCAGAGCAACGTCGCCGCGATGCGGGAAAACACGCTGCCGATCATCGCCACCTCCTCGACCTGTACCTTTACGCTACGTGATGAATACCCCCATCTCCTCGATGTCGACAACAGCGATCTCCGCGATCGGGTGGAGCTGGCCACCCGCTGGATCTGGAAACAGCTGGATGCCGGCAAGACGCTACCGCTGCGCCGGCTGCCGCTGAAGGTGGTCTATCACACCCCGTGTCATATGGAGAAAATGGGCTGGTCGCTGTATACCCTTGAGCTGCTGCGGCTGATCCCCGGCCTGCAGCTGGAGGTGCTGGATTCACAGTGCTGCGGCATCGCGGGCACCTACGGGTTTAAAACTGAGAATTATGCGGTATCCCAGGCTATCGGCGCCCCACTGTTCAAACAGATTGAGGAGAGCGGGGCCGACATCGTCGTGACCGACTGCGAGACCTGCAAATGGCAGATTGAGATGTCCACCAGCAAACGCTGCGAGCATCCGCTGACGGTACTGGCGCAGGCGCTCGCCTGAGCCCAGCGCCAGCCTCCGCCATCAATAGCTAATAGCTCGCTTTCTCCTGCGGCTGGGCGCTGACAGCTTTAAACATCGCCAGCCGGCGGTCCAACGCCTGGGTATACAGCATGGTATCCACCCCGACGGCGACGAAGTTGGCCCCCCAGGCAAGGCATTTTTCCGCCATCGCCGGGTCGACCGCCAGAAATCCGGCCGCTTTCCCCGCCGCGCGAATGCGCCGGATGCTCTGCTCGATCACCCGCTGCACGTCAGGATGGCTGGCATCGTCCGGGTGACCCAGCGAGGCGGAGAGATCCGCCGGACCGATAAACACCCCGTCAATGCCGTCAACCTCGAGAATCGCGTCCAGATTCTCCAGCGCGGTTCGGCTCTCAACCTGAATCAGCAGACAGAGTTCGTCATTCGCCTCCGCCATATAATTCTCCACCCTTCCCCAGCGCGCCGCTCTCGCCACGCCGGCGCCAACACCGCGGCTACCGATGGGCGGATAACGGGTCGCCGAGACCACTTCCCGCGCCTGCTCGGCGGTATCGACCATCGGCACCAGCAACGTTCTGGCGCCAATATCCAGCACCTGTTTTATCAGGCTGCGGTTGCCCTCGACCGGACGAATGACCGGCTGGCTGGCGTAGGGGGCGATAGCCTGGAGCTGATGATAAAGGTCCTGAATCGTGTTCGGCGCATGCTCGCCGTCGATCAGCAACCAGTCGTATCCCGAGGTCGCGGCGATCTCGGCCATGTAGGAGGAGGTCGAGCTCAGCCACAGGCCGATTTGCGTCTCGCCGCGCAATAGTCCCCGTTTAAAGGGGTTAGATAACAGTGCGTTCATCGCGATTCCTTAAATTAATGCTGTACGCTGCCGCGCTGGGGGACCGCGCGGGTGAGGCTTAATGAGAAGATGATGATCACTCCGACGATAGCGACGCCGGCCAGAGTTAACAGTCCGGCGGCGCTGCTGGCGAACAGGGTTTCGGCCTGCACGCGCACGATCGGCGCCAGAAAGCCGCCGATAGCGCCAAAGAGGTTAACGAAGCCAATCCCGGCGGCCAGCGCCGTGCCGGACAGCAGTTGCGTCGGCATCGTCCAGAAGACCGGCTGCACGGCAATCACCCCAACCGCCGCCACGCACAGCGCGATGATAGCCAGCACCGGCGCCACCAGTCCGGAAACCGCAATCCCGACCGCCGCCGCCAACAGCGTCAGCGCGGCAATATTGCGCCGCTCGCCGGTGCGATCGGAGTAGCGAGGGATAAGCCAGGTGCCAAACAGCGCTGCCACCCACGGGATAGCCGTCACCACCGAGGCAACGAAGCCAACTTTAGTGCCCAGCAGCGCAGCAACCTGGGTGGGCAGGAAGAAAATCAGGCCATAGACCGCCACCTGAATGGTCAGATAAATCAGCGCCAGCTGCCAGACCCGCCCGTTACGTAATGCATCGGACAGGCGCGAGGTGATCTTTTTCTCCTCCTCACGCGCCAGCTCGCCGATCAGCGCCTGTTTCTCCTCCATGCTCAGGAAGCGGGCACGCTGCGGCGAGTCGTCCAGCCAGAAGAACGTGAACGCTCCCGCGGCGACGGCGAGCAGGCCTTCAATCACAAACATCCAGAACCAGCCAGGATGGCCCATCAACCCATGCATCTCCAGCAGCGCACCGGATAAAGGCGATCCCAGCGTCAGGGCCAGCGGTGCCCCCATATAAAACAGCCCCATAATGCTGGCGCGGTTTTGCTGGGGAAACCACTGCGAAGTGAGGTAGATCATCCCGGGAAAGAAGCCCGCCTCCGCCGCGCCAAGCAGGGTACGCACCAGAAGAAACTTCGCTTCAGTGTCCGCCCAGGCCATCGCCGCCGACAGCACGCCCCACAGCAGCGTGGTGCAGCCGATCCATCTCCTGGCGCCAAATTTGCGCATCAGCAAATTGGCAGGCACCCCGAGAAAGGCATAAACCACAAAGAAAATCCCTGCCCCCAGCGCGTAGGCTTCGTTACTGAGTCCGGTATCGAGCTGGTACGTCTCCTTGGCAAAACCAATATTGGAACGGTCAAGAAACGCCAGCACGTACAGCGCCAGCATAAAGGGGATTAAGCGGGCGCGGTTTTTCTTCACCACGCTCTCCAGCAGAGTGTTACTCATCATAATATCCTCAGGCGCGGGCCGCCCGGCGGCCCGATGCAATCAGTGTTGATAAGGACGCTTCAGGTTGCAGTCGCGATTGAGCTCGACGCCAAAACCGGGTTTATCCAGGACCGATTTATGAATGCGCCCTCTCTCCGGCACCGGCTCGCCGAGCAGGATCGGGTCGAACTGCGGACGCAGCGTGGCGCAGTCCGGGCTGGTCATCAGAAACTCGCTGAACGGCGTGTTGGTGAAGGTGATCACCGCATGATGTGAGTACACCGACGAGCCGTGAGGCACCACCAGCTGCCCGCGCGCTTTGGCGATGGCCGCGATCTCCACCAGGGTGGTTAAGCCGCCGCACCAGCCGACGTCGGGCTGCATAATATCGATGCCGGTTTCCGACAGGGTGCGGAAGGACTGCAGTGTGCCGTGGTGCTCGCCGCTGGTCACCATCATCCCGGCCGGCGCCTGGCGCTTCAGCTCGCGATAGCCTTCATACTGCTGCGGCGGCAGGCACTCTTCGATCCACTTGAGGTTATAAGGGGCACAGGCATGGGCAAGTTTGGTGGCATAGTTAACGTCCTGGCTCATCCAGCAGTCCAGCATTAACCAGAAATCCGGGCCGCACTTTTCACGCATGTCAGCCACCATGGCGACGTCTTTGCGGATCCCGGCGTCACCATCGTGCGGCCCCCAGTGGCTGGGCATTTTACCGCCGATAAAGCCCATCTCCTGCGCCAGGTCCGGACGCGCGCCGGTAGCATAGAACTGAATTTCGTCGCGCACCGCCCCGCCCAGCAGTTTGTAGACCGGCAAGCCGACCACTTTACCGAACAGATCCCACAGCGCCAGGTCGACACAGGAGATGGTGTTCATCACCAGGCCGCCGGATCCCGCGTAGTAAAGGGTGGCGTTAAGCATCTGGTCATGGATCAGCTTGATATCGCTGACGCATTTGCCTTCGATAAAGCGGTTGAGATGTTTTTCCACGATAAAGCAGCCCATCTCCCCGGCCGTCGACACCGCAAAGCCGGTCTGTCCGTTGTCGGCTTCCACTTCCACAATCAGCGTGCCCAGCACGTTGATGCCAAAAGACTGGCGGGACTGCTCATACTCTTTATATTTGCTCATCGGGGTGGCGATATGATCGTCAATCCAGTGGTTAGCCCCCTGGTCGTGGTAATCGCCGCCGCCGGCGCCCTGCTCTGCCGTCGCGCCGCCAATAAACCAGGCGCGGACATGTTTAATTTTCGGTAGGGTCATGGTGTTCTCCTTATGATGAGGCGTGTTGTTCAAAGGGGCTTTTCCACCCCAGCAGACGGGAAATATCTTTCGCGCAGGCAATCGCCTTACCGGCCAGATAATCGCGATTGTCTTCATTGATTTGCAGACGGGTGCCCACCACCGAGATGGCGGCGGTCAGGTCGTTATTGGCGTTAAACACCGGCGCGGCCACGCAGCGCACATCGGGATAGTCCTCGCCATTATCAAAGCTCCAGCCTCGGGCGCGAATGCGCCCCAGCTCCTCCCGCAGCTGTTGAGCATCGGTGATGGTCGTTGGCGTGGCCCGCTCCCATTGCAGGTCTTCGATAATCGACGCCTGAACGCTGGCGGGCTGCCAGGCCAGCAAACATTTGCCGATCCCGGAGCGGTAAAGCGACAGGCTCTTACCTTCGTGCGAACGCACGCTAATGGTGGCGGGGGATTCAATTTTCAGAATGTAGTAGGCGTTACCCTGATCGATGATGCCCAGATGGCAAAGCAGGCCGCACTCGTCCATCAGCCGGGTGAGGCGCGGACGCGCCAGCTCGCGCAGGTCCATTTTGCTCAGCGCCTGCCCGGCCAGCTCCACCAGCTTGGTCCACAGGCAGTAGTTATCCTGATTATCCATACTGATGAAGCGCTGTTTTTTCAGCTCGCCCAGCAGCAGATAAACCGTGCTTTTCGGGATCCCCAGTTCGGCAATGATGGTGGCTGCGCTGCAGGGGCCAATGCGGCTGATTAAATTGAGGATCTCAATCGCGCGGGTCAGCGCCGGGACTTTCGTTGATTCCAACATACTGGACTCCAATCCTGAATACTGGAATCAGTGTTGCGATTGTGCGGGCGGTAAAGTGTGAGCGATATCGCGGGGCAATCGTTTTCCCGTATGCTGGACCATCCGCTGTAGATTATTGCGACTTAACGCACAGAATTTTTTCAGGAGAGTACAACAGGCTGGACGACCGACGCCCCGGTAAAACCAGGGCGCCGGGGGAATGACTTACAGCGAGAGGGAATCCACCACGTTAATCCAGCCGTGTTCGCTGGCCAGCGGTTGACCATTCAGCCAGCGACGCAGCATATTTAATGCCATCATGGCGCAGACTTCCTGGCGTACCGCCAGGCTGTGGCGGGTGACGCTAAACTTCACGCGCAGCGCGAAGGTGCCGTCAGGGGTGGCAAGGGCCACATTGAGGTGATTGTTCTCCTGGCCGCTCACCGCCAGGGCCAGACCGGCAAAATGGTTTATGCGCCGCTCGGCCGCCCAGCGAGCCGCCTGCGCCAGCGTCTCCTCCTGCGCCGGGACCACTTCGCTGGCCAGCAGCGGCGCACCGGCGCGGGATAGCTGTAGCGCCAGCAGGCCGCCGGTAAACTGCTCGCTGAGCGTCAGACTTAGCTGTCGCTCCTGCAGGCAGCGCGCAATCTGCGCCGGTAATCCTTCTGTTCCTTCGAAAATCAGGCTGTCGCCAGCCACCTTGCGGACTTCCGGCCACAGGGCCAGCATAGCGTCGCGCTGGTCAGCCGGTCCGGTTAGCTTGAGTTCAATAATCGGCATCGACGAGCGGTAGCCCATCACCACGCCCGGGGGCAGCGTCAACGGATTGAGGCTTTGCGCCAGCTCGCTCTCCGAGCGGCCAAAGGTGGTCAAACGCAGGCATACCGGTGGATCTGGCAGCGTAAAGCGCTGACGCAGACGCGGTAAAATCTCCTGCTCGACCATCACCTTAAATTCAGAAGGTACACCGGGGGTGAAAAACATCAGGCAGCGGTTGAGCTGGATAGCAAAGCCACAGGCCGTGCCGACCGGGTTATTGATCATCTCGGCGCTGGCGGGGATTTCCGCCTGCTTGCGGTTACTTTCCGCCATCGGCCGCCCGCGTTCGGCAAAGAAGCGGGTTATCGTCTCCAGCCACTCCGGATGCAAAATAAGCCCTTCGCCTTTCGCGGTAGCCGCGGCCAGCGCGCTCAGGTCGTCGCTGGTCGGCCCGAGGCCGCCGTTGACGATCAGCACATCGGCTTGTTCGCTGCGTTCGCGCAGAATCGCCACCAGCGCATCGAGATCGTCACCGACGGTATTGCGGCGCGTTAACGGTAACCCCTGATTAAAAAAGAAATCCGCCAGCCATGCTGCATTGGTATCAACGATTTGACCATGCAACACTTCATCGCCAGTGGACAGCATTTCCACATTCAACATTGCTCACTCCTTGCCTGCCAGATGGCAAATACTATAACGCAAAGCGGGATGCTGACGAGGAGGAAAATCTGGCGCGGCAAGAGGATACCGCGCCGGAGGAGATTAGAAGCTGGCGCTGGCGCCGATGTACGGGCCGTCGGCGATGGTGTTATCGCGGTTGCCATCTTTGCCCGCCAGGTTCAGATAGCGATAGCCTGCCTGGATGCTGAGCGGACGCATGATGGTCCAGCTGGCGCCGACGTTAGCTTCCTGATAGCTGTCAATGCCGCTGGAGAGGGAATCCGGAGAGTAGTAGTAATCGCCGTACAGGCGGAAGCTGTCGCCGATTTTCCACTGCAGGCCGCCGCCGACCGCTGCCGCATAGCCTTCATCGCCCTGTTTCGGATTGGTGTAAACGCCTTTGCCGCCTACGGTCGCGAGGAACGGCCCCAGCGGAATATTGAGTCCCAGGCCTAAACCCGCGGCGTCGCCGTCGTTATCGCTGTGCAGCCAGTTACCGGAGATGGCAAGGCCGGTAGACTCCGTGCCAAACCCGACGCCAAGATTGGTGTAATGCTCGCCTGCTTCACCGGTAACGCTAATCGCATGGGCCGCGGAAGAAACCAGCATGACGCCAGCCAGCGCCATAAAAATGCTTTTTTTCATTATTTACTCTATCCAGAAAATTAAAATCAAAGAAGTCCCGAAAAAACCTGAAAATTCTACTGCGCACCCGTCAGGAATCAATGACCTGGCGAAATGATTTTTCACAAGAGTGTAACCAGGTGCGTTTTTTTACGGCATCGGGCGTTGCCAGAATGACGAACAGCCCATTCAGCGCCATGAATATTCATGTTTATTATGATTAACGCTGATGCATTGACGAAAACAGGGAACTGACGCCGCACGATCGGCGCGGCGCGGTTGAAAAGGAAATAATTAATGCTGCAGCAGAGCCAGGCGCTCAGGTGCCAGACCGGTCAGTTTCGCTACCAGGGGCAGGTCAAGCCCGTTAGCGATCATCGCCCGGGCGATACGCTCCGCGGTCTGCTGCTCACCTTGCTCGATACCCTGCTCGATACCCTGCTGTAGGCCTTGTTCGAGGCCTTGCTTTAACCCTTGCTGATGGCCGCGATCTTCCAGAAACTGGGCAATATTCATGAGCGTCTCCTTATGCGGCCGCCGGGGTACGCTTTGCGCAAGATGGCGCAAAAAAGCGACCGGATCGGCGGCATTTCCTGCCTGTAACAGATAGTGCAGCAGCGTCTTTAGCTGCCTGCGGCTAGTGTATCCCAGTGCTAACAAGCTGACCAGTTGCTCGTGCAGGTCCATCATGTCACGCTGGCGAATATGCTTTTGCAGTAGCTCCAGCATCGCGACTCGCCGGTGGCGCATGATTTCATTGTCCGGAGTGGTCGTGATGTCGATTACGTGAAAATCCTTGCTATAAATCTGTCGCGCAACGTCCGGATCGGCAAAGCCTGCCAGCCAGCACATCGGGTAAGGCCAGGGCGAAACGCTGCCATGATAAAACAGCAGAGGGATAACCAGCGGCAGCTGCGTATGCCCCTTATCCAGATGGCGCTGCATCGCGGCGATGGCATAGCGCATCAGGCGAAACGCCATGTGGCGGTCCGCTGAACTTTGATGCTCAATCAGCAGATAGATATAGCCCTCACCCACCTGGGTGTGTAGCGAATAGAGGATATCGGAATGACTCGCCCGTAGCTCATCGTCAATAAAGCTCCCTGACTCCAGTTGCAGCGTATTCAGGTTGCATAACGCGCGCAGCGGTGCGGGGAGATGAATGTCAAGGAAGTCCTTTGCCGTCGCCCGGTGCGACAACAGGTGTTTAAATACGGCGTCATGCGGGGAATGGGGCGCCCTTTCCATGGCGAAACTCCATGCGATTATTTTCACCTAACTTAACACCCAACAGGGCCAGGGCCGCATTTCGCTTGCGGTTTACCGAGGCGGCTCGCAAACTATTTCATCGGCATACCGCCCCACCCCTGTGAAGGAGAAAAACCATGCGCCAAAGGACGATTGTTTGCCCGCTTATCCAGAATGAAGGCCATTATCTGCTCTGCAAAATGGCCGCCGACCGCGGGGTTTTTCCCGGGCAATGGGCCTTATCCGGCGGCGGCGTGGAGCCAGGGGAGCGTATTGAAGAGGCGCTGCGGCGGGAAATTCGCGAAGAGCTTGGCGAAAAACTCATCCTTACCCATATCGCGCCGTGGAGCTTCCGCGACGATACCCGCGTAAAAACTTACCCCGATGGTCGGCAGGAAACGATCTATATGATCTACCTGATCTTCGACTGTGTCAGCGCCAATCGCGACGTGACGATCAACGAGGAGTTTGACGAATACGCCTGGGTCAAAGCCGAAGATCTCAAAAACTACGATCTTAATGCCGCCACCCGCGTTACTCTCAGCCAGAAAGGGCTACTTTAGTCCAGCATACCGCGTTCAACCCACCCGGCGTTATGTCGCGGGATATGGCGGGTGGCTACGATACCGTAGTATACGTCTGCTGTCTGGCCCACTCGCGCAGCGCCTGGCGGGAAATCTTAATCCCACCGTTCTTTAACGTGTCCGGCAGCCGTAGCCAACGCACTGGCTGCTGAAAGCGCGCTAACCGCTCAGCGCTCCATGTCGCCAGCACGCTCAACTCGCAGCTGTCATCGCATTCCACCACCGCGACCGGGCATTGACCGTATTCGACATCATCCAGCGGTACAATGAACGCCTGTTGTACCTGCGGATGGGCGAGTATCACGCGCTCGACCTCTTCCGGTTGAATACCTTCGCCACCGCTAAAAAAAAGATTATCCAGTCGCCCAACAACCGTCAGCCGACCATTGTGTAACTCCCCGCGATCGCGCGTCGCAAACCAGCCTTCATCATTGGTTAATGGCAATAGCTGACCATCGCGCCAGTAACCCGCCGCCATACTCGACGCCCGCAGCCAGATCTCGCCGGCGACAATTTTCACCTCCCGCCCCGGCAGCGCTTCGCCCACATCCGCCTCGCCGTCGGCCTCCTTGGCACAGACCGTGGAAGCGAATTCGGTGAGGCCGTAGCCGCAGAAGCTGCGTATCCCCTGCGCTCGCGCCCTTTCGGTCAGGTCGACGGGGATCGCCGCGCCGCCAAGCAGCACCGCCTTGAGGGAAAGCGCAGCATCAGCATTCAGCAGGCGCCATAGCTGAGTCGGTACCAGTGAAGCATGGGTACAGCCCTGCAGCATCTGCGCCAGCGGTTGCTTGTCGCGCACCGTCAGCCGCGCGCCAGCCAGCAGCCAGCGCCAAATGATCCCCTGCCCGGAGACATGAAACAGCGGCAGCGACAGCAACCAGTCGTCTTCTGCGGCAAACGGCATCAGCGCCAGCACGCCAGCGGCGCTGGCCAAATGGGCGCGGGCGCTATGTACCGCCGCCTTCGGCAAGCCGGTTGAGCCGGAGGTCAACGTCATCGACACCAACCGTTCGCCATGCCAGCAAAGGGCATGGGCGCCTTCGGCCGCCTGCAGAGTTAACGCGGGTAAATCCCCCGGCAGCGCAGCGCCGTTAAGCACCAACTGATGCTGGACGGTTAACGCGGGCAGCAGCGCCTCCAGCAACACCGCTGGCAGCTGCGGATTCAGCGGCAGCACCCGCGCCCCGCACTGCAGCAATGCCAGCCAGGCGAGTAGCGTCTCCGGCTGGTTGTAGGCCCGGAGCGCCACGCCCTGACCTTCCATAACGCCCTGCGCGGCAAAGCCGGCCGCCAGCGCGTCAACCTGCGCGCATAGCTCACGCCAGGTAAGTAGCCGATCGTTCAGGCGTAACGCCTGCGCCTCACCGCGTAACTGCCGCCAGTGGCGCCAGGGCCAGTCGGAAAACATCACAGCAGTGGCTCCAGCGCATCAATGTCGATCATCGGCAGCGTACTTTCCGGCCACGGCCGTACCAGTTGGGCGCTCATCAGCGCCAGGGTGTCGAGTCCGGGGATGGTCTGCGGCGTCAGCCAGGCGGCAACCCGCGCCAGCTGGGTTAACCCGAGGCTGGACTCGATTGACGAGCTAATCACCGCGCTCAGCCCCAGGGCGTGTGCCGCGGCGACCTGTTGCTGGACCTTTTGTAAGCTGCCGGTCAGCGTCGGTTTGATGACCACCGCACGCACGCCAGGCTCGGCGACAAAGCGGAAATCCGCCTCGCGCAGGCTTTCATCCCAGGCGATAGCGATCCCCGTCTCTCGGCTAAAGGCCCGCGAGTCCTCCCGCGTTTTGCAGGGTTCTTCAAGAAACGCAATGCGTTGGCGATACGCGGGATTGACGTATTTGGCGAACTGCTGCGCTTTAAGCGGCGTCCACGCCCGGTTGGCATCCAGCCGCAGCTGGAGATCGGGGATGGCTTCCAGCAGCAGATTAACCACCATGCCGTCGCGTACCGCCTCCCACAGCCCCACTTTCACCTTAGCGACTTTCTCGCCGGGCATCGCCGCCAGTTTGGCGAACAGCTCATCCGGATCACCGGAACAGAGCGGCGCCGCGCGATAATCCGCTGCCTGCGGTAG
This sequence comes from Klebsiella sp. H-Nf2, assembly GCF_002806645.1. Classification (NCBI taxonomy): domain Bacteria; kingdom Pseudomonadati; phylum Pseudomonadota; class Gammaproteobacteria; order Enterobacterales; family Enterobacteriaceae; genus Klebsiella; species Klebsiella sp. H-Nf2. The sequence goes on from NZ_PIBL01000004.1 coordinate 73,808, forward strand.
TTCGCCGTAAAGCTCCGCCTGCGCGCAGCTAATACCAAAAGCGACAGAAGGCAGTGTGGGAAGCGGCGGTTCCGCGCCGTCGCGCCAGGGCTGCGCCCACGCCAGCAGCGCCGTTTGCGCGTCTTCCAGCGTCTCGTCACTGAATCCCGGCAGGGGAGAAATTTCCCCCCAGCCTTCGCGTTCATCCTCCTGCAGGCGGATGAACAGCCCGTCGCGGGTTTTTAACCGCCGTTCGCGTAGAACCACGCCCGCGTCCATTGGTATCTGCCAGCGGTAAACCTGCGAAACGCGCATTATGGATTCCGTTTAAATTTGCTGAAGTCCGGCTGACGTTTCTGGTTGAAGGCGTTGCGCCCTTCCTGCCCTTCTTCCGTCATGTAGAACAGCATGGTGGCGTTGCCCGCCAGCTCCTGCAGACCGGCCTGGCCGTCGCAGTCGGCGTTCAGCGCCGCTTTCAGGCAGCGCAGCGCCATTGGGCTGTTTTGAAGCATTTCACGACACCAGCGCACGGTCTCTTTTTCCAGATCCGCCAGCGGTACCACGGTGTTCACCAGCCCCATGTCCAGCGCCTGCTGGGCGTCATACTGACGGCACAGGAACCAGATTTCGCGTGCTTTTTTCTGCCCGACGATACGCGCCATATAAGAAGCGCCCCAGCCGCCATCAAAAGAGCCGACTTTTGGCCCGGTCTGGCCGAAGATGGCATTGTCCGCCGCGATGGTCAGATCGCACATCATCTGCAGCACGTGGCCGCCGCCGATAGAGTAGCCGGCCACCATCGCCACCACCGGTTTCGGGCAAGTGCGGATCTGGCGCTGGAAGTCGAGCACGTTGAGATGGTGAACGCCGGAGTCGTCCTGATAGCCGCCGTAGTCGCCGCGAACTTTCTGGTCGCCGCCGGCGCAGAAGGCTTTCTCGCCTTCACCGGTCAGCACGATGACCCCGATATTGTCGTCATAGCGGGCATCCGCCAGCGCCTGAATCATCTCTTTGACGGTCAGCGGGCGGAAGGCGTTGCGCACCTGCGGACGATTGATGGTGATTTTGGCAATCCCGTCAGTCGATTTTTGATAACGAATATCGGTATAGCCTTCTGAGCAATCGTGCCATTCAACGGGGGCGTAAAGCATTGCTTCATCAAGAGAGATCATAGAATGTCCTTCAGTTAACTTGCCAGAATCTGCGCCAGACAGGCAATCACCGCGGCGGGGTTGTCCCGGTGCGCGTTGTGTCCGGCATGGTGAATGATATGGGTATCGGCAGCGAGCGCTTGCGCGATGGCGCGAAACTTCGCGTCGCGTTCGCCGCAGAGGTAGTGAAAAGGAAAATCGCGAGCCTGCAGAGGCGCGCGCAGATCGGCCTGCCCGGCAAGGGAGGTTGCCTGCAGCATCGCCGCCAGCGTGGCGCCGTTATTGCGGCTACGTAAGGCAACCAATGACGCGCGCTGCACCGCATCCAGTGAGGCAAAAACCGGTTGCTGATACCAGTCGGCGAAGACCTGCGCTAACGGTTCGCGGCGAAAACGTTCTGCCCAGGCGCGGTCATTGCTGCGTCGCGCCAGCCGCGCCTCTTCATCCTGCAGGCCCGGGTGTCCGCCCTCGACAATCAGCCCGCGCAGTCCCGCACGCGGCTGGCAGGCGAAGTTCATCGCTACGCGGCCGCCCAGCGAGTAACCAATCAGCCAGTAGCTAAGGATGTTGTAACTATCAAGCGTACCCTGTAGCAGAATATTGACCCCGGCAAAGTCCTGTACCGCGATATCCGCGGAGCCGCCGTGGCCCGGCAGATCGAGATACAGACGCGGCCAGGCGGGAAAAGCGTCACCCACTTCACGCCACTCGTCGCGGTCGCCGGAAAACCCGTGCAGGAACACCAGCCAGGGATAGCCCGGCTGCCCGCCCTCAACCACTGCGTTTAGCGTCACAGGCGGCTTACCTGCGCCAGCAGCTGCTGGAGAGTCTGCGTGCCGTCGGTCTCGTTAACCGCCAGCTCAATCACCGTCGCCCCCGCCCTGCGCCAGGCGCCGGCTAGCGCTTCATCCAGCGACTGCCAGTCATCAGGGCAATGATAGGCCAGGCCGAACATCGCCGCCGCGTGGCTGAAATCAACATCCTGCGGCATTAAGTAGAACTGGCGACGCTCGTCCTCCGGCGTCGGTAGCATGGAGAAAATCTGTCCGCCGTTGTTATTCACCACGATCAGCACCAGCGGCGCCGACGCCTGGCGCAGCAGGGCCAGCGAGTTGAGATCGTATAAGGCCGACAGATCGCCGACGATCGCCAGCGTCGGCCGCGCACTGGCGCGCTGCACGCCGGCGGCGGTGGCGATTAAACCATCAATCCCGCTGGCGCCGCGGTTGCTGTAAACCGGATACCCGGCCGGTAGCTGCGCCAGGGCGTCGATCAGGCGCACCACCAGGCTGTTACCGACAAACAGTTGCCCCTGCTCCGGCAGATAGCGCCGAATACGCTGCGCCAGCTGCGCTTCGCCAAAAGGCTCATTGCTGGCAACCGCCGCCTCCCACGCCTGATGGGACAGCTCAGGGATCACCGTCGCCCACGGCTGACGTTTTTCCGCCGGATGCAGCTCAAGCCAGCGCTCAACGCTGGCGAGCAGACGGCGGCCGCGGTGCTGCGCCGGGTCGAGGCGGCCTGGCAGATTATCCACCAGCCAGTATTCATCCGGCTCGCAGGTGGCCTGCCACTGGAGGACGCGTTTGCCGGTCAGGCTGCTGCCGAGCTGCACCACGATCTGCGCCTGTGCCAGCTCGCCGACCGCTTTACCGTTGCCCAGCCACAGGTCGGCGCACGGCAGCGGCTGCCCGGTTTGCGACAGGACATCGCCAATCAGCGGCCAGCCCAGGGTTTGCGCCCACTCGGCCACTTTTTTACCTTCAGCCGCGCTCATTCTGCCCGCCACGACGACGCCGCGTTTTTGCCGCCAGAAGAACCAGTCGCGCTGTTTCTCACTCTCCATCTGTAGCGCCTGACGCAACCAGGGTTTATCGCTCTGCCACCAGTTGCCGAGCTGCTGCTGCCACTCCACGCCGGTCTCATCCATATCGCCATACAGCGGTTCGGCGAACGGGCAGTTGATATGCACCCCGCCGGCGTGCAGCTCGCCCAGCGCCTGGTCGATGGTCGAGACCAGCCAGCGGGCAGGAATATCCTGCGAGGGACGTGGCAAGGAGATCGTTTGCGAAGGGTGAGAAGCAAACATCCCCGGCTGGCGGATCGCCTGATTGGCGCCGCAGTCGATCAGCTCCGGCGGGCGATCGGCGGTCAACAGGATCAGCTTTTCACCGGTCAGCCCCGCCTCAATCAGCGCCGGATAGAGGTTCGCGGTGGCGGTGCCGGAGGTGACTATCACCGCCACCGGCTGCCGGCTGGCCTTCGCCAGGCCGAGCGCCAGATGGCCGAGACCACGTTCATCGAAATGGGTGTGATGGATAAAGGCGCGGTTTTCCGCCGCCGCCAGGGTTAAGGGTGTCGAGCGCGAGCCCGGCGCGATGCAGATATGCTGCACGCCATGGCGCGTTAAAGCTTCCAGGATCACCGCCGCCCAGCGTCGGTTAAATGCGCTTACTGACATGAAATTGTCCGGTATCAAATATTGATGCTAAGTATAGATAAGGCAAAGTGACGACGTTTTGATATGCATCGTCATTCCCGCCTTATGGACACAGCAGCGAGCGCAGCCCGGCCGCTTTGTTGTCAATCTCCTGCCACTCCTGCTGCGCATCGGAGCCGCTGACGATCCCCGCCCCGGCATACAACCGCAGGGTGTCGTGGTCCACTTTCGCCGAACGTAGCGCCACGCAAAACTCGCTTTGCGCCAGCGACAGATAGCCGGCGGACCCGGCATACCATTCGCGGGCAAAGGGTTCATGGCGCTGAATGAACGCCAGCGCCGCCCGACGCGGCAGGCCGGCCACCGCGGCGGTGGGCTGCAGCTGCAGCAGACAGCGGCTGTCGTCAGGCTCCGCCAGCTCGGTCCAGATACAGCGTCTGAGATGCTGTACCTTACGTAGCCTCACCACCTGCGGCGGCAGGACGTCCAGCGTCGAGGCCTCACTCTGCAGGCGCTGGCAGATATCCTCCACCACCAGCATGTTTTCCCGCTGGTTTTTGTCGTCTTTCATCAACCAGTCGGCCAGTTGCTGCGCCTTCGCGTCTTCCTGATGGTTCGCGACGGTTCCGGCCAGCGCTTCGGTGCGCAGCAGCGCGCCGCGCCGGCGCCACAGCCGTTCCGGCGTGGAACCGAAAAATGCCTGCCGGGCATTGAACGCCATCAGGAAATGAAAACAGTTAAGATTGCTGCGGCGGCTGGCCGCCATGATGCTCACGGCGTCCAGCGGGGCGGCAAACTGCAGGTCGGTTGCCCGCGCCAGCACTACTTTATCCATCTCACCGGCACTAATCGCTCGGGTCGCTCGCGTGATCATTGCCTGCCACTGAAGATAGTCGGATGAGTGGCGCTCGCTCAGCAGCGGCGGTATGGCGCCGGGTGTCGCCTGGGCGGTGGTCAGGCTGGCGAGAAAATCGCACGCCGTCGCGGCATCGTCGCGCAGAGAGATATCACTGTGGAGTACCAACCGCAGCACGGCCCTACCGCCGCACCGACGCCACTCCAGACGCGGCAGCACCAGGTTACCCTGCTGCGGTTCAAACGCATTCAGGCCGCAGATGCGCAGATCCTGCTGCCCGGTCTGGCGTAAAAAGCGGTTGGCCGCGTCGAGCGAGGGAAAGGTTTTTACCGCCCCCAGCGTCGCCAGCTCTTCATCGCCATTGCGCTGCTGCCAGTAAAACTGCGGCCACTGCGTCTGCTGGCCACACCACAGCAGCGGATCGAAGGCATCATTCAGCGGAAAGGTAATATCGATAATTCGCGTGCCGGGCGAGTCTGGAAAAGACTCACCCAGGCCGTCTTGCAAACGGGCCAGCGCAGTGGAAACAGACAGCACGCAAACCTCCACGGTAGTAAAACCCCACATTATAAGGGGTTCGACGGCGGAATAGCAGTACCCATGACGAGGGAGCGGATTTTATCTTACCCGCCCGCCAGGCCAGAATCGTATTCGGACGCAGGAATTAAGGGGTCAGACAGCGCGGTTTTCTCGCGCCATTCCGATGTGGGGGATGCCGTCCTCATCATAGACTTCGGTCACTGGCGTAAAACCGAAGTGGGCGTAAAAAGATTGCAGATGTGCCTGTGCCCCGAGGTAAATTGCCTTTTGTGGCCAGTGCTGCTGACAGCTGGCCAGCGCCTGCTCCATCAGCTGATAGCCAAGCTTCTCACCGCGGGCGGCCGGGCTGACGATGACCCGGCCAATCACCACCGGCGCAAACTCCTCTTCGCTTTTGAGGATCCGCGCGTAGGCCAGCAGTTCGCCATCGCGCCAGCCGAGCAGATGGCGATTTTCACCGACCAAATCATCGCCGTCGACATCCTGATAGGCGCACTGCTGCTCCACGACAAAGACTTCACTGCGCAATTTCAGCAGCGCATACAGCTGGGGAATGGAGAGTTCACTATGGTGGAGATCCTGCCAGGTCATCATCTGTAGCTCCTTATTGATATACTGATACTTTGCGACTCGCCCTGAGGACACTGGACGATGGAATTAACTTTTTTAGGAACATCCGCCGGGGTGCCGACCCGTACGCGTAATATGACGTCGATAATACTGAATTTGCAACAACCCACCAGCGCTGAAATGTGGTTGTTTGACTGCGGTGAAGGGACCCAACATCAGTTTCTTCGCACGCCCTATCACCCCGGCAAACTGAATAAAATTTTCATCACTCATCTGCACGGCGACCACCTGTTCGGCCTGCCCGGCCTGTTGTGCAGCCGCTCGATGCAGGGGAACTCTCTGCCCCTCACCCTCTACGGGCCAAAAGGGCTCAAAGAGTTTGTTGAGACCGCGCTGCGTCTGAGCGGTTCGTGGACCGATTATCCGCTCACCATCATCGAAGTCGGCCCCGGACTGGTGTTCGACGAAGAGGGCTATCGGGTGACCGCATTCCCGCTAAGCCATCCGGTGGAGTGCTACGGCTATCGCATTGAGCAGCATGACAAGCCCGGCACGCTCGACGCCGCCCAGCTGATTGCCGATGGCGTGCGCCCGGGACCGCTGTTCCATCAACTCAAGCTTGGTCAGCGCGTTGAGCTGGAGGATGGTCGGGTCATTGATGGCAGCCGCTATCTGGGGCCGTCGACGCCGGGTAAAACACTGGCGATTTTTGGCGATACCGCCCCCTGCCCGCAGGCGCTGGAGATGGCTCGCGGGGCGGATGTGATGGTCCACGAAACCACCCTTGAGCAGGCGATGGCGGAGAAAGCCAATAGTCGCGGCCACTCCTCAAGCCAGCAGACCGCGGCACTTGCCAAAGAAGCGGGGGTCGGCACGCTAATCGCTACCCACTTTAGCTCGCGCTACGATGCCGAAGGCTGCCTGCGTATGCTGGCGGAATGCCGGGAGATTTTCGCCAATACGCTACTGGCGGAAGACTTTATGGTCTATCGGCTGGCGTAAACCGCAGGCATAAAAAAACCGCCGACAAGTCGGCGGTTGATTCAGTTCACCAACAATTGATTACATCAGCGGCGTCGCCAGCTGCACGATACTAATCAGCGGCTGCGGCCAGATACCGAGCACCAGCACCAGCAGGGCAGAGATCAGCACCACGATACCGCCAGCGCTGTACTGCCAGTTCGACGGCGCATCGCGGTTCAGTTGCTCCGGTGCGCTCAGGTACAGACTCACCGCCACGCGCAGGTAGTAGTAGAGACCAATCGCCGAGCCGACAACCACCGCGGCAACCAGCCACCACAGGTGCGCATGCACACCGACGGCCAGCACGTAGAACTTACCGATAAAGCCGAGAGTCATCGGGATACCGGCGAGGGAAAGCATCATCACCGTCATTACCGCGGACAGAATCGGACGGTGCCAGAACAGACCGCGGTAGGAGAACAGCGAATCCGCATCCGGGCCGCGGTACGGGCTGGACATCAGGCTGACCACGCCGAACGCGCCGAGGCTGCTGAACAGGTAACCGGCCAGGTAAACGCCCACGGCTTCCATCGACATTTCACCGCTCTGCAGGGCGATCAGCGCCACCAGCAGATAACCGAGATGGGAGATGGAAGAGTAACCAAGCAGACGCTTAATGTTAGTCTGGCTCAGCGCCATCAGGTTACCGAAGATGATAGAGGCGAAGGCGATAAGCCCCAGCACCACGCGTACCGCTTCGCTGTTGCCCACCGGCATGTACAGGAACAGACGCATCACTACGCCGAAGATGGCAATCTTGCTGGCGGTCGCCAGGAAGGTGGATACCGGCGCAGGCGCGCCCTGGTAAACGTCCGGCGTCCACAGATGGAACGGCACCAGCGACAGTTTAAAGCCAAGACCGACAATCATCAGACCGAGGCCCGCCAGCAGCAGCGGCTCGTGCAGCGTATTGTCCGCCAGGCTTTTGCCCAGCGCGAGGAAGGACAGGTTGCCGGAATTCGCGTACACCAGCGCCATACCGAACAGCAGGAAAGACGAGGCTGCCGCGGAGAGGATGGTGTATTTGATGCTCGCTTCCAGCGAACGTTTCTGGCGGAAGGCGTAACCGACCAGGCCGAACAGCGGTAGCGAAATCAGTTCGATACCGAGGAACAGCGCCGCCAGATGATTCGCACCGGCCAGCAGAATGCCGCCCAGCGCGGCGATCAGCACCAGCAGGTAGAACTCTTCTTTGTTGTCCTTGTAACCCTCAAGCCACGGGTAGGCGAAAGTACAGGTCGCGAGGCTCGCCAGCAGCACCAGCCCGGTGTAGAGCATGGCGTAGCCGTCAACGCGGATCATCGGCGTGACGTCCATCGCCCCATTCTGGCCGACGAACCAGAGCGAGACCAGCGCAGCGTTAAGCCCGAGAACCGACAGCGTGGCATTGAGAAAATGATTGCGTCGCCACGCAATGGAGAGCATCACAACCACCACCGTCAAGCCGACGATCAGCAGCGGTAGCAGTGCGATCAGTTGTTGTGGAGTTATTGTCATGGCGAATTACGGCCTTGTAGTAGAAACAGAATTAACAAACCACTGCTGAATGTTGCTCATCGCAGCATGCGAGGTGTCGAGGATCGGCTGCGGGAAGAAGCCCAACAGCACCAGCAGCACCACCAGCAGCAGGATGATAGACAGTTCACGCAGGGACATCCCCGGCAGTTCTTTCGCCGCGATTTCGCTTTTCGCTTTACCGAAGTAAGCGCGATGCAGCATCGACAGCGAGTAAACGGAAGCGAATACCAGACCAAAGGTCGAGATAACAGTGATCACCGGCACCACTTTATAGCTGCCGAACAGGATCATAAATTCGCCGACAAAGTTACCGGTGCCCGGCATCCCCAGGGTGGCGACGGCGAAGAACATTGACATTGCCGGCAGCCATTTAATTTTGCTCCACAAACCGCCCATCTGACGCATATCGCGGGTGTGCAGACGTTCGTACAGCTGGCCGCACAGAATAAACAGACCGGCCGCGGACAGACCGTGGGCGATCATCTGAATCACCGCCCCCTGATAAGCCAGCTGGCTACCGGTGTAGATAGCAATCAGCACGAAACCCATGTGGGAAACGGAGGTATAAGCGATCAGACGTTTGATATCGGTCTGGGCGAAGGCCATCCACGCGCCGTAGAAGATACCAATCACGCCCAGCCACATGGCGATGGGCGCAAACTCGGCGGAGGCGTTCGGGAACAGCGGCAGCGCAAAGCGCAGCAGACCGTAGGCCGCGGTTTTCAGCAAGATGCCCGCGAGGTCGACGGAACCGGCGGTCGGCGCCTGGGAGTGGGCGTCCGGCAGCCAGCCGTGCAGCGGTACCACCGGCATTTTCACCGCGAAGGCGATGAAGAAGCCCAGCATCAGCAAGTATTCCACGCCGTGGGACATCGGCGTTTTCAGCAGATCTTCATAGTTGAAGGTCCACACGCCGGTGGCGTTGAAGTGGACGAAGGCCAGCGCCAGAATGGCGATCAGCATCACCAGACCGCTCGCCTGGGTATAGATGAAGAACTTGGTGGCCGCCGTGATACGCGTTTTACCGTCAGAGGCTTTGTGCCCCCACAGCGCGATCAGGAAGTACATCGGCACCAACATCATTTCCCAGAAGAAGAAGAACAGGAACATGTCGATGGCGAGGAATACGCCGATGACGCCGCCCAGGATCCACATCAGGTTGAGGTGGAAGAAGCCCTGGTATTTTTCGATTTCGCGCCAGGAACAGAGCACCGCCAACACGCCGAGCAGGCCGGTCAGCACCACCATCAGCAGCGACAGACCGTCAATCGCCAGATGGATGCTAATGCCGAAACGTGGGATCCACGGCAGCACGAATTCCGACTGCCACTGCGGAATACCCGCGGATTGCGTCAGAGAATAGCCGCCCTGCATCCACAGCTGCAGGCCAAGCACCAGCGTCAGTCCCATGGTAATCAGCGCAATCCAGCGCGGCATTTTCACGCCAAAGCGTTCAGTCTGCCAGCACAGGAAGCCGCCGATAAAGGGGATTAATATTAGCCAGGGTAATAACATGGCGATTTTTATTCCTTGTTAAAGTCCCGTTCAGGACCGATTTTCAACGAATTCGACTACATTCACGTTTGAGTGCGGTTTGTTGTGTCGGGTGGCGCTTCGCTTACCCGACCTACGGTTTCGTAGGCCCGGTAAGCGAAGCGCCACTGGGCAAAACCGCGCGCTCAAATCAACGCAGTACCATCAGCAGAGCCAGCACCACCACCGCGCCAATGCTCATTGAAGCCACATACCAGCGCAGATAGCCGTTCTCGCTCACCAGCAGACCTTTGCCTGCGAAGCGGGACAGAATCGCCGGGATATTCATCAACGAGTTCAGCGGATCGCTCTTCAGCAGCCAGGCAATGCCGAGGAATGGTTTCACGAACACTTTGTCGTATAACCAGTCGAAGCCCCAGGCATGGAACCACCAGGTACCGAAGAAGCGGCCAGGCGCGCTGTTGGCGATGGAGGTCACCAGGGTACGTTTACCCAGCCACAGCCATGCGGCGATCAGGATGCCGGCAATCGCGATAATCCCGGAGGCAATTTCCAGCGTCATGACACTACCGTGCGCAAGCTCAGTGGTCTGCGGCAGTACACCCTCCAGTGGCGGCACAATCAGCGCGCCAACGAAGGTGGACAGCACCAGCAGCACGATCAGCGGCAGATGATGGGTAATTCCCTTCCCTGCGTGCGCGTGAATTTGCTCTTTGCCGTGGAACACGATGAAAATCATACGGAAAGTGTACAGCGAGGTCATAAAGGCGCCGACCAGGCCCGCCACCATCAGATTGATATGGCCGTTGGCCATCGCGCCTGCCAGAATCTCATCCTTACTGAAGAAGCCTGCGGTGATAAGCGGCAGAGCGGACAGCGCCGCGCCCCCCACCAGGAAGCAGACATACACCAGCGGAATAGATTTGCGCAGACCGCCCATTTTGAAGATGTTCTGTTCGTGATGGCAGGCCAGAATGACCGAACCAGACGACAGGAACAGCAGCGCTTTAAAGAACGCGTGGGTCATCAGGTGGAAAATCGCCGCATCCCATGCCTGTACGCCCAGCGCGAGGAACATGTAGCCAATCTGACTCATGGTCGAGTAAGCCAGCACACGTTTGATGTCGGTCTGCACCAGCGCGGCGAAGCCTGCCAGCACCAGCGTTACCGCACCAACGATACCCACCAGATGCAGCACTTCCGGCGTCATCAGGAACAGGCCGTGGGTACGGGCAATCAGGTACACGCCCGCGGTCACCATGGTGGCGGCGTGGATCAGCGCGGAGACCGGCGTCGGGCCAGCCATCGCATCGGCAAGCCACGTTTGCAGCGGCAGCTGAGCGGATTTACCGACCGCGCCGCCGAGCAGCATCAGCGTCGCCCACTGCAGCGTGGTGCTGCCATTAGCGAAGTGCTGCGGCGCCAGCTCTACCATTTCACGGAAGTTCAGGGTGCCCAGTTCGTTATAAAGAATGAACAGCGCGAAGGCGAGGAACACGTCGCCGACGCGGGTGACCACGAACGCTTTCATCGCTGCGGCATTGTTCTTCGGATCGGTGTAGTAGAAACCGATCAGCAGGTAAGAACAGAGGCCCACACCTTCCCAGCCGAGGTACATCAACAGCAGGTTATCGGCCAGTACCAGAACGACCATGCTGGCGATAAACAGGTTGGTGTAGGCGAAAAAGCGAGAGTAGCCCTCTTCGCCGCGCATGTACCAGGAGGCAAACATGTGGATCAGGAAGCCGACGCCGGTAACCACAGAGAGCATGGTCAGCGACAGGCCATCCAGCACCAGGTTGAAGCCGATGTTGAAATCACCGACCGACATCCAGTTCCACAGCGGTACGCTGACCGCTTGTTTGCCGTTAGCGAAAAAGTCGACGCCGACGTACGCGGTGACCAGCGCCGCCAGGCCTACCGACCCCATGCCAACGGTGGCGGAAAGGTTTTCCGACCAGCGTCCACGGGAGAAGGCCAGCAGCACAAAGCCAATCAATGGCAAAAGAATGGTTAAGGCAAGCATGTTCATCCACGCAACTCACTTACTGAATCGATGTTCAGGTTCTGGCGGCGACGATGGAGCTGCAGCAGCAGCGCCAGGCCGATACTCGCTTCCGCAGCCGCGAGGCTGATGGCGAGGATATACATTATCTGACCATCTGCCTGGCCCCAGTAGCTACCCGCTACCACAAAAGCCAGCGCGGCGGCGTTAATCATGATTTCCAGGCTAATCAACATAAACAGCAGATTGCGGCGGATCACCAGCCCCGTCAGACCAAGCACAAACAGGATGGCCGCGAGGATCAGTCCATGTGTTAAGGGGATCATGCGTGTTCCTCCGTTTTTCTTTTGTCGCTGTCGTTCAGACGGTTGCTCAGCACCTCACCTGCACGCTCTTCGCGTCCAATGTGGAAGGCGACCACCAGGCCCGCCAGCAGCAGCATGGAGGCCAGCTCCACCGCCAGGACGTACGGCCCAAACAGCGCAATACCCACTTCTTTGGCGTTGATCGCCGCGCCGTCGATACCCTGGTCGTTAATGCCCAGGATAGCGTAAACGATAACCACCAGCAGCACCGCGGAAAGAATGGCCGGGCCAATCCAAATCCCCGGCTGCAGCCATTTGCGTTCCTGTTCAATTTCGCTGCCGCCCAGGTTGAGCATCATCACCACAAAGACGAACAGCACCATAATGGCCCCGGCGTACACGATGATTTCCAGCGCACCAGCAAAGTAAGCGCCCAGCGAAAAGAACACCCCGGCAATCGCCAGCAGCGAAATAATCAGGTACAGCAGCGCATGCACCGGATTGGTGTGGGTGACGACCCGCAAGGTTGCGAGGATGGCTATCAGGCCACAGATATAAAAAGCGAATTCCATTGCCCTCTCCTTACGGTAACAGGCTCTTGACGTCGATTGGCTTAGCTTCGTTTTCCGCTTCACCTTTATCTTTGCCGTCGATTGCCATACCCGCCATCCGGTAGAAGTTATATTCCGGGTATTTGCCCGGACCGGAAATCAGCAGATCCTCTTTTTCGTACACCAGATCCTGACGCTTGTATTCACCCAGCTCGAAGTCCGGGGTCAACTGGATCGCCGTGGTCGGGCACGCTTCTTCGCACAGGCCGCAGAAAATGCAGCGTGAGAAGTTGATGCGGAAGAACTCAGGGTACCAGCGGCCGTCTTTGGTCTCTGCTTTCTGCAGAGAGATACAGCCCACCGGGCAGGCTACCGCACACAGGTTACAGGCAACGCAGCGCTCTGCACCGTCCGGATCGCGGGTCAGCACGATGCGGCCGCGGTAGCGCGGCGGCAGATAGACCGGCTCTTCCGGATACATCCGGGTTTCACGTTTGGCGAAGGCATGCAGGCCAATCATCCAGATACTACGGACCTGGGTGCCGAACCCCACCAATAATTCTTTTAAGGTCATGTTCAATTCACCCCTTATTGCGCCTGCCAGAGAATGACAGCCGCCGTTACCAACAAGTTGACCAGCGTTAACGGCAGGCATACCTTCCAGCCAAAGGACATTACCTGGTCATAGCGCGGACGCGGTAATGATGCGCGGATCAAAATGAACATCATCATGAAGAACGCGGTTTTCAGCGCGAACCAGATGAAAGGAGGTAACCACGGGCCATTCCAGCCGCCGAAGAACAGCGTGACGATCAGCGCTGAAACGGTGACGATACCAATGTATTCACCCACGAAGAACAGACCGAATTTCATGCCGGAATATTCAATGTGGTAACCATCGGCCAGTTCCTGCTCCGCTTCCGGCTGGTCGAACGGATGACGGTGACACACCGCCACGCCGGCGATGGCGAAAGTCACGAAGCCGAAGAACTGCGGGATGACGTTCCACAGATGCGCCTGGTTGTTGACGATATCGGTCATATTGAATGACCCCGCCTGCGCCACCACGCCCATCAGGGACAGACCGAGAAACACTTCGTAGCTCAGGGTCTGCGCGGAAGCACGCATCGCCCCCAGCAGCGAGTATTTGTTGTTACTCGACCAGCCGGCGAACAGCACCGCATAGACCGCCAGGCCTGCCATCATCAGGAAGAACAGGATGCCGATGTTCAGGTCAGCCACCACCCACGTCGGGCTGACCGGCACGATAGCGAAGGCCAGCAGCAGCGAGGTAAAGGCGATAACCGGCGCCAGAGTAAAGATCACGCGATCGGAGAAGCGCGGGATCCAGTCCTCTTTGAAGAACATCTTGATCATGTCGGCGACCAGCTGCAGCGAACCGCCCCAGCCCACGCGGTTAGGTCCGTAGCGGTTCTGGAACAGACCGAGCAGACGACGCTCGCCGAAGCTCATGAACGCGCCACAGGTGACGACCACCAGCAGAATGACCACGGCCTTCAGGATGCTTAACAGAATGTCGATAAGATCCGGCGTTAACCAGCTCATGCTTTCGCCTCCTGCAGTGAATCAATACGCGATCCGGTCAGCACCGGCGCAATGCCCGGCATGCCCATCGGTAAGCCAACCTGTCCGGCGGTCAGGCCTTCAGAGATAACCAGCGGCAGACGCAGGGTCTGGCCTTCCACGCTAAAGGAGAGCATTGCCCCCGCGTTAACGCCCAGCTTCGCGGCATCCACCGGGTTCAGCTTGATGTACGGCTCAGGCATCCGGCTCTCGAACACCGGCGCGCGCTGAGACAGCTCATCGCTGCCAAACAGATGGTAGTACGGCGCGATACGCCATTTGCCCTCTTCCGCCTGGAAGCTGGCCGGCACCGCGGTGAAATACTCCAGCCCGTTGGCGGACGCTTCAAACAGTCGAACGCCCGGATCGCCATGACGCAGTTTCCCGCCCACTTCATCCTGGAACTTGTTCCATGCCTGCGGGGAGTTCCAGCCCGGCGCCCAGGCGAACGGGATCTGCGAACGTGGTGCGGACGGCTGATTGTTCCCTTCCATTGAGAAGGCGAACATCGTGTCTTTATCCTGCGGCTGACGCGGCTCATGCACGCTGATGTTGGCGCGCATCGCCGTACGGCCGCTGTAGCGGTGCGGTTCACGCGCCAGCTTCTGACCGCGAATGCGGAAGGTCGCATCCGGCGCGGCATCTTTAATGCCTGCCAGCTGCGGCAGTGCGGTAATCGCCGCATCGATGACATGGTCCAGCTGCGTCCAGTCAACCTGACGGTTGTTGACGGTGCTGTGCAGCGAATGCAGCCAGCGCCAGCTCTCCAGCATCACGGTTTTCGCGTCGTAGTAAGCCGGGTCGTAGACCTGGAAGAAACGCTGAGCGCGGCCTTCGTTGTTCACCACGGTCCCGTCGCTTTCCGCGAAGCTTGCAGCAGAGAGCACCAGGTGCGCTTTGTCCATAATCGCGGTGCGCTGATGGTCAACCACCATCACCAGCGGGGCTTTCGCCAGCGCAGCGTCAACGCGCGCAGCGGAAGCATGACGGTGAAGGTCGTTTTCCAGCACGATAACCGCGTCGGCGGCGCCGCTTTCCAGTTCGTCCAGCGCCTCTTCAAGTGAGCCGCCGCCGATCATGCCCAGACCGACGCTGTTCACCGCGCGGGCGACCATGGTCACGCCGACGTCGGCGCCGCGGCCTTTCAGGGCTTTTGCGACGTTAGCGGCGGCCTGGATGATCTCCATGCTGCCGGCGTTGGTTCCGGAGATAATCAGTGGTTTTTTCGCCCCGGCCAGCGCCTGAACGATAACATCGACTTTACCCTGCAGGTCATGGCTCAGGCCATCAACCGCCGGCGCGCTGTCATCCAGCGCATGGGCGATAGCGAAGCCCAGACGCGCCTGATCTTCCACCGGCGCGCGATAGGTCCACGCCGCGATGTCATCCAGGCGAGTGTCGTCGATATTAGTGACAAATAACGGATGCTTCGCGCGCTGTCCGATGTTGAGAATTGCCGCAATCTGCCAGTCGGCCACTTTCTGCGCCGCCGCCATTTCGCGAGCTTTCCCTTTCACCGCCTGGCGTACCGCCAGGGCAACGCGCGCGCCGGTCTGAGTAATATCTTCGCCCAGCACCAGTACCGCATCGTAGGATTCGATATCGCGCAGCGTCGGGGTATGGATCCCGCCTTCGCGCAGCACTTTGAGCATCATCTGCAGGCGCGCTTGTTCGCCTTTAGCGATGCCGGTATAGAAGTTTTCGCTACCGACCAGCTCACGCAGCGCGAAGTTGCTTTCAATGCTGGCGCGCGGAGAACCGATACCAATGACTTTCTTCGACTGGCGCAGGATATCCGCCGCCCCCTGCATCGCCTGTTCGGCGTTGAGCGCGATCAGATCGTCGCCACGGCGCTGAACCGGCTGACGCGGACGATCTTTGAGGTTTACGTAGCCATAGCCGAAACGACCGCGATCGCAGAGGAAGTAGCGGTTAACGGTACCGTTATAGCGGTTTTCGATACGACGCAGCTCGCCATAGCGTTCGCCAGGGCTGATGTTACAGCCAATGGAACACTGCTGGCAGATGCTCGGCGCAAACTGCATGTCCCACTTACGGTTGTAACGCTCAGAGTGCGTTTTATCGGTGAAGACGCCGGTCGGGCAAACTTCAACCAGGTTACCGGAGAACTCGCTTTCCAGCGTGCCATCTTCCGGGCGGCCAAAGTAGACGTTGTCATGAGCGCCATAAACGCCCAGATCGGTGCCATCGGCATAATCTTTATAGTAGCGAACGCAGCGGTAGCAGGCGATGCAGCGGTTCATTTCGTGAGAAATAAATGGCCCCAGATCCTGGTTGCGGTGGGTACGTTTGGTGAAACGATAGCGGCGGAAGCTATGACCGGTCATGACCGTCATATCCTGCAGGTGGCAGTTGCCGCCCTCTTCGCAGACCGGACAGTCGTGCGGGTGGTTGGTCATCAGCCACTCCACCACGCTTTCGCGGAACTGTTTCGCTTCGCCGTCGTCAATAGAAATAAAGGTGCCGTCGGATGCCGGAGTCATACAGGACATCACCAGGCGACCACGCGTGTCTTCCGCGTTCTGATATTGCTTCACCGCACACTGGCGGCAAGCACCGACGCTCCCTAGCGCCGGGTGCCAGCAAAAGTAGGGAATATCAAGACCAAGAGAGAGACAAGCCTCTAGCAGGTTGTCCGCCCCGTTGACCTCGTATTCTTTGCCGTCTACATGAATCGTAGCCATTTGCGTGCTTCCAAAAATAAAAAACCTTTAGATTACCAGCGCGTCTTAAGCAGGTTCGGCTGAATACCGTTAATTGCATGGGTATTGCTAAACTGCTGCTTAATGCCAGCCTCGAATTCTTCGCGGAAATACTTGATCGCGCTCTGCAGCGGTTCGACCGCACCCGGCGCGTGTGCGCAGAAGGTTTTACCCGGCCCGAGGAATCGACAGAGTTGCTCAAGCGTTTCGATATCGCCAGGCTGGCCTTCGCCGCGCTCCAGGGCGCGCAGGATCTTCACGCTCCACGGCAGTCCATCACGGCACGGCGTACACCAGCCGCAGGACTCGCGGGCAAAGAACTCTTCAAGGTTGCGCACCAGCGAGACCATGTTGATCTCGTGGTCAACGGCCATCGCCAGCGAGGTGCCCAGACGGCTGCCCGCTTTACCAATGCTTTCGAACTCCATCGGCAGATCGAGGTGCGCTTCGGTCAGGAAGTCGGTCCCTGCCCCACCCGGCTGCCAGGCTTTAAACTTCAGGCCATCGCGCATGCCGCCGGCGTAATCTTCGAGGATCTCACGCGCGGTAGTGCCGAACGGCAGCTCCCAGACGCCCGGATTCTTCACCCGGCCGGAGAAGCCCATCAGCTTGGTGCCAGCATCTTTGCTAGTGGAAATGTTCTGGTACCACTCGACGCCGTTGGCGAGGATCGCCGGCACGTTGCACAGGGTTTCCACGTTGTTGACGCAGGTCGGCTTGCCCCACACGCCGGAGCTCGCCGGGAACGGCGGCTTGGAGCGCGGGTTAGCACGGCGACCTTCCAGGGAGTTGATCAGCGCCGTCTCTTCACCGCAGATATAGCGCCCTGCCCCGGTGTGCACGAACAGTTCGAAGTCAAACCCGGTGCCAAGGATGTTTTTCCCCAACAGGCCCGCTTCGGTGGCTTCGGCAATCGCGCGACGCAGATGCTGTGCCGCTTCGATATATTCGCCGCGCAGGAAGATGTAGCCGCGGTACGCTTTCAGCGCAAACGCGGAGATCAGCATGCCTTCCACCAGCAGGTGCGGCAGTTGCTCCATCAGCAGACGGTCTTTATAGGTGCCCGGCTCCATTTCGTCGGCGTTACACAGCAGGTAACGGATGTTCATGGATTCGTCTTTCGGCATCAGGCTCCACTTCAGACCCGTGGAGAAGCCCGCGCCGCCGCGCCCTTTCAGGCCAGCGTCTTTTACCGCATTAACGATTTCATCCGGCGCCATCCCGGTCAGGGCTTTACGTGCCCCTTCGTAACCGTTTTTGCTGCGATACTCGTCCAGCCATACCGGCTGCTTGTCGTCGCGCAGACGCCAGGTGAGCGGATGCGTTTCCGCAGTACGAATTACGGTTTTCATTTGTACTGCTCCAGCAGGTCAGGAATTGCCTCCGGCGTCAGATGACTGTGAGTGTCCTCATCAATCATCATGGTCGGTCCCTTGTCGCAGTTGCCCAGGCAGCAGGTCGGCAGCAGCGTGAAGCGGCCATCGAAGGTGGTCTGCCCTGGCTTGATATTGAGCTTCTTCTCAATCGCAGCCTGAATACCCTGATAGCCGGTAATGTGGCACACCACGCTGTCGCAGTAGCGGATCACGTGACGGCCAACCGGCTGGCGGAAAATCTGACTGTAAAATGTTGCCACGCCTTCGACGTCGCTGGCCGGGATCCCCAGCACATCGGCGATCGCATAGATCGCGCCATCCGGCACCCAGCCGCGCTGTTTTTGGACAATTTTCAGCGCTTCGATGGACGCCGCACGCGGGTCTTCGTAGTGGTGCTTCTCGTGCTCAATAGCCTCACGCTCAGCCGCACTCAGCTCAAAAGCCTCGGTTTGTGGTTGTTGATTCTCGTGCATAATTAGCGGTCCACGTCTGACATAACAAAATCGATACTACCCAGATAAACGATCAGGTCGGATACCAGGCTGCCGCGGATCGCCGACGGGATCTGCTGCAGATGCGCAAAGCTCGGCGTACGCACGCGGGTACGGTAGCTCATGGTGCTGCCGTCGCTGGTCAGGTAGTAACTGTTAATCCCTTTGGTCGCCTCAATCATCTGGAAGGATTCGTTGGCCGGCATCACCGGGCCCCACGATACCTGCAGGAAGTGGGTGATCAGGGTTTCGATATGCTGCAGCGTGCGCTCTTTCGGCGGCGGCGTGGTCAGCGGATGATCCGCTTTGAACGGGCCTTCCGGCATATTATCGAGGCACTGCTGAAGAATGCGCAGGCTCTGGCGCAGCTCTTCGACTTTCAGCATCACACGGGTGTAGCAGTCAGAAACGCCACCGCCGGTCGGGACTTCGAAGTCGAAGTTTTCGTAACCAGAATAAGGACGCCATTTACGCACGTCGAAGCCGATACCGGTGGCGCGCAGGCCTGCGCCGGTGGTGCCCCACTCCAGCGCCTCTTTGGCGGTGTAAGCGGCAACGCCTTTGGAACGGCCAATCAGAATGGTGTTGCGCAGCGCGGCTTTCTCGTAAGAATCCAGACGCTTCGGCATCCACTCGAGGAATTCCCGCAGCAGGCGATCCCAGCCGCGCGGAAGATCGTGGGCAACGCCGCCGATGCGGAACCACGCCGGGTGCATACGGAAACCGGTGATCGCCTCCACCAGATCGTAGATTTTCTGCCGGTCGGTAAAGGCGAAGAAGACCGGCGTCATCGCGCCGACGTCCTGAATAAAGGTCGAGATATACAGCAGGTGGCTGTTGATGCGGAACAGTTCAGACAACATCACGCGGATCACGTTGACGCGATCCGGCACGGTGATCCCGGCCAGTTTTTCCACCGCCAGCACGTACGGCATCTCGTTGACGCAACCGCCGAGATATTCGATGCGGTCAGTGTACGGGATATAGCTGTGCCAGGACTGGCGTTCGCCCATCTTCTCGGCGCCACGATGGTGGTAACCGATGTCCGGCACGCAGTCGACGATCTCTTCGCCATCCAGCTGCAGAATAATACGGAATGCACCGTGGGCAGACGGGTGGTTCGGACCGAGGTTGAGGAACATGAAGTCCTCGTTGTCGGTGCTGCGCTTCATGCCCCACTCTTCCGGTTTGAAGGTCAACGCTTCCATCTCCAGATCCTGCTTGGCTTTGGTCAGCTCAAACGGATCGAATTCGGTAGCGCGCGCCGGATAGTCTTTACGCAGCGGATGGCCTTCCCAGGTCGGCGGCATCATGATGCGGCGCAGATTCGGGTGGCCATCGAAGGTCATGCCAAACATTTCCCAGGTTTCACGCTCATACCAGTTGGCGTTGGGGAACAGTTTGGTGAAAGTCGGCAGATGCAGATCGTTTTCAGACAGCGCCACCTTGAGCATGATGTCGCGGTTGCGGTCGATAGAAATCAGATGATAGAAAACGGAAAAATCCGCGGCGGGCAGGCCATCGCGGTGCGTGCGCAGACGTTCGTCCATGCCGTGCAGGTCAAACAGCATCACGTAAGGCTTCGGCAATTTCTTCAGGAAATCACCCACCTCAAGCAGTTGCTCACGCTTCACCCACACCACTGGTACGCCGGTGCGGGTTGGCTGAACGGTAAAGGCATCCGGCCCAAAGCGGTTGCGCAGTTCGCCGATCACCGGGTCATCGAGGTGATCGCGGGTTTGCCAGGCTGGTGCGGCGTCATGCGCGGTTAAATCGGTCATATTGTTCACCATTGCAAAAGGTCCGTGGTGACTGCCGGGCGAGACTTCGCGTTGTTGTAGATTGATTTGCGAAGTGGTATTCCCGCCCGCAGGCGCAAATTAAATCTCGTCCGGCGTCCGCAGATTGGTCACTGCAATACGTTCGCCGCGTTTACGCTCGCGTTCCGACTGCATATTGGCGCGATAAACGCCCTGATCGCCAACCACCCATGAGAGCGGACGACGTTCTTTACCAATGGACTCCTGCAGCAGCATCAGCGCCTGCATGTAGGCCTCCGGACGCGGCGGGCAGCCCGGGATGTACACATCGACCGGAATGAATTTATCCACGCCCTGGACGACAGAATAGATGTCGTACATGCCGCCGGAGTTAGCGCAGGCGCCCATGGAGATCACCCACTTCGGCTCCAGCATCTGATCGTACAGACGCTGAATAACCGGCGCCATTTTGGTAAAGCAGGTTCCAGCGACCACCATCAGGTCCGCCTGACGCGGAGAGGCGCGCAGAACTTCTGCCCCAAAACGCGCAACGTCATGCACCGCAGTGAATGACGTCACCATTTCCACATAACAGCAAGAAAGGCCGAAGTTATACGGCCAAATTGAGTTCTTACGGCCCCAGTTCACCATGTCATGCAGCGCGTGCTCGAGTTTCCCCATATACACGCTTTTGTTGACTTCCTGCTCCAGGGGGTCGGTGACGATCTCCTGTTTCTGCAGGGGGTAACGGTCGTTCTCACCGTTAGGATCTATGCGGGTGAGCGTATAATCCATCTTATTGCCTCGCTTTTACTGCATATGACGGTTAGTGGGACTGTCTGTTTCCGGATTAACCAGCGTGCGACGGGAACGCGCAGGCGTCCAGTCCAGTGCGCCGATGCGAACGAGATAAACCAGACCAGCCAGTAGCACTAAAATGAAAATTGCGGCTTCCACAAAGCCGACCCAGCCGCTCTCGCGGATAGAAGTCGACCATGCGTAGAGATACAGGGCTTCCACGTCGAAGATAACGAAGAACATGGCAACCAGATAAAACTTCGCAGAAAGACGTAAGCGGGCCGAACCAACGGAGTCGATCCCCGATTCAAACGGCGTGTTTTTGCTACGCGCGCGCGCGCGACCGCCAAGGTACCAGCCGCCGACGAGCATGAGGCAGCACAGGCCGATAGCGATGATGAGAAATATAGCGAATGCCCAATGATGAGCGATGACTTCAGTGGATGTTGACATACGCATTGCTTAACCAAAAAAGTGTAGCGCCAAAACCCTCTGCTCTTACTGGCAGATGAACGCCACAGCGTTTCACGGGAGGAGTAAAAAAAACCGTGCAAAAAAGCGTCCCTGGTTGATGTGAGAAGCCCAGATGCCGTGGCTTTTTACCCCTTTCTTTAACCTTTTGTCAACTTTAACAAAAGTTTTCATAACATTAATTTACATTGGAATCTTTTCATTAACATTAAATGCCCTTTTATGCGAAATAACCTTGCATACTGTTCGGTTTTAGTGTTGTTGAATCGTGTCCGTTTCCGTCGTAAATCAAAAATCCCTTCTATTTTGACAGGATTTAGCCTCGATTCCTCCCCCCAAAGAGGGGTATTTTCTTGATCTGTGACACGGTTTTGTTAATTACCCTAGGAAATCGGCAACAATCCGTCCGGTTTTTTAACATTAGCAGGAAGTGTTGAAAGTGCAGGGAAAAGTCGACAAGGTGAGCGCTCGGTCACGCCAATACGCTGATTTTTCAGGAAAGAAATAAAAAAAACATTCAAAACATCAATAATAGTGCAAAAAAAAGAGCCACCAGGCGGGAAACCCTCCCCTGAGGCTCTTTTTGCCCACTTACATTCTGTTACCAGTTTTTGTGATCTTTGTTAGCAAAATTGCCCTCACAAAATGAAGGTGTTATCTCCCTCTTCCGGGGTAAGTGCCGGCCCCGTTCGCCAGGGGTCGCTCTCCTGACTCAGCGACTGAAAAATCAC
Source organism: Klebsiella sp. H-Nf2 (assembly GCF_002806645.1). Lineage (NCBI taxonomy): Bacteria > Pseudomonadati > Pseudomonadota > Gammaproteobacteria > Enterobacterales > Enterobacteriaceae > Klebsiella > Klebsiella sp. H-Nf2. The sequence goes on from NZ_PIBL01000004.1 coordinate 96,174, forward strand.
CTGCGGCAGCTCGCTCGCTGTCTGTGGATTGCAACTCACCACATACCGGGTATCCGGCAGGCTCGGCAATCCATCGCTGATGCCAGCCACGCGCAAATCGGGGCTCATCATTTCGACGGGTCGCGCGGTGACGCCCAGCCCAGCTTTGACCGCCGCTTTCACCCCGGAGAGAGACGAAGCGCCATGGGCCAGATGCCACGAGACGCGGGCAGCCTCCAGCGCGGCAATAATATCCTGGCGGAATGGACCTGGCTCTTCGAGCAGGATCAGGGGAATAGACTCCCCCTTCGCCAGCACATATTCCGCCGCACAGTACCAGAGGGTCGGTGACGTTCTCAGGGTGAAAGAGGTAAAGCCGGGAGGCTGATGGGTGGTCAACGCCAGATCAATCAGCCCCTCGGCCAGCATCGTCATAATTGCGGCATGAGGATGGACTTTGATCTCCAGCGTCATTCTGGGATAGAAGCAGCCGATGCGGTTTAACAAAAACGGCAGGATGGTATCAGCCGTTTCTTCCGAGGCACCGATGGTCAGTCCCCCCTGCAGGCTGCCATACATTAACGACATGCAGGCCTCATCGTTAAAGCGCAGGATTTTGCGAGCATACCCCAGCAGCTGGATCCCCTGCTCAGTGAGCAGTTTATTACGCCCGTGGCGGGCAAAAAGCTCTTTGCCAACCAGTTGTTCGAGGCGTTGCATTTGCTGGCTGACCGCGGACTGGGTACGACACACTGCGGCGGCGGCAGCGGCGAAGGTGTTCAAATCAGCGACTGCCACAAAGGTGCGCAGCAGATCGAGATCAAGGTTGAGTATCGGACGTGTTGTATTAATCATATTTCTTCACTTACAGGTGGCTAACGCTGACCTGCCTTGTTGATGCTTTACGCCAGGTTTCCGGCTATTCCCTGAGCCTCGTGCTCACCGTCAGATGGCGGATAAACAACTGGACGAACGTTATTACATGCTAAAGTACTCGTCTGGGCAAATGCGCAGAACCACGGAGTAATATATTGTTCGTATTTCTCATTGTTATTTATTACCACAGTCAGTCAGGCGTCATACGTCGCGCCGAAAAACTGGCCAGTGGTGGTGAGAAAGCCTCTCTTCCACCGCACGTTTACGCAGGGAAGGATGAACAACAAAATTCTGCAATAACAATATATTAAGTATCAATTCAACCGGTGTGCTTACCGGATACCACTGATATTAACGGCGATATTCTAACCGATTCCCGTCCTTTTTATAAGCCTAAATAAGGATTAACTCAGATAATTTTAAATTTTTTTCAACATTTTATATAAATTAACAAACCTCAGATTATTACCTGTCAAAAATAATAATAATGCACTCGTACGCTGTTTTTTATTGATATTATTTAACATCCAAATTACAAATGAGCCGATATTGCATTAAGGATAGCGTTTTTTAGCCCACCAACATTCTTCGTTCGCCCCTCTCCCTCACAAACAAACCAGATAAATGATGGCAAAAACGGCATATCGTCTACATATACGACCAAAAAACCACCATAAACAGGTAGAACATACAATCTAAAACCGTAAGCGGCAGATAAATCAATTACGCTTAAAATCCTGTGTTAGCAAAATCTTCTCCTGCAAAGCCTTCAAAACAGCGGGGATGCGGAGTACATTGTTCCGTGCTGACTTCCACGGCAGGGAGTGGCGATAACAGCTAAAAGGTCAAGATTCATGTCCCCCATCGAAAAATCCAGCAAGTTAGAGAACGTCTGTTACGACATCCGTGGCCCGGTTCTGAAAGAAGCGAAACGTCTTGAGGAAGAAGGCAATAAAGTTCTGAAACTGAACATCGGCAACCCGGCGCCATTCGGCTTCGAGGCCCCTGACGAGATCCTCGTCGACGTCATCCGCAATCTGCCTACTGCCCAGGGTTACTGCGATTCGAAAGGGTTGTACTCGGCGCGCAAAGCCATCATGCAGCATTACCAGGCCCGGGGAATGCGTGATGTCACGGTAGAAGATATTTACATCGGCAACGGCGTGTCCGAACTGATTGTGCAGGCGATGCAGGCGCTGTTAAACAGCGGCGATGAGATGCTGGTTCCCGCGCCGGACTACCCGCTGTGGACGGCGGCGGTGTCGCTTTCCAGTGGCAAAGCGGTCCACTATCTGTGTGACGAATCCGCTGACTGGTTCCCGGATCTTGACGATATCCGCGCAAAAATCACGCCGCGCACCCGCGGGATCGTGATCATTAACCCCAACAACCCCACCGGCGCGGTCTATTCCAAAGAACTGCTGCAGGAGATCGTCGAGATCGCCCGGCAGCATAACCTGATTATTTTCGCCGATGAGATCTACGATAAGATCCTCTACGACGAAGCCCAGCATCACTCGATTGCTGCTCTGGCGCCGGATCTGCTGACCGTGACCTTTAACGGACTGTCGAAAACCTACCGTGTTGCCGGATTCCGTCAGGGGTGGATGGTGCTGAATGGCCCGAAAAAACACGCGAAGGGCTATATCGAAGGCCTGGAGATGCTGGCGTCGATGCGTCTGTGCGCCAACGTGCCGGCACAACATGCTATCCAGACGGCGCTAGGCGGCTACCAGAGCATCAGCGAATTCATCATCCCCGGCGGGCGCCTGTATGAACAACGCAACCGCGCCTGGGAGCTGATCAACGATATTCCGGGCGTCTCCTGTATGAAGCCAAAAGGCGCGCTGTACATGTTCCCGAAAATTGACGCCAAACGCTTCAATATTCACGACGACCAGAAAATGGTGCTCGACTTCCTGCTACAGGAGAAAGTACTGCTGGTACAGGGCACCGCGTTCAACTGGCCGTGGCCGGATCATGTGCGCATTGTGACGCTGCCTCGTGAAGACGACCTGGAGATGGCGATCTCCCGCTTTGGCCGCTTCCTCTCCGGCTACCACCAGCTTTAATCGCTCCGCCGCCGGCATTTGCATCCGGCGGCGATCCCTGCGCACAATGGAACCCGATGTTGTCACTGATTAAGGGTTCCTATGAGTCAGAGTCATTTCTTTGCCCACCTCTCCCGCCTGAAACTGATCAACCGCTGGCCACTGATGCGCAACGTGCGCACCGAAAATGTCTCCGAACACAGTCTGCAGGTGGCGATGGTCGCCCATGCGCTGGCGGCAATTAAAAACCGCAAATTTGGCGGCCAGGTCAACGCCGAACGTATTGCCCTGCTGGCGATGTACCATGACGCCTCCGAAGTATTAACTGGCGACCTCCCTACCCCGGTGAAATATTTCAATTCCCAGATTGCCCAGGAATATAAGGCGATTGAGAAAATTGCTCAGCAAAAGCTGGTGGATATGGTCCCTGACGAGCTGCGCGATATTTTCGAGCCGCTGATTGATGAGCATCACTACAGTGAGGAAGAGCAGTCGATCGTTAAACAGGCTGACGCCCTCTGCGCTTACCTGAAGTGCCTCGAAGAGCTGTCTGCGGGTAACAACGAATTTCTGCTGGCCAAAGGCCGTCTGGAAAAGACGCTGGCGTCGCGGCGAAGCGCAGAGATGGATTACTTTATGCAGGTGTTTGTCCCGAGCTTCCAGCTGTCGCTGGATGAAATAAGTCAGGATTCGCCACTGTAATTTTTCAGGCCGGGCAGCGGTTGCGCCCTACCCGGCCTGACACCCTTAAAACGGAAACAGCACCGGGATCAGCAGTACGCAGACCACCATCACCAGTACGGTGAAGGGCACGCCAATCTTCACAAAGTCGCTGAAGGAATACTTACCCGGGCCAAGCACCAGGGTGTTGACCGGCGAGGAAACCGGAGTCATAAACGCCGCCGAAGCCGCCATCGCCACCACCATGGCAAAAGGATAGGGCGACACCCCCATCGACTTCGCCGCTGCCAGGGCTATGGGCGCCATCAGGACCGCGGTCGCGGTATTAGAGATGAACAGGCCTATCGCCGCGCACATTACAAACAGGCAGCCGAGCATCAGATAAGGCCCCTCGCTTCCGGCGACGTCCATCAGTCCCTTGACCACCAGATCTACCCCACCGGTTTTCTGCAGCGCCAGGGCAAACGGCATCATCCCGACAATCAAAATAATGCTCGGCCAGTGGATCGCCTTATAGGCGCTTTCGGCGTTGATGCAGCGGAATTTCCCCATCAGCAGGCAGGCGATGATCGCGGCAATCGGATTGGGAATTTCATCGGTGAGCATCAGGGCTACCATCAGCACCAGACAGAAAATCGCGTGCGGAGCCTGGCTGTGCGCCGGCGAAGCGTCATCCACTTCAACCGGCATATTGAGCACCACGAAATCCCGCCCACGCTTCGCCAGCAGGGCAATTTGCCGCCAGTTACCGACCACCAGCAGGATATCGCCGAGCTGCAGCGGCTCATCGACCACGGAACCATCCATCGCCTCGCCATCGCGCTTCATGCCGACGATATTGAGACCAAACCGGGTGCGGAACGCTATCTCACGCACCGTTTTCCCAATCATCTCCGAATCCGGGATCAGCGACACCTCCGCCATGCCCACATCCAGCGCCTGATCGGCAAAATACTCGCCGCGCAGCACCATCGGCTCGAGCATCTGCTCACCACAGAACTGGCGTAAGTCGACATCGGAGGCGGACATATCGATCAGCAGGACGTCACGGGCGCGGAATTCCGATACCCCGTTGACGTTAACAATCACCCGACGGAACCGCCGCCAGCGTTCGACGCCGATGACGTTGGCACAGTACCGCTCACGCAGTTTTAAATCATCAAGACGCTGGCCGATCATCGGCGAACCAGGACGGATCGCCAGCCGGCGGGCGCGGCCAGTGAGGTGATATTCGCGGATCAGATCGCGGAAGGTGCTTCTTTTACGGCCATCACGCGCGGATTCGCCATTCTCTGTCTTCAGCATAAAGCGCACCGCCAGCATATAGACGATGCCAAGGATCAGCACCACCAGGCCAATCGGCGTGACGCTGAAAAAGCTGAAGCCGTGCAGCCCTTCGCGCAGCAGTTCACTGTTGACCACCAGATTGGGGGGCGTTGCGACCAGGGTCATCATCCCGCTGATAAGCCCGGCAAAGCTGAGCGGCATCATCAGCCGCGAGGGAGAGGTATTCATCCGCGCCGACACGCTGAGCACCACCGGAATGAAAATGGCGACCACCCCGGTTGAACTCATAAACGCACCCAGCCCGGCGACGGTGAGCATCAGGTAAACCAGCATCTTGGTTTCGCTGTTGCCCGCCACACTCACCAGCCACGCCCCCATCTTGGTGGCCACCCCGGTACGAACCAGGCCATCACCGATAATAAACAGGGCGGCAATCAGGATCACGTTAGGATCGCTGAACCCGGAAAAGGCTTCATTCAGCGTCAGCGTGCCGCTGAGGACGAAGGCGACAATGACCATCAGGGCGATAGCATCCATGCGCACCTTGCCGGTAGCAAACAGCACAACCGCGATAGCCAGAAGGGATAAAACCCAAATCAATTCACCGTTCACAACGTTTCCTTGTCACAAGTGGGAGTCGACATAGTGGCATAAAAAAGCCCCGGCAACGCGGGGCGAAATCATACGTTTACGCTTTAAGACGTACATTAACATAGCCGTCCGCCTGGCGTTCGACCACCAGATCGTCCAGGCTGCTCAGCACGAGGTCGGCTTCATCCAGTCGAGGGGCATCGGCAGGCACGTTGACCGCGATGGTGCGACACCCCGCCGCCAGGCCGGACAGCAGCCCCGCCGGCGCATCTTCTACCACCGCGCACTGGTCAGCCGGCAGCCCCAGCCGCTCGGCGCCAAGCAGATAGGCATCCGGCGCCGGTTTCCCGTGTTTCACCTGCTCAGCGGTGATGAAGACCTCCGGCATCGGCAGGCCCGCCGCGCGATGACGCGCATGGGCCACCGGCACTGACCCGGAAGTCACAATCGCCCATGGGATCCCGGTCTCATTGAGGGTATTCAGCAGGGTTAACGCCCCCGGCAGAGCGACAATGCCCTCGATATCAGTGGCTTCAATCTGCTCGAGGAAGCGGAATTCGGCCTGGATATCCTCCTCGCTGCGACCCGGCATGAAATGGCGAATAGAGGTAATGGCCTGCTTGCCGTGAATAAAACTGAGAATTTCATCAGGGTCAATGGCGAAACGATCGCCCCACTTACACCATGAACGCTCCACCACCGGCAAGGAATCCACCAGCGTCCCGTCTAAATCGAACAGGAAACCTTTACACTGCACGGGCACCTCCCTCAGGCATTGATAATTTGGTTAATTTCATTACTGCTCAGGTGATACTGGCGCGGACAGGCGTGCCAGACGCTCAGCATCCGCTGATATTTCTCCCACATCGGGGTCTGCGAGTTAAAGCCATGAGTGCCGGCGTCAAAATGGCTGTAGCGGCCTTCAATATTGACCATAAAGCGAACATAGCCGAGAAAACGCGCTTCGGTGGCGGCATCAAAGCCAAGGAAAGTGACGCGACGCTCATCGATACCCGCCGCGTCTTTCAGGTTGGTCCAGGAGACGTGTAGCGCGTGGTACATCTCCATGATATCGATAACGGTACGGCAGGTTTCTTCCGTCAGCTGGCCAAACTCGCGGTCCAGTTCGCGCATCTGCAACCCATACCCACGCTCAATGATGGTTTGCAGACGACGGTAGCGTTCCGCATTGTCCGGGTCGAGCATCGTCATCATTTTGTACTGATTGGATAAAATCAGACGCTGCGCATTGGTCATTTCCATGTTGTGACTCCTGTAGCACGGTAGGGCGTGAAATAAAGAAGGCGCATAAATCATGCGCCTTCTTTTATATGCGTTTTCCGTAGTGAATTACAAATCATCAAGGAAAGTTTTATCCAGTTGTTTGAAGGCGCGCTTAAGCGTGTCAGCCAGCGCCTGATAATCGGGCTTGCCTTCGACCGGCGCCAGCGCCTGTCCCGCCTCCTGCAGTTTGCCGCGCACTTCGTAGAACCAGTTAAGAATGGAGGGTGGCAACGGCGTGACCGAACGCTTACCCAACCACCATAGTCCCTGCATCGGCAGGCTCAGCGCAAATAGCGCGGTGGCGACCGCAGGACCCAGCTGGCCCCCCAGAGCTATCTGCCAGCACAGCGTAAAAATGGCGATCGGCGGCATGATGCGGGTCGCATAGCGGGTGGCACGAATAATGCGGTTTTCGATAAACACCGGCGCGAGGCGCTTGTCGAGAGGCCAGGTCTTTGCGTAATGCTGCCCGCGGTTGAACAAGCGAAAGAAGCTAACGGGGCGTTTCTCAGGGGTCGACATGGCTTTACCTCAACTTTACATATAAAACTTAAAAAATTCGTGCAAAACACCAACTATGCATGACAACGTTCAAAAGATTTTGGCAAAGGATGCCGCAATCAGGTATCCTGTGCCCGCCTGAAAGGGCGGATAGACTCTTTTGCCAGGCTAGTCAAATTATCGCATATTCTGCCATTGGCTGAAAATTATGCAAAATGGCATAAAATCAAATGTACTTCTCTCATCGTGCCCGAAAACAGAACAAGGCATGATGTTAATCATAAATGTCGAGGTCATCCTGCGCTACGCTAATGACACACTGACGTTTTTTTAGCCACGTATCATAAAAAGGTACTTCCATGTCGAGTAAGTTAGTACTGGTTCTGAACTGCGGTAGCTCCTCTCTGAAATTTGCTATCCTTGATGCCGTTAACGGTGACGAATATCTGTCCGGTTTAGCGGAATGCTTCCACCTGCCGGAAGCCCGTATCAAATGGAAAATTGACGGCGGCAAACAAGAAGCTGAATTAGGCGCCGGTGCCGCGCACAGTGAAGCACTGAACTTTATCGTTAACACTATTCTGGCACAAAAACCAGAACTGTCTGCTCAGCTGACCGCAATCGGCCACCGTATCGTACACGGCGGTGAAAAATACACCAGCTCCGTGGTGATCGACGAATCTGTGATTCAGGGTATTAAAGACGCTGCGTCCTTCGCACCGCTGCATAACCCGGCACACCTGATCGGCATCGCTGAAGCGCTGAAATCCTTCCCGCACCTGAAAGACAAAAACGTGGCAGTATTCGATACGGCATTCCACCAGACCATGCCGGAAGAATCCTACCTCTACGCCCTGCCGTACAGCCTGTATAAAGATCACGGCGTTCGTCGTTACGGCGCGCACGGCACCAGCCATTTCTATGTAACTCAGGAAGCCGCTAAGATCCTGAACAAGCCAGTGGAAGAACTGAACATCATCACCTGCCACCTCGGCAATGGTGGTTCTGTTTCCGCTATCCGTAACGGTAAATGCGTTGATACCTCCATGGGTCTGACGCCGCTGGAAGGTCTGGTGATGGGTACTCGCTCAGGCGACATCGACCCGGCTATCATCTTCCATCTGCACGACACCCTGGGCATGAGCGTTGACGCGATCAACAAAATGCTGACCAAAGAGTCTGGCCTGCTGGGTCTGACCGAAGTCACCAGCGACTGCCGCTACGTGGAAGACAACTACCAGGAAAAAGCGGATGCTAAGCGTGCAATGGACGTTTACTGCCACCGTCTGGCGAAATACATCGGCTCCTACACCGCGCTGATGGACGGCCGTCTCGACGCCGTTATCTTCACCGGTGGTATCGGTGAAAACGCCGCGATGGTGCGTGAACTGTCGCTGGGCAAACTGGGCGTACTGGGCTTCGAAGTTGACCACGAACGTAACCTGGCTGCCCGTTTCGGCAAGTCTGGTTTCATCAACAAAGAAGGCACCCGTCCTGCCGTGGTTATCCCGACCAACGAAGAACTGGTCATCGCGCAAGACGCCAGCCGTCTGACCGCTTAATTCCACACCGCCAGCCATAACCTTCAATAATTCGAGCTGCAGGAAGGCGGCGACGCAGCAAATCCCCGGTCACGTACACAGCGTACGCGACCGGGGTGAGCAAGTAGAGCCAACGCGCATGCAACTTGAAGTATGACGGGTAGCTGGTGGTGCTGTTTTGTATCCCGCCTGATACTGGCGGTAACGAAAGAGGATATACCGTGTCCCGTACTATCATGTTAATTCCTACCGGTACCAGCGTAGGCCTGACCAGCGTCAGCCTCGGTGTGATCCGTGCTATGGAACGCAAAGGCGTTCGTCTGAGCGTCTTTAAACCTATCGCTCAGCCGCGTTCCGGTGGCGATGCGCCAGACCAGACCACCACCATCGTTCGTGCCAGCTCCTCCACCACCACCGCCGCTGAACCGCTGAAGATGAGCCACGTTGAATCTCTGCTCTCCAGCAATCAGAAAGATGTGCTGATGGAAGAGATCATCGCCAACTATCACGCGAACACCCAGGACGCGGAAGTGGTACTGGTGGAAGGTCTGGTGCCGACCCGTAAGCATCAGTTCGCCCAGGCGCTGAACTTTGAAATCGCCAAAACGCTGAACGCGGAGATCGTCTTCGTGATGTCGCAGGGCACCGATACGCCAGAACAGCTGAACGAGCGTATTGAACTGACCCGCAACAGCTTTGGCGGCGCGAAAAACACCAGCATTACCGGCGTTATCGTCAACAAACTGAATGCACCGGTCGACGAGCAGGGCCGTACCCGTCCTGACCTGTCCGAAATCTTCGACGACTCGTCGAAAGCGAAAGTCGTGAAGATCGATCCGGCTCAGCTGCAGAAAGGCAGCTCCCTGCCAGTGCTGGGCGCGGTGCCGTGGAGCTTCGATCTGATCGCCACCCGCGCGATCGACATGGCGCATCACCTGAATGCCACCATCATTAACGAAGGCGACATCAACACCCGTCGCGTGAAATCCGTGACCTTCTGTGCGCGCAGCATCCCGCACATGCTGGAGCACTTCCGCGCAGGCTCTCTGCTGGTCACCTCGGCAGACCGTCCTGACGTGCTGGTCGCGGCCTGCCTGGCCGCGATGAACGGCGTGGAAATCGGCGCCATCCTGCTGACCGGCGGCTATGAAATGGACGCGCGCATCAGCAAGCTGTGCGAACGTGCCTTCGCCACCGGCCTGCCGGTGTTTATGGTCAATACCAATACCTGGCAGACCTCCCTGAGCCTGCAGAGCTTCAACCTCGAAGTACCGGTTGACGATCACGAGCGCATCGAGAAAGTTCAGGAATACGTGGCCAACTACATCAACGCCGACTGGATCGAATCGCTGACCGCGACCTCCGAGCGCAGCCGTCGTCTCTCCCCGCCAGCCTTCCGCTACCAGCTGACCGAGCTGGCGCGCAAAGCCGGCAAACGCGTTGTCCTGCCGGAAGGCGACGAACCGCGTACGGTGAAAGCCGCCGCTATCTGTGCGGAACGCGGCATCGCCACCTGTGTGCTGCTGGGTAACCCGGATGAGATCAACCGCGTTGCCGCAGCGCAGGGCGTTGAGCTGGGCGCGGGTATCGAAATCGTCGACCCGGAAGTGGTTCGCGAAAGCTACGTGGCTCGCCTGGTCGAACTGCGTAAGAGCAAGGGCATGACCGAAGCAGTCGCTCGCGAGCAGCTGGAAGACAACGTGGTTCTCGGCACCCTGATGCTGGAACAAGACGAAGTCGACGGCCTGGTGTCCGGCGCGGTTCACACTACCGCCAACACCATTCGTCCGCCGCTGCAGCTGATCAAAACCGCACCGGGCAGCTCGCTGGTCTCTTCCGTATTCTTCATGCTGCTGCCGGAACAGGTTTATGTCTACGGCGACTGCGCGATCAACCCGGATCCGACGGCAGAACAGCTGGCGGAAATCGCCATTCAGTCCGCTGACTCCGCGATTGCCTTCGGGATCGAACCGCGCGTAGCGATGCTCTCCTACTCCACCGGTACCTCCGGCGCGGGTAGTGATGTTGAGAAAGTCCGCGAAGCGACCCGTCTGGCGCAGGAAAAACGTCCTGACCTGATGATCGATGGCCCGCTGCAGTACGACGCCGCCGTCATGGCTGACGTGGCGAAATCCAAAGCGCCGAATTCGCCGGTTGCTGGCCGCGCGACCGTGTTCATCTTCCCGGATCTGAACACCGGTAACACCACGTACAAAGCGGTACAGCGCTCTGCCGACCTGATCTCCATCGGGCCGATGCTGCAGGGTATGCGCAAGCCGGTCAACGACCTGTCTCGTGGCGCGCTGGTTGACGATATCGTCTATACCATCGCTCTGACCGCGATCCAGTCAGCTCAGCAGCAGAATTAATTCCCCGCTGAGATAAAAGCAAAAGGCAGCCAGATGGCTGCCTTTTTTCATCACGAGGCGAGCAGCTGTTGCTGCTGCGGGATAGCGAAATTACTCGCCCTCTTCCGCGTCATCATACTCATTACCCGCGTTACGGGTCATCCACAGCGCCAGCGCTTTCAGCGAGTCCGGCGTGAACTCATCGCAGCGGGCAGTGATCTCTTCCGGCGTTAACCAACACACCTCGCTGACCTCTTCTTCCTGCAACGCAAATGGCCCATGCGAGACGCAGCTGAACAGGCTTCCCCAGACGCGACAGAACTTATCTTCGTAATAAAACTGACCGTGATCGGCAAACGGTACTCCCGCGATGCCTAACTCTTCTTCGGCCTCGCGACGGGCAGACTCCAGCAGTTGCTCATCGGCCTGAACGACGCCGCCGGCGGTCGCATCCAGCATGCCCGGATGAAAGTCTTTTGTCTCGGTGCGTCGCTGCACCAGAATTTTTCCCATTCCGTCGTGAACGACGATATAGGTCGCCCGGTGACGCAGGCACTGCGCGCGCATCTGCTCGCGGCTGGATTGTGCTATCACCTCATTGTTTTCATTAACAATATCGACCCATTCTGTGCTTGCCAAATGATTCTGTTCCGCCATCAGGAAACCTTACTTTGAAAGCGCTCTCGCGGCGCGTCTTTATGATTGAGGGCTAAATTACGGGTAAATTGCGACCTCTGCAATAACCTGATTATCATTGAGTGCTAAAACCTGCAGACGCCCCTCATCCAGCAACCCATAGCTGGCGGAATATCCCCCTTTCGGGATACTCACTGAGCCAGGATTAAACAGGTAGATCGCACCGCGTTTTTCCGCGGCCGGAATATGAGTATGGCCATAAGCCAGAACATCACCAGCGTCCAGCGGCGGCAAATTTTCCGGGCTATAAAGATGGCCATGGGTCAGAAACAGGCGGTAGCGTTCGCTGAGCACCTGTTGCCAGGGCGCGGTCATTGGAAAACGAAGCAGCATCTGATCCACTTCGCTGTCGCAATTGCCGCGAACGGCAATAATGCGCTCCGCCACGCTGTTAAGCCGCTCGGCCACCTCCGCCGGCGCATACCCTTCCGGCAGCGCATTGCGTGGCCCGTGATTGAGCACATCGCCGAGAATAATAAGCCACCTGGCGCCGCTTTGCGCGAACCGTTCAAGCACGCGTTCCGTAGCGGGCAGCGAACCATGAATATCGGAGGCAAACATCAGTTTCATAGATTCCATCTCCACTGGTTACGATGCCACTATGATAGCGGAAGCGCGGCGGGCGATCAGCCTGCGCGTTTGGCGGAAAGCGCCACGTAACGCTGGATTGAAGCCCGCTGCCACTGGAAAGTCGCATAATCGGCCAGCGCCTCCGGCACCTCATCGCCATTGAGAACCAGACGATTGAGCATCAGCGCCAGGTCGGCGTCGGCAATAGACCATTCGCCAAATAAATTTTGCCCGCCGTGAGCCAGTAGCGTGGCGGCGGTAGCAAACAGTTTTTCCGCAGATTGCTTGCCTGCCTCGCTGAGGGCCGGCATTTTCACCCCGCCAAACACCACGGCGGTGGATCGCTCTTCACGAATCGGCACCAGATCGCTGCGCAGCCACGCCTGGATCTGCCGGGCGCGGGCGCGTTTTTGCAGGTCATGCGGGTAAATGCGCTCCCACTCCGGCGGGGCGAAACGCTCATCCAGATACTCGGTAATCGCCGAGGACTCGCTCAGCGCGAAATCATCAACCTCCAGCAGCGGTACGCGACGGGTGGCGGCATAGCCCGTCCAGCCAGCCTGCAGATGTTCGCCGCGGTTCAGATCGACGGTTTTAAGGCTAAAAGGCAGGCTTTTTTCCTGCAGAGCGACATAGACAGACATCACATACGGTGAGAAAAAATCGGCATCGGACCACAGGGTAATCACTGGCTGGCTCATGGCTTCCTCAAGGGGGGTAGACAGGACAATAAGCCAACATAGCCTGGCTTGCCGGCGATGTCACTGCTCGTCCGCGCGTCAGCATCAAGTGGCTGCCTCCAGAGCGACGCGCCGCTCGCGGATTTCCTCCCGGGTTGCGCAGCTTCACCTATACTCGAACAGTTTGCGACCCACGACGGCGGGAAATATTATGATCGATCTCTACTATGCACCCACCCCAAACGGCCACAAAATCACCTTGTTTCTCGAAGAGGCGCAGCTGGCCTATCGGCTAATCCGGGTCGATATCGGCAAAGGGGAACAGTTTCATCCGCAGTTTCTGGCGATTTCGCCGAATAACAAAATCCCGGCGATTGTCGACCACATGCCTGCCGATGGTGGAGCGCCGTTGAGCGTCTTCGAATCCGGTGCCATCCTGCTCTATCTGGCGGAGAAAAGCGGCAAACTGCTGAGCGGTGAACTGCGGACGCGCTATATCACCCTGCAATGGCTATTCTGGCAGGTCGCCGGTCTTGGGCCGATGCTGGGGCAAAATCAGCATTTTACCCACTCGGCACCGCAAACAGTGCCCTACGCCATTGAACGTTTTCAGGTGGAAACCCAGCGACTGTACAGGGTTCTCAATCACCGCCTTGAAGCCAGTCCGTGGCTTGGCGGCGACCATTACAGCATCGCCGATATTGCCGCCTGGCCCTGGGTCAACAGCCATGTCCGACAGCGTATCGATCTGGCGAACTATCCGGCGGTACATAACTGGTATGAGCGCATTAAGCAGCGGCCGGCGACGATTGAAGCAATGCTAAAAATTCAGCCTTATTAACCCCCTGCTCGCCCGTCGCGCTTTGTTGTATGATTGCAGGACTTACAACACGGAGGAAGCCTGCAATGTCTCAACCAGACGCCATTATTCGTATTAAGAACCTGCGCCTGCGTACTTTTATTGGAATTAAAGAGGAAGAGATCGCCAACCGCCAGGACGTGGTGGTGAATGTTGCGATTCACTATCCCGCCGATAAGGCACGCGACAGCGAAGACATCAATGATGCGCTGAACTACCGCACCATTACCAAGCGCATCATCAGTCATCTTGAGAATGGCCGTTTCTCGCTACTGGAAAAATTAACTCAGGATGTGCTGAATATCGCATGCGAACATCACTGGGTCACATATGCTGAAGTGGAGATCGATAAACTTCATGCGCTGCGCTATGCCGACTCGGTGTCGATGACCATGAGCTGGCGGCGATAACGATGTCAGGGAGGTGGTATGAAGATCCTGCTTACGGGTGGCACCGGCCTGATTGGCCGACATCTGATACCCCGGTTGCTGGAGCTGGGGCATAGCGTCACGGTATCCACACGGCATCCGGATACCGCCCGCGCCCGCCTCGATCCGCGCGTCACGCTGTGGCGCGATTTCGAAGGCCATCACCACCTCAACGATATTGATGCCGTCATCAATCTGGCAGGCGAGCCCATTGCTGATAAACGCTGGACAGCCGAGCAGAAACAACGCTTGTGCCATAGCCGCTGGGATCTCACTCAGCGGCTGGTTGGCCTGATCCACGCCAGCGACACGCCTCCCTCCGTGCTGATCAGCGGTTCCGCCACCGGCTACTATGGCGATCTCGGCGAGGTGGTGGTGACCGAAGAAGAGCCACCGCACAATGAGTTTACCCATAAGCTTTGCGCCCGCTGGGAACAAATTGCCTGCGAAGCGCAAAGCGAACAGACCCGCGTCTGCCTGCTGCGCACCGGTGTGGTACTGGCCCCGCGGGGTGGTATTCTCGGCAAAATGACGCCCGCCTTTAAGCTCGGCCTCGGCGGGCCCATCGGCAGCGGCAGACAGTACCTGGCCTGGATCCATATCGACGATATGGTTAACGGCATTCTGTGGCTGCTGGATAACGATTTACGCGGCCCGTTCAATATGGTTTCTCCCTATCCGGTGCATAACGAACAGTTCGCCCACGCGCTGGGTCATGCGCTCAATCGACCAGCCATTTTCCGCGTTCCTGCCGCCGCTATCCGCCTGCTGATGGGTGAATCCGCCGTCCTGGTGCTCGGTGGCCAGCGCGCGCTGCCTAAGCGTCTGGAAGCCGCTGGCTTCGCCTTCCGCTGGTACGATCTGGACGAAGCGCTCAAGGATGTGCTGAGCTAATGGCTAAACGGGGGAGCATTGGCTCCCCTGATTCCCTCCAACTGGACACTGCCTCGCAACGTTTTTTTCTTCTGTTCCCTTCACCGCGTTGATTGTGAAGTGTATTCCAACGTCAAATGACTTCTTCTGCCATAACGTCCTGGCGATGCTTTTATCGCCAAAAATGTTGACGCCCGTCAACACTCCTTTTATTCTGAGCAGGACATCGCGATGAAGGAACATCCGGACAAACATATCAGGGCCGCCATCGCCAGAGCGTTGGCGGAGGGCTGGATAGTGATACCCGCGGGCAGAAGCAGCCACTGCTTTGCGCGGCTGATTTGCGGGATAGCCGAACACCGTCAGCACATGATGAGCATATGGTCGACGCCTGCGTCACCTGAAAATCATGCCCGGCAGATCATCAGAATGATCGAACGCTGCTCGCTTTCAGCGACGGACCGTATCACGCACACGCATAAGGAACGCTAAACGATGCCGCTTTTTAATTTTACGCTGACGCTTTCCGGCGTCACCAGCCAGACGCCAGGACTGGAAGATGCGCTCTTTGCCGCAGGCTGTAGCGATGCGCTGATCTGCTTCTACGGCACTGCGGTCTACCTGGAATTTGATCGCGATAGCGAATCTCTCGAGCAGGCGGTACTGTCCGCAATCCGCGACGTTGAATCCGCCGCGCTGCCCCAGGTCCGTGTGGAATCGGTAGATTCAACGCTGGTGGGGCTGAGCGATATCGCCGAACTCACTGGCGTCTCCCGCCAGGCTATCGCCATGCTAAAAGAAGGCACTCGCGGTAGTGGGCGTTTTCCCGGGCCGGTCCAGCGGGTTACAGGCAACTCCCCGCTATGGCGCTGGAAAACCGTCGTTGACTGGCTGGTCGCGGAGAAGCGCCTCGCCGCCGATTCTACGCTGGTGGCTCATGCTCAACTCCTGGATAGCCTCAACCTGGCGCTGCAGCTTCGTAGTATCCCGGACAACCAGCGCGTACAGGGACATCTGAAACTCCTGAGTTCATCGCCAGCCGGCCGCTGACTGGCCGGTTCGCCGGTGTAATCAGAAGAAGCAAAGTGGTAAGGTGGACCTTCCTTTCTCCGTATTGACTGCTTTATGACGACAATAACCACGCCGCGCCTTTCGCTTACCCGCTTTGTTGCCGCCGACTGGCCCTTTTTTCTGCGCCTGCGTCAGGATCCGCAGGTGATGCGTTTCATGGGGGAAGTGTTAAGCGAGACGGCGCTGCGCAGCGTGTTTGCCAGCCGCTGTGCCGATCCCGGGGTGTTTGTTTTGCGAGATAAACGCGGCGACGCACTGGGCGATATTGGGCTACGCATCAGTCCGAAAAATCCGCACGAGGCTGACGTCGGCTACGCCCTGCTGCCGCAGGCCCAGGGAAAAGGCTACGCCAGCGAAGCGCTGCGCGCGCTCTGCGATTATGGTTTCAGCACGCTGGGCGTGCTGGCCATCAATGCCTGGGTGCTGGGAGAAAATCGTGGCTCATCGCGTCTGCTGGAGAAACAGGGCTTTGTGCGCACCCAGGTGCTGGAGAAAGCCTATCATCTGAACGGCGTCGATTACGATGACTGGATCTATCGGCTGGAGCGTGAATCTCACCCGACGCCCACAGACGCCGGGTGAAGCATTTATTTCAGCGAACCTTTCAGAAACTGCTGCAGGCGCGGGCTTTTCGGCGCGCCAAACAGCGCGTCCGGATGCCCTTCTTCTTCAATTTTGCCCTGATGCAGGAAAATAACATGCGAAGAGACGTGGCGGGCAAAGCCCATTTCGTGGGTCACCACCACCATGGTTTTTCCCTCTTCCGCCAGCTGCTGCATGATACGCAACACTTCGCCCACCAGTTCCGGATCCAGCGCTGACGTCGGCTCATCAAACAGCAGCACTTCCGGCTCCATCGCCAGCGCGCGGGCAATAGAGACACGCTGCTGCTGGCCGCCGGAGAGATGTACCGGGTATTTCGCCTGCTGACGTTCGTCAATCCCGACCTTGGCCAGGTATTTTACCGCGCGATCGCGCGCTTCTTGTTTGCTTAAGCCCAGCACCTGAATCGGCGCCTCCATGACGTTCTCCAGCACCGTCATATGGCTCCACAGATTGAAATGCTGGAACACCATGGTCAGGCGAGTACGCAGCAGACGCAGTTGGTTCTTGTCAGCCACCTTCAGCTGGCCGTCTTTATCCCGCACCAGGCCAATATTCTGGCCACTGACGACGATCGTGCCCTCACTCGGTTTTTCGAGGAAGTTAATGCAGCGCAAAAAGGTGCTTTTCCCGGAACCCGATGAACCAATGATACTGATCACGTCCCCGGCTTTCGCCTGCAGGGAGACGCCCTTCAGCACCTCGTGTTCTCCATAGCGTTTGTGTAGATCGATAACGTTTAATTTATTGTCGGACATGGCGTTCTCAATGCGTCGAAGAAGGTTTGATATGCTGCAACCAGCGCTTTTCCGCTTTACGGAACAAGCTAATCAGCACATACGAGATAATTAAATAGAGCACCGCGGCGATGCCAAAGGCAGTGAACGGCTGATAAGTCGCGGAGTTGATATCGCGGGCGATTTTCAGCAGATCCGGCACCGTAGCGGTAAACGCCAGCGCGGTGGAGTGCAGCATCAGGATCACTTCGTTACTGTAGGCCGGTAGCGCAATGCGCAGCGCGGAAGGCAGAATAATGCAGCGGTACAGTTTGACGGACGAGAAGCCGTAGGCCCGTGCCGCTTCAATTTCTCCGGCGGGTACTGAGCGGATCGCCCCAGCGAAAATTTCAGTGGTATAGGCGCAGGTATTCAGGGTTAACGCCAGCACTGTGCAGTTTAGCCCGCTACGGAAAAAAGCGTTCAGCAGCTCCGTGCCTTTGACGATTTCCAGGGTATACATGCCGGAGTAAAAAACCAGCAGTTGCACATACAGCGGCGTGCCGCGAAAGATGTAAGTGAACAGCCAGATGGGGAACTGGATAAATTTATTGCTTGAGACGCGGCCGATCGCCAGAAACACCGCCATAACGCCGCCCATCACCACCGAGGCGATCAGCAACCATAAGGTTATTGCCACGCCGGTAAAGCGATAGCCGTCGGTCCACAGCAGTGATTTCCAGTACTCCTGAATAATTTCAATCACAGGTCAGCCCTCTTCACGCCAACGGTATAGCGGCGTTCGAGCAGCAGCAGTACGCCATTAGAAAGGGTGGTAAACACCAGATAAATCAGGCCGCAGACGATGGCGAAGTAGAACGGCTGCCAGGTGCTTTTCCCGGCCAGCTGCGTGGCTTTGACCACATCCTCCAGACCCAGCAGCGAGACCAGCGCCGTTGCCTTGAGGATAACCTGCCAGTTGTTGCCGATCCCCGGCAGCGCGTAGCGCATCATCGCCGGGAACAGAATACGCCGGAACGTCTGCCCGCCGCTAAAGCCGAAGGCGGTAGCCGCTTCGATATGCCCCTTTGGCACCGCAAGGTAGGCGCCGCGGAAGGTTTCCGTAAAATAGGCGCCATAGATAAAGCCGAGGGTGATAATCCCGGCGATCATCGGATCGATATCAAACTGCGTCATGCCCAGCGCATCAGTGACGCTGTTTAGCGCAATCTGCAGGCCGTAGAAAATCAGCAGCATCAGCACCAGGTCGGGGACGCCGCGAATCAGTGTGGTATAGCCTTCAAACACCAGCGCCAGAGGACGATTGCTCGATAGCTTCGCGCCAGCGCCGGCCAGCCCGATCAGGATCGCAATAACGACCGAGCTCAGCGCAAGCTCCAGGGTGACGAGCGCACCCTGCAAAATAACCTGTGAAAACCCATACAGCATGCTGCCTACCCTGTCTGTCATTCACCACTGCGCGTGAAACGCACGCGCAGTGGTGAGGCGTGAGAATTATTCGCCGTATACGTTAAAATCGAAGTATCTTTTCGCCAGTTTGTCGTAGGTGCCGTCCTTACGCATCTCTGCAAACGCCTTATTCAGCGCTTCACGCAGTTCGTTGTCTTCCTTACGCAGCCCCATACCGGTGCCGACGCCGAACAGCTTCTCATCTTTAATCGATGGTCCGCCAAACTGGTAATCTTTACCAATAGGCTGTTTCAGGAACCCTTCACTGGCCGCGACCTCATCCTGGAACGCGGCGTCGATACGGCCGGCGGTCAGGTCGGAATAGATATTGTCCTGCCCCTGATAGGAGACAATTTCGATACCTTTCGGCGCCCAGTGCTCATTACCATAGGTTTCCTGAGTCGTCCCCTGCAGCACGCCCACGCGCTTACCTTTCAGCGTGGCCAGATCCGGCGTTACCGGGCTGCCCTTTTTCACCACCAGACGCGAATCTGCCGCGTACAGCTTGTCGGTGAAGGCAATTTCCTGCTGGCGCTTTTCGGTAATCGACAGCGAAGACATAATCGCGTCGATTTTCTTGGCTTTTAAGGAGGGGATCAGTGCATCCAGCGGGTTTTCAACAAAGGTACATTGGGTATTAATACGCTTACACAGCTCTTTTGCCAGATCGATATCAAAACCCACCAATTCCCCCTGCGCATTCTTCGATTCGAAGGGGGCATAAGTCGGATCGGTGCCAATACGAATTTTTTGCGGAATGGCGGCAAAGACCGTGGAAACGCTGGAAAGGGCCAGCGCTAAAGAGAGAGACAACGCCAGTTTTTTCATAACTATCCTCGACAGACTGTCATTCTAACGGGTTTATTAGAACTATTTACGCCAGTTATCGTGCCATTATTCGCCCCTTGAGGGCAAAGATTTATGCACCAGAAAGGCCGATTTTTTGCATCAGAAACGCTTAACTATGCATTTTTTAGCCAAAAAACTGGCTGCTTTTGCACTGAAATGATCCACAGCGTTTTTTGTTGCACCGTTCTGGGGCAGGATCACGAGTATGGCATCAGGCCCACACTATCGTGCGGGCCTGCAGCAGTCTTAGTCGCCGTAAACGTTAAAATCGAAGTATTTCTTCGCCATTTTGTCGTAGGTGCCGTCTTTACGTATCTCGCCCAGCGCTTTATCAAACGCGGCTTTCAGTTCGACGTCGGCCTTACGCAGACCGATACCGGTACCATCGCCAAAGTACTTTTTATCTTTCACCGCCGGGCCGGCGAAGGCGAAATCTTTCCCGGCAGGCTGTTTCAGGAAGCCTTCGCTGGCGGCGACTTCATCCTGCAGCGCCGCATCCAGACGGCCAGCAGCGAGGTCTGAATAGATCAGATCCTGGTTCTGGTAGGCCACCACGTCAACGCCCTGGCTGCGCCAGCGGTCGTTGGCATAGGCTTCCTGAGTAGAACCTTGCAGCACCCCGACGTGCTTGCCTTTCAGCGCCTCCAGCGTCGGCTGGATCGGCGACCCTTTGGCGGCGATCAGACGCGAGTCAGCGGCATAAAGCTTGTCAGAGAAGGCGATCTCTTGCTGACGCTTCTCGGTGATGGAGAGCGAAGAGATAATGGCGTCAATTTTCTTCGCTTTGAGGGAGGGGATCAGGGAGTCAAAATCACTGCCGACCCAGGTACATTTCACCTTAATTCGGGAGCACAGCTCATTGCCTAAATCGATATCAAAACCCACAAAGTCCCCTTTTGCGTCTTTCGACGAAAATGGCGCATAGGTCGCGTCAGTGCCAATGCGAATGCTCTGCGGCAGAGCAGCAAACACGCTCGCCGTGCTGCTCATTCCCACGAGTAAAGAGAGAGCCAGAATCGTCTTCTTCATACAGTACCCTTAAGTGTCGTGATGTGGTGCGTTGCTTGTTATGGTGATTGCCGATCAATCCTGCAGTTTTTGTGCCATCTTCCCGGTGCGTGCCGGGAACAGGGTTAAATTTGTTAAAATAAAGTTGCAGGATTGTCTTGGAAGGGAAGATACCAGCATTACTGGCGAAACCGCAGTGCCTCAGCGCAAAAAGACGAAATAAATGTCGAGGATTTGATCGGGACGACAAATTTGCACCACCGCGGCGCAAGCGTACATTGAATGCACTTATTTAGTGCAATCCTGTGCCCCCTGCCAGCGGGTAAACAGGTCTTGAGACAGGCTAATATCGAACTGATCGAGCACCCGATTGACAGTCTGGTTGATGACATCATCCAGGCTTTGCGGCCGGTGATAAAAGGCCGGCACCGGTGGCATAATGACCGCCCCGAGCTCCGCGGCCTGAACCAGCAATCGCAGATGGCCGAGATGGAACGGCGTTTCCCGCACGCAGAGCACCAGCGGACGACGCTCCTTCAGCACGACATCGGCCGCCCGCGTCAGCAGGCCATCCGTATAGCTATGGACAATGCCAGAGAGCGTTTTCATTGAGCAGGGTAAAATCACCATCCCGGCGGTTTTAAACGAACCGGAAGAGATACTGGCGGCGATATCGCGGGCGTCATGCACCACATCGGCCAGCGCCTGCACGTCGCGCACGCTGAAGTCGGTCTCGAGGGCCAGCGTTTGCCGCGCCGCCTGGCTGAGGATCAGATGGGTTTCAATCTCCGGCACACCCCGCAGCACCTGCAGCATCCGCACGCCATAGATAGCGCCGCTGGCGCCAGAAATGCCAATAATCAGTCGTTTCACGTTCTGTTACCCCTTGCGCGTGTGCCGCAGACTTTGCCGGATTATAGCCTCTGGCGCAACCATTGAGGCACCGCCAATGGGATAAAAAAAGGCCCGCCGTCCCTCAGGAACGGCAGGCCCGCGATGCGCGAAGGGGTTAACCCTCGTTGTGCATCTCCAGATTTTCGACTTCGTTCTGCAGCTGTACCGCTTTGGCATCATCGTTACGCAGGGAGTCAAGGTAGTCGAGGTACTGTTGGTCGACATCCCGGGTGACGTACACGCCGTTGAACACCGAGCATTCAAACTGTTGAATATCCGGGTTCTCCGCGCGCACCGCGTCGATCAGATCGTTAAGATCCTGGAAAATCAGGCCATCGGCGCCGATGATCTGGCGGATCTCATCCACTTCGCGGCCATGGGCGATCAGTTCGTTGGCGGTCGGCATATCGATACCATAAACGTTCGGGAAACGAATTTCCGGCGCAGCGGAGGCCAGATAAACCTTTTTCGCCCCAGCTTCGCGCGCCATCTCAATGATCTGCTCAGAGGTGGTGCCGCGTACAATGGAATCATCGACCAGCAGCACGTTCTTATCGCGGAATTCCGCACGGTTGGCGTTGAGCTTACGACGAACAGATTTACGACGCAGCTGCTGACCCGGCATGATAAACGTCCGGCCGACGTAGCGGTTCTTCACGAAGCCCTGACGATAAGGTTTGTCGAGAATGCGGGCGATTTCCAGAGCGATATCGCAGGAGGTCTCCGGGATCGGGATAACGACGTCAATATCCAGATCTTCCCACTCACGGGCAATCTTTTCGCCCAGCTTAGTCCCCATGTTGACGCGGGCGCTGTAGACGGAAATTTTGTCGATAAACGAGTCCGGACGGGCAAAATAGACGTACTCGAACAGGCACGGGTTGCTGACCGGATTATCGGCACACTGACGGGTAAACAGCTGGCCTTTCTCGGTAATATAGACCGCTTCGCCCGGTGCGACATCGCGCAGGAATTCAAAACCAAGCGTATCGAGCGCCACGCTTTCGGACGCCACCATATACTCGGTGCGGCCGTCGCCAACGTCACGTTTACCCAGCACCAGCGGACGAATGCCGTTGGGGTCGCGGAAGGCCACCATGCCATGACCGATAATCATCGCCACGCACGCATACGCGCCGCGGATCTGGCGGTTGGTCGCCGCAATCGCAGCGAAGATGTTGTCCGCTTCCAGCGGGTAGTGGCGGAAGTTATCCAGCTCACTGGCGAAAATATTGAGGAGGATTTCGGAATCAGAGGTGGTATTGATATGGCGGCGTTTTTCTTCAAACAGCTTTTTACGCAGCTCGTGTGCGTTAGTCAGGTTGCCGTTATGCGCCAATGTGATGCCATACGGCGAGTTAACGTAAAACGGCTGTGCCTCGGAGGCGCTGGAGCTGCCCGCCGTAGGATAACGCACGTGGCCAATACCCATATTGCCCTGCATACGCTGCATGTGGCGGGCTTCGAATACGTCGCTTACCAGCCCGTTAGCCTTACGCAACCGGAAGCAGTTGTTGGCATCAATGGTGATGATGCCAGCGGCATCCTGTCCACGGTGCTGGAGCACCGTTAGCGCATCATAAATCGACTGGTTAACCGGCATAACACCGGCGATACCGACAATACCGCACATACGTCTTTTCCTCGTTCAGCAACGACCCAAAGTCTATACTTTAGGCAAGAAACTTGACGAGCTTTGCAGGTATTCAAAAAACCATCTGATGACGGGGGTAAAATAGGGAATAAACTGCGACTGATGCCAGTCATCGCTCTTCGCCATCCCGGTAAAAGTGTCAAGGAAGAACAAGATAGCGGCGATGATCAGCACCCCACGTAGCGCGCCGAAGCAGATCCCCAATACCCTGTCGGTACCTGACAAACCGGTCTTCTCCACCAGCTGACCTATCACATAGTTCACGATAGCGCCAACGATGAGCGTCACGATAAACAGCGCCGCAATAGCAATCCCATTTCGAACCCGTTCATCCTCAAAGCCCGTAAACCAGACAGACAGGTCAGCGTAGTAATGGCTGGCGACATAAAACGCGCAACCCCACGTCACTAACGATAAAGCTTCGCGAACAAAGCCGCGGATCAGGCTGACCAGGCAAGAAAGACCCAGCACCGCCATAATGGCGTAATCAATCCAGACCATATACGTCCCACGATTTACGCCCTGTCGTCCAGTTCGGGGCGCATTCTAACAGAAAAAGAAAACGTTTGCGTAGGGATTTCCATGCCCTACAGAAATAAAAATGGCGCTGAAAAAACATTCAACGCCAGACTGCCTTTCGCCTCTTCAGGGCGGCTGAGACAGGGTTTGCGGGGCGTTTCTCCCCGCAACGTTCTCTCCGCATTGCGAAAAAAACAATCAGTTTGGGGTGAAGCCCATCACGACCCCGCTGAGTCCGGAGATCTGTTGCAGATCGCCCAGTTGGCCTTTCAGCTTGTCTTTTGACGCATCCGGGCCGACGAGGATGCGGGTAATTTTACCCTGTACCGGCGTCGAAGGCGACGTATAGACTTTGAAACCCGAGGCCCGTAGTTTACCGACAATCTCATTCACTTTATCGGCGTTCTTCAACGCGCCCAGTTGAACCACATAGGCTTTGCCGGTCGGCGCCGGCAGGGCCGCCTGCTGCTGCGGTGGCTGTTGCTGCTGCGGCTTAACCGGCGGCGGCGTTGGCGTCGCGGCCTGCTGTTGCGGCTGTGGCTGTGGCTGTGGTTTCGGCTGCGGCTTGGGTTGCGGTTTCGCGGCCACCACCGGCTCCTGAACGTCATCGAAGCTGTTGCTGTTCACCGGAATACGCGACGGATCTAACGATGGCGCGGCGGCATCGCCCGCCCGCACCTCTTCCGCCGCCCCTTCCGGCGGTTGCGAAGGCAACGCCTGGGTCGCCGCTGGCAACATATCCGGTTCATCGCGATCGCCCGGTTTCGGCACCAGTGGGATCGCGGCAAACTCATCCTGGTAATGCTTTTTCTGCCCGTCCAGCAGCCCTGGCAGGATAATCACCCCCAGCGCCACCAGCACGATTGTCCCGACTAAACGGTTCTGAAACTTACTCGCCACCGATTCTCCCCGCGTCTATCTCTTCCATTACCTGCGCTACGGTGTGAAATGAACCACACACCAGCACGGTATCTTCCACTTTAGCGTCAGCCATGGCCGCATGCCACGCCTGCGCCACGCTGGTATAGACTGTGCCGCCACGCAAATGTTCCACCAGTTGCTCCGCCGTCGCTCCGCGCGGGCCTTCCAGCGGCGCACAGTACCAGGCATCGACTTCCGGGGCCAGATTGGCCAGCGTGCCGGCAATGTCCTTATCATGCAGCATACCAATAACCGCCAGCACGCGTCCCGTTTTCGCTAACGTTTTGAGACGCCCGGCGAGATAGGCCGCCGCGTGTGGGTTATGCGCTACATCGAGGATCACCCGCGGGGCGTCGCTGATTATCTGAAAGCGTCCCGGCAGCATCGCATCGCGGATCCCATCGCGGAGGATAGTCTCATCGACAGCAAGCCCGCTGGCGCGCAGCGCCGCCACGGCCGTCGCCGCATTCGGCAACGGCACCTGAGGCAGCGGCAGGCGGCTTAACGCCCCGTCCCCGTCGTGGAAGGACCATGTTTCGCCCTCCACCTCATAGCGCCAGTCGACGCCGCGGCGCTGGAGCAGCGCGCCTTTCTCGCTGGCCACGTCGGCAATGGTGTGCGGCATATCCGGCTCCCCCACCACCGCCGGTTTACCAGCACGAAAGATACCCGCTTTTTCCCGGCCGATACTTTCGCGATCCGGCCCCAGCCAGTCGGTATGATCGAGGGCGATGCTGGTGACCACCGCCACGTCAGCATCCACGATGTTAGTGGCGTCGAGACGGCCACCCAGCCCTACCTCAAGGATCACCACGTCCAGCTGCGCCTGCTTAAACAGCCACAGCGCCGAGAGCGTGCCGTACTCAAAATAGGTCAACGAGATGTCACCGCGCGCCGCTTCGATTTCAGCAAACGAGGCCGTATGCGCCGCCTCCGGTAGTTCAGCTCCCTGAATGCGCACGCGTTCGGTGTAGCGCACCAGGTGCGGGGAGCTGTAAACCCCCACTTTATAGCCGGCCGCCATCAGGACGGTTTCCAGGGTACGGCAGGTGGTGCCTTTGCCATTGGTGCCAGCAACCGTAAAGACAAACGGTGCCGGTTTGACGATAGCCATCTGCCCGGCGACCTCGCTGACGCGCGCCAGCCCCAGGTCGATGGTTTTACTGTGCAGATGTTCCAGATAAGAAAGCCACGTAGCCAGGGGCGACGTGGCCTGAGGAATAGGATCTTTTTCCATGATGCCCGCAAGAATTGACGGTTAACGCGTATGAATAAAAAAGGGCAGCGCCGCCAGGCCCTGCCCTCTGCTTTATCAGGCCTCTGGTTCCTGATCCGGTGCCGGCGGCACCACCACGCCTTCATTAGGCGCTTCCGAAGCGGGAACCGGCGCCGGCAGGTTCATCAGCTTCGCCAGAATGCTGGCCAGCTTGAGACGCATTTCCGGGCGGCGAACGATCATATCAATCGCCCCTTTTTCAATCAGGAACTCACTGCGCTGGAATCCCGGCGGCAGCTTCTCGCGTACGGTCTGCTCAATCACGCGAGGACCGGCAAAGCCGATCAGCGCTTTCGGCTCGGCAATGTTCAGATCGCCCAGCATCGCAAAGCTCGCCGATACGCCGCCCATGGTCGGGTCGGTCAGCACGGAGATGTACGGTAATCCGCGCTCCTGCATTTTTGCCAGCGCGGCGGAGGTTTTCGCCATCTGCATCAGCGACATCAGCGCTTCCTGCATACGGGCACCACCGGAGGCGGAGAAGCAGATCAGCGGGCAGTTGTCTTCCAGCGCCTGCTCCACCGCGCGCACAAAGCGTGCACCGACGACGGAACCCATCGAGCCCCCCATAAAGGAGAACTCAAAGGCGGCGGCAACCACCGGCATCTCATAGAGCGTACCTTTCATCACCACCAGCGCGTCTTTCTCGCCCGTCTCTTTCTGAGCGGACGCCAGGCGGTCTTTGTATTTTTTTGAATCGCGGAACTTCAGCACATCTTTTGGCTCAAGTTCGCTACCCAGTTCTACCAGAGAACCTTCATCCAACAGGCTATGCAGGCGATTACGCGCCGACATGCGCATATGGTGATCGCACTTAGGACAAACCTCCAGGTTGCGCTCCAGCTCGGCGCGGTAGAGTACCTGACCGCAGCTGTCGCACTTGGTCCATACACCCTCAGGAATGCTCGCCTTGCGGGTGGGAGTGATGTTGCTTTTAATTCGTTCAATCCAGCTCATTGATAACCTTTCTGCCTGAACCTGGTCGATGCCAGTTTTGTCGTAAGGGGCGCATAATGCCATTTTTGCCTCTTACAGACCATGAATGTTGCACATTAAATCATATCATCCCGGAACATGGGATAAAAAAGTGGTCAAACCGCTGCGCGTGACGACACATGGCCGTCACACGCAGCGCAGGGCGAGCTACTTCGCCTGCTTTGACGCTGCCCGCTTATGGCGGATGATTTCAATCACGCCGGGCAGGACGGAGAGGACGATGATCGCCACAATCAGCAGCTTCAGGTTCTCCTGCACCACCGGCAGATCGCCAAACAGGTAGCCAGCGTAGGTGAACAGCAACACCCACAGCAGCGCCCCGACCACGTTATAGGCTGCAAAATGACGATAGGACATATGCCCCATTCCCGCCACAAACGGCGCGAAGGTTCGGACTATCGGCACAAAGCGCGCCAGGATAATGGTTTTTCCGCCGTGACGTTCATAGAAGCTATGGGTTTTATCCAGATAGCTACGACGGAAAATCTTCGAGTTCGGATTACTGAACAGCTTCTCGCCGAACAGCCGGCCAATAGTGTAGTTAACCGCATCACCGACTATGGCCGCGATAATCATCAGCAATACCATCAGGTGAACATTGAGATCGTTGGTCGGCAGCGCCGAGAGCGCGCCCGCCACGAACAGCAGGGAATCGCCCGGCAGGAACGGCGTCACCACCAGCCCGGTTTCGCAGAACAGAATCAAAAACAGAATGGCATAAACCCAGACGCCGTACTGGGCAACCAGTTCGGCAAGGTGCACATCAATATGCAGGATGAAATCAATTAAAAAGTGAATCAAGTCCATATTTGTCTTTACCCTTAATGACCCTATTAGTCCGCCAGAAACAGCGGGCCCATTGGCAGCACCGGTAAATCATAGTGGGCCGGGTAATCCACCGACACCAGATACAACCCTTCCGCTTTTGCCGTTGCCGCAGCGAGCGTCCTGTCTTTTGCTGCCAGCAGTTCTGCCATCCAGCTCTCCGGCTGGTTTCCGGCGCCGACTTCCATCAGGCTGCCCACAATATTCCTGACCATATGATGTACAAAGGCGTTTGCTTTGATATCCACCACCACATAAGCACCGTAGCGGGTAACGTTAATATGCATCACGTTTCGCCACGGGGTGCGCGACTGACACTGCACCGCGCGAAACGAGGTAAAGTCATTCTCCCCCAGCAGACACTGCGCAGCGCGCTGCATACGCCCGGCGTCGAGCGGCTGGTGAAAATGCGTGACGCCCTGGCTCAACACCGCCGGGCGCAGGCGATGATTATAGATAACGTAACGATAGCGTCGCGCTGTGGCGCTGAACCGGGCGTGAAAATCCGCCGGCACATGTTTAACCCAACGCACCGCGATGTCACCAGGTAAATTCGCATTTACCCCCAGCGTCCAGGCGGCATCTTTACGCTGCGCCCGGGTTTCGAAATGCACCACCTGGCCGGTGCCATGGACACCGGCGTCGGTGCGACCGGCGCAAAATACGCTTACCGGTTCGTTAGCCACCTGCGACAACGCCTTTTCCAGCTTCTCCTGCACGCTGCGCACTTCGTTTTGCCGCTGCCAGCCATAATATTTGCTGCCGTCGTACTCGATGCCCAGCGCGATTTTATAGATCGGCTGTTGCTCCATCTCAGACATCAGTACAGGTACTCCTCAATCAGCTTCTCGGCGATCTTCACCGCCATCAGCGCGCCACCGAAGCGGACGTTATCCGCGACGGACCAGAACTGAATCTGCTCCGGCATGCCGTAATCGTTATGCACACAGCCGATGGAGAGACGGGCATTGCCGGAAGCGTCGCCAACCTGAGTTGGGAATTCGCCCTCTTCAGAAAGCTCAATTTCCTCGCCGCGAGTAAAGGCGTCGCGCGCCTCTTCCGCTGCCAGCGGACGCATCGCTTCAAAGTTCACCATCTGCGCATGGCCGTAGAAGACCGGCGACTGAACGACGCTGGCGGAAATCATCAGCCCGTCATCCTGAAGGATTTTGCGCGCTTCATCGACGATACGCCGCTCTTCGCGCACGCTCCCTTCACGATCCGGCAGCAGCGGTAGCATATTAAATGCCAGCTGGCGGCCAAAGAAATCGTCTTCATCGACGGGGATCCCATTCAGCAGCTTGGCGCTCTGCCCTGCCAGCGCATCCACCGCTTTTTTCCCGCGTCCCGAGGCGGAGAGCAGGTTGGTGACGCTGATGCGCGACAATCCGCCCTGATCGATAAGTGGCTTGAGTGCCGTCAGCAGCTGGCTGGTCAGACTATTGGGCACCGCGATCAGGTTGCGATTGCGGTAGTCGCCCAGAACGAACGGGTTCACGTCCGGCACCACCAGCGGCACGTCCGGCTCCAGCGCGAACAGGCCGCTGAGATCGATAACCAGACACCCGGCGTTGGTGGCGTCTTCGATATACGCCGCGCTGGCTTCGACGCCGGCAGCGAAGAAGGCCAGCTGGGCCTGGGTCCAGTCAAACTCGGCGGCGTCCTTGACGATCACCGACTTGCCACCAAAACGCAGATGTTCGCCCGCGCTTTCATTGCGCGCCAGAGCAAAAATCTCCCCCACCGGGAACTGGCGTTCAGCAAGAGTTTCGAGCAGGGCTTCGCCTACGGCGCCCGTTGCGCCCAGTACGGCAATATTCCAGCCTTCAGACATGGTGGTTTACTCCAGAAATAAAGCGGCCCTGCCGGAGTATCCGGCAGAGGCATTAAGAAGACATTAACGAACAGAATGATGCACGGCGTTAAAACCGAGCTGGCGCAACAACGTCGCCGCCTGCGCATCGCTGCACTGCACATACAGCGAAGACCATTCGCGGCGTTCCTGATAGTTTTTACGCAGCTTGTCGAATTCACCGGCGACGCCCGCCACCTTCCGCAGCGGCGCATCATCGCGGCGCACATCATACACCAAATGGACCAGTCTTTTCAGCGTCGGCTGATCGAGCGGGCCATGCAGGGTGATGCGGCCAAATTCCGGCGCCGGCAGCAGGGTATCCAGCGCCACCTGCTGCGGATGGCCAATAAAGGCGCTGTAGGCTTCAAAAACCTGCGTCGTCCCGCGCGCTTTCCCTTCGAGGGTGTAGCCTGCGATATGCGCGGTACCGATATCCACTCGCTTAAGAAGCTCTACGTTAAGATCCGGCTCCGGCTCCCAGACGTCCAGCACCACGCTCAGTGGCTGTCCAGCTTCCAGCCGTTTCAGCAGCGCGGCGTTATCGACCACCGGTCCGCGGCAGGCGTTAATTAAAATCGTTCCAGGCTTCAGACGGCTAATCAGCGCTTCATCCGCCAGATGCAGGGTTTTATACGGTCCTTCTTTATACAGCGGAGTATGGAAGGTCAGTACATCGGCTTCCTGAACCAGCGCATCGAGGGAGCGGAAATCGCCTTCGTCTCCGCGATCGGCGCGCGGCGGATCGCAGAGCAGCGTTTTGATCCCCAGCGCTTCCAGCCGTTTTTGCAGTCGTCCACCGACGTTGCCGACGCCAACGATCCCGACGGTACGATCGCGCAGCGCGAAACCGTCGCGTTCGGCCAGCATCAGTAGCGATGAAAAGACATACTCCACCACCGCAATGGCGTTGCAGCCGGGCGCCGCGGAGAAACCAATCCCTGCCTGCTGCAGCCACGCCTGATCGACGTGATCGGTGCCTGCGGTAGCGGTACCGACGAACTTAATGGCCTTGCCGGAGAGCAATGCTTCATTGACCCGGGTGACCGATCGCACCATTAATGCATCCGCATTGGTCAGAGCATCGGCCGGAACCGGACGGCCTGGAACCGCTTGCACATCGCCTAAACGGCTAAAAAGCTCACGGGCATAGGGCATATTTTCATCAACGAGGATTTTCACAGTTCAGTACCTGTCTGAGAACGAGAGTTAACCGGGGAAGTGTGCCATAATCTGGCCGCCAGGCATACTCATCACCTGGTTCCAGCACCGCGATATCGAAAGGATGAATCATGACGCACCCTCTTGCAGATATGCCAGACCGTCCTCCGGGGCGAGGTCCATCAGGCACTGCCGCCACCGGCGAACCTTCGCTTTCCATGCAGCAACGCACCGTCCTGGAGCGACTGATCACGCGCCTGGTGGCGCTGACCTCGCAGCAGAATGCGGAAGTGTGGGCCTGCGTCAAGCATGACCTCGGACTGAAAGGCGATACCCCCCTGCTGGCCCGCCATTTCAACGCCGCGGAGACGAGTCTCAATCAGCGTTTAACCACGGCTCAGGATAATCATCATCATCGCCAGACGCTGGCACAGCTCAGCGATCTGCTGGGTCAAGGCAATAACCGTCAGGCGGTCAGCGATTATATTCGTCAACATTATGGGCAAACGGCGCTGCATGCGCTAAGCCAGCCGCAGCTGGAGAACATTCTGCACCTGCTGCAGCGCGGCCAGCTCTCGATCCCGCAACCGCAGCAGCGTCCCGCGACCCTGCGCCCGCTCTTGCCGGCGGAGCACAACACGCTTAATCAGCTGGTGACTAAGCTGGCGGCTGCCACCGGCGAACCGAGCAAGCTGATTTGGCAGTCCATGCTGGAACTTTGCGGCGTCAAATCCGGAGAGCTGATCCCGGCGACGCACTTCACGCCGCTTTCATACTGGCTTCAGGCGCGACAAACGCTGAGTGCGCAAAGCTCGCCCACGCTCACCTCGCTGCAGGG
This sequence comes from Klebsiella sp. H-Nf2, assembly GCF_002806645.1. NCBI lineage: Bacteria > Pseudomonadati > Pseudomonadota > Gammaproteobacteria > Enterobacterales > Enterobacteriaceae > Klebsiella > Klebsiella sp. H-Nf2. Next base: position 128,072 of record NZ_PIBL01000004.1, read on the forward strand.
AGCGCTCAAGCAGCCGCTGGAGGCCGCAGAGTGGCAAAAGATTGTCGACTTTGCTCGTCGCAGCTGGCAGGTCACCCCGCAGACGACGCTGAGCCCAGCGCAGATCCTGGCGCTGTTGAATAAGGTGTTTGTGCTGCGGGTAGCCCGCGCTCAGGAGACGCTGGCCATCCCGCAGGAGAAGCCCGCGCCGAAACGAGCGTGGGCCGCTAAGCCGTGGCAGCTGGCGCTGGGCGGTGTGCTGATCCTGCTCCTTCTGCTGTGGTGGCTGCTGTAGCCCACGCCGCAGGAAAGCGCGCCCGCCTCATGCGGGCGCCCGTTAAGTGATTTGCCGGTTACCACCACACCTCGGCCTGAACGCCAATCATAAACTCATCTTTGCTTTCGTCGTTGAACGCAAACTGCGACAACTGGTTATCGAGAATATTGATATACGTTCCATAGAAGCGAATTTCAGGACGTGACCCCAGCAGGCTCGGCCCAACCTTCAGCGCATGGTACAGCGTCGTTTTATACGCTGACTCCTTCAGATCGTCGCCCTGACGGGTGTTGTTTTTCTGGGTAAACCACCCCAGCTCGACCCCGGTCTGGTTCCAGGTGTCCCATATCCACGCCGGGCGGATCACCGCGCGCAGGCTGTCGAAATCGCTGTGCGCCCCGCTTTCATAGCTATACACATCATTGCCATGGGCCCACACCAGCGAATTGGCCATGATAATGCGATCGGCGAGATACATTTCCCCCTGTGAAATCAGGCGCCAGGCCACGCCGTTGGTATGATCGCCATAGTAATAGCGGCCGCTGGCCATGGAGTTACTGGCGCCGGAGAAATTGGCGAAACTGCTGGCGTACGAGTTGTTCGCCACCTGCAGCGTAAATTCGTTAAAGCCCTTGCGCTCTAGTTCCTGACGAATAATGGCGGTGGCCATCCAGGTATCTTTGAACCGGAAGTAGCTGTTGTTATCTTCGTTTCTCTCCTGCTCGTCATTTTTATTAGCGAACGCATATTTGCCCATTAGCGACAAAGAACCCGACTGCCACAGGGGAATATTACGATAGCGCAGGTCGACTGAGTTGGTGTTCATCTGGGTGGTTTGCGTAAAATCACGAGAATACACGTCGACATCGTTCCGGCTGACGGAAGCATCCAGCTGGCCAACCCCCAGCGCCCAGTTCTGGATCCCGACCCCGGCCGCAACGTCGGTGGTCAGTGACTTCCAGTCCAGCATCTGAATTTCATACTCGGGCAGTTTATGTTTGCCGACCCAGAAATCTGCCTCTGGCGCGAACGGCAGGAAACCTTTGGTGGTCAAATAAATATCACTAAACTGCAAAATGCTGTCGTTATCTTTGCCACCAAACCAGGCGTCGTTATACTGCTCGCCGACGTTACCGTCGTAAGTCACGACGGCATTCGCCGTTTTGCCATCCTGGTTATAGACCCGCTGATTCAACGTTAAGTCGAACCAGCCACTCATTTCATTACCAAAACGGCCCAGCGAGCCCGGGGCGTAGGTCTGCGACGATCCGTGATTTGACGTTCCCCAGCCGGAACGGAAGTATCCCTGGTAGCTAAAGCCGATATCGTCTTTAACAAATTTGCTGATGTCCTTCAGGGTGACGCTTTCCAGTTTCGGTTTCTGGCCTTCGGTATCAATAACCGCCACCTGCTGAGTGGCTTTGACCTGCACCGGGGCCGCTTTTTTACTCAGTTCATTATTTTCATTGGCTATATTTTCTGCAACCGGCGACGTTGCTGTCGGATAACCCGTCGTGACATGGCGTTTTTCATTATCCTTAATACTTTTTTGTAATTCGGCCACCTTGCCTTTATAGGTCGATAATTGTGATTGCGTTTTTTGTAGCTCTTTTTTATTCGCCGAAAGTTCAGACTCCAGTAATTCCAGACGCTGTTCAATGGTTAATTTAGCCGCCATCACATCACTTGTCGAAATAGCCAGCAGTACCGATAAAGACAATAAGCTCACCTTCAATTGACTTGAATACATAGGGTACCTTTACATATTGTTATAATTGGCCTTCAGCCAGAACGGCTGAAGGCGGGTAAATCAGGCGGAGCGCTCCTGGCGCAGGGCAATAATTTCTTTGGCTAAATCCTGGCACAGCATCGCGGTCATTAAGTGATCCTGCGCGTGCACCAGAATAAGGTTAACGGTGATTTTTCCGCAGCCTTCGTCCTGACCTATCAACGCCGTTTGGATCTTATGCGCAGCCCGACAGGCCGCTTCCGAGCTGGCCATCAAATCCGCTGCCCGCTCCCATTCCCGCTGCCGGGAGGCGGCAATCGCCTCCATGGCGTCTGAGCGCGCCTGACCGGCATAAATCAGCAACTCCATGACCGTACTTTCATCTGCAAACATCGCCATCCTCCTGATCCGTCGCGGCCGCGGTATTGACCTTGTTAGCGGCAATCACAAACGGTAAGTAAACCAATGTTGAAACCGCGAGACACAGAATGCCGACAAACAGCGCCAGCCAGTTGCCGCCAGTGCCAAAGAAGGCGATAAGCGGCCCGGGCGTGGTCCAGGGTACGGCGTAAGCAATCGGCGGAATAAACTCCATGCTAATAAAGAAATAACCGATCAGTGAATTCACAAATGGCACCAGAATAAACGGGATCACCAGGATAGGGTTAAGCACAATCGGCAGGCCAAACATCACCGGTTCATTGATGTTAAACAGGCCCGGCACGAAGGCCATTTTTGCCAGGTCACGGTAATCTTTGCGTCGGGAGGCAATAAAGATGGCCAGTAACAGGCCCAGCGTCATACCCGACCCGCCGCAGTTAGCAAACGCATCATTGATGCCGGTCCAGGTAATGGGGTACGGCGCTCCCCAGGTGCTGCCATGCGAGGCGGCATAGGAGAGATTTTCGAGGTTGGCTTCCGAGAAGATGGTCTCGCGGATGGCAGCCACGGTATTCGGCCCATGGATCCCCAGCACCCAGAGGAAATTCGCCACCAGTCCCAGCACCAGAACGGTCACAATGTTGGTCCCCATATCCTTCAGTGGCGCCTGAATAAGGGTATAAATCAGATCATTAAGACCATTCGGCGAAATACGCGTCAACAGATAGTTGAGGATCGAAAAGAAGATCATCACGAAGAAAATCGGCAACAACACCTTAAAGGAACGCGCCACCGCCGGCGGCACCGCTGCTGGCATCGTGATGGTCACCCTTGGGTTGCGCGCCAGGCGGCAAAAGACTTCGCTGGAAATCAGCGCGACGATAATCGCCACAAACAACCCCTGCGGGCCAAGATATTTGGTCGCCAGATAGGCCTGGCCATCAATGATGGTATAAGGGGTGTACACCACGAAAAAGGCGCCGATCGCCGTCAGGCCGCACAGGAGATCGTCCTGCTGATAGCTGATCGCCATATTGCGCGCCACCAGAAAGGTGATCAATATCGCCATGATATTGACCGAACCGTTCATTACCGGGGTGAAAATCTGCTGCGCCTCCGCGAGATGGGGGAATATCGACCCTAAATGCAGAATACTGGCGATAAATCCGTCAGGCGACAAAATAGCAAAGTTGATAAGAATAATCAGCGAACTGGCCATGACGATGGGAAACGAAAGAATAAACGCATCGCGAATCGCTGAAACGTGGATCTGAGAATTTAACTTAATCGCGACAGGCACGAGGATTTTTTCCATGCCACGCTCAAAGGTATCCATGAAACTCATGACGAACCCTTATTCATAATAATTTATTAACGTCATCGTGTTTTTTAGCCGCAGCAGCCCAGGGCAGCAACAAAAGTACCCACACGATAACGGGGATAAATGAGAAAACTATCGGTTTGCCAATAATGCCAGCGCACTTTCCAGAACGGCTTTACCGTCCATTTGCCCATAATATTTCATGTCAATCACCGCCACCGGCATTTTCCCCTGAGCCACCTCTTCTATTTCCTTTTTTTGAAAACGGACCTGCGGCCCTAAAAGGACGACGTCCACTTCATTGTCCTTAATCTTTTCTTTGGCTTCAGAAATAGCCAGCGCATTGATATTAACCTGAGCCTGGATATTTTCAGCCTGCTCCTGCATTCTTTTCACCAGCATACTGGTCGACATTCCCGCCGCACACACTAACAATATATTTTGCATTACCCCTTCCTGTTTTACTGATGACCTCAATTGACGAGCACTTTAATAATTGTTAATTTTCTTAACCGCGGTTTTGATCACAGTTAGCCATCCTGAAGTGGTGCAGAAGCAAAGCAAAAAATGAACGTCTTGCCCTGTATTTAACAACATACGATAGCAAGGCCATGTTTCCAAAGGGATTATGGAGGTTCAAAAGTGGTTTACAAAAATATCGTCAATTTGCTTAAAAACAAAATTAATAGCCCGTTCTACAACATTGGCGATCTTCTGCCGGCCGAAAAAGAGTTGGCAGAACTTTATGATGTTTCACGCAATACGTTACGTAAAGCGCTGAAAACGCTGGAAGAGGATGGTTTAATCGAACGCCGACATGGCTCAGGCACATGGATTAGAAATAAGCATTTCCAGGCGTCGGTGACGCATTTAGACAGTTTTACCGAAATTGCCCGTAATCAGGGAAAAACGCCCTCCAGCCAGATCCTCAAATTTGAGTTACAGCCAGCGTCGGAGGAAATTGCCCGTGGACTGCAATTGCAGCATGGCGAAGCGGTATATTATGCTAAAAGATTGCGTTTTATCGATAATATCGCCATGCAATTAGAGGAAACCTGGCTCTCCGCGACCCGTTTTCCCGACCTGACCATCGCACATATGAAGAAATCGAAGTTTTCATATATAGAAAACGAATGCGGAGTAAGAATAAATGGATGTTACGAATCAATAGTGCCGGTGCTCCCAACGCCTGAGCTGGCAACTCTCCTGCATATCAGCGCCAAAGATCCGATTATCCGCATGCAGACGCAGGCGATTGATGAACACCACCAGCCTATCGATTACTCCATTCTGTATACTAATATGTTCGAATTCCAGGTGAAGTATTACCTGCCGCGGCAGACGGCGCCCGGCCTGCCCGCGGGCAAGGCCGGACAATAACCTAACCCTGGCGGCGGAAAGAGACGAGGGTGACGATAATCCCCAGCGCCGCGCAGAGAGCACCAGCAAGGAACACCGACGAGTAACCCAGCGAGGTCGCCAGCAGGCCGGTCAGCGGCCCGGTCAGGCCATAGGAGATATCCTGAAAGGCCGCATAGCCGCCGAGCGCGGTGCCGCGCACCTGCGCCGGGACGCGCTTCACCACCTCCACGCCGAGTGACGGGAAAATCAGTGAGCAACCGCATCCGGTTAGCGCCGCGCCAGCCAGCGCCAGCCAGGCATTCGGCGCCAGCCCCAGCAGCGTCAGACCAACCGCCTCTATCAGTAACGAGACCATCGCCACCCTGACGCCGCCAAACCGGTCCGGCATCCAGCCGAACAGAATACGCATCAGCACAAAGGCACCGCCAAACGCCGTCAGGGTAAAGCCGGCCATCGGCCAGTTATGACTGGCGAAATAGAGGGAAACGAAGGTGCCGATCACCGCAAAACCAACGCCCTGCAGGCCCAGACCAATGCCTGGCCGCCAGATCATACCGATGACGCCCCATAATGAAGGGCGCTCGCCACCGTGAGCCGCCACTTTGCGTACGGTTCCGTTAATGAGCCAGGCGACGAGCGGTAATCCCATGGTGACGCAGGCCAGCACCGCCACGCCAAAATGGCTATAGATCAATAACCCCAGTGGGGCGCCCACCGCCAGCGAGCCATACATCGCCATGCCGTTCCATGACATCACTTTGCCGGAGCGAGCCGGCCCCACCAGCCCCATCCCCCAGCTCAGGTTACCGGTCAGCAGCTGGCTTTCGCCAAACCCGAGGATCAGGCGGCCCAGCAGCAGCAGGCCAAGCCTGGCGAGCACCGGCAGCGGCAGTAGCGCAGCGGCAAGCCATGCCGCGCCGGCCAGGGCACAGGCCAGCATCCCTTGCAGGACGGAGCGTTTGGCGCCGTACTGGTCTGCCAGGCGCCCGGCGTAGCCGCGGGTCAGAACGGTAGCGAGGAACTGGATCCCGACCGCCACGCCAACCACGGTGTTGCCAAATCCCAGCTCCTGATGGACAAAGAGCGGGATCACCGGCAGCGGCAAACCAACGGTCATGTAGGTCAAAAAGACGGCAAACGTAATACGGAAAAGCGAAAAATTCGCTGAGGAATGGGATGTTGTTTCAGTAACTGCGGACATGCATTACTCCAGATTCGCAGAGTAAGGCGAGCAAAGCGACACGCCCCCTCCACCTGATTATCAGGGTTAAGGCGCGTTGGTTGACGTTAAACGCTTACGCATTAGTGGAGAGACTAATGGATCCGCCAGCAGTGTGCCTGCAGGCCCTTACCCTGTCAAGATAACAAAAAAGGGGAGCCGGTGGCTCCCCTCTGCACTTCGCATGCTGATTAGGCGTTGTATTTACGCATCACCAGCGTGGCGTTGGTGCCGCCGAAGCCGAAGCTGTTGGACATCACGGTGGTCAGTGTAGCGTCAGTCGGCTTGGTGACGATGTTCAGGCCGGCAGCCTGCTCGTCCAGCTCTTCGACGTTGATGCTCGGCGCGATAAAGCCGTGCTCCAGCATCAGCAGGGAGTAGATGGCTTCCTGTACGCCCGCCGCGCCCAGCGAGTGGCCGGTCATCGCTTTGGTTGCCGAGATAGCCGGGCTGTTGTCGCCGAACACTTCACGGATAGCACCCAGCTCTTTCACGTCGCCGACCGGAGTAGACGTACCGTGGGAGTTCAGGTAGTCAATCGGGGTATCAACGCCGTGCATCGCCATCTGCATGCAGCGCACTGCGCCTTCGCCAGACGGGGCTACCATGTCAGCGCCATCGGAGGTTGCGCCGTAGCCGACGATTTCGGCATAGATGTGCGCGCCACGCGCCAGGGCGTGTTCCAGTTCTTCCACGACGACCATACCGCCGCCGCCGGCGATAACGAAGCCATCACGGTTCGCATCATAGGTACGGGACGCTTTTTCCGGGGTGTCGTTGTATTTGGTGGACAGTGCGCCCATGGCGTCGAATTCGCAAGCCATTTCCCAGCACAGCTCTTCGCCGCCGCCGGCAAAGACGATATCCTGTTTGCCCAGCTGGATCTGCTCTACCGCGTTACCGATGCAGTGGGCGGAAGTGGCGCAGGCCGAGCTGATGGAGTAGTTAACGCCGTGGATTTTGAACGGCGTGGCGAGGCAGGCGGAAACACCGGAAGCCATCGCTTTGGTGACCACATACGGGCCCACGGCTTTCAGACCACGCGGGCTACGCATGGCATCAGCGCCGAAGACCTGGAATTTCGGGGAGCCGCCGCCGGAGCCTGCAATCAGGCCAACACGCGGGTTGCTCTGGTATGCTTCCGGCGCCAGACCTGCGTCGGCAACGGCCTGTTCCATGGACAGGTAAGCATAGATGGAAGCGTCGCTCATAAAGCGCACTACTTTGCGGTCAATGAGGCCAGTGGTATCCAGTTTGACGTTGCCCCATACGTGGCTGCGCATCCCTGAATCTTTAAGCTCCTGAGAGAAAGTGATCCCTGAACGTCCTTCACGCAGAGATGCCAGGACTTCCTGCTGGTTATTACCGATGCTGGAAACGATGCCCAAGCCAGTAATCACTGCACGTTTCATTCAATACCTCTGTAAGTCGCACTATTTTAAGTTTCGTGTCGCACGATAGCGTACACTTGTACGCCGAACAAGTCCGATCAGACAATTTATGTATAAATTTGCGCCCTCAGGCACACATCGTTAAGATCGTGCTACGCCTTGTGATTCGAGTAACTTACGTGAAACAAAACGTCATACAACCAGCCAACCTGGAATTCAACGCTGAGGGTACACCTGTTTCCCGAGATTTCGACGATGTTTACTTTTCCAATGACAATGGTCTGGAAGAGACGCGCTACGTTTTTCTCGGTGGAAATCACCTGCCGGAGCGCTTCGCCAGCCACTCTCGGCCACTGTTTATCGTCGCGGAGAGCGGCTTCGGCACCGGTCTCAATTTCCTGACCCTCTGGCAGGCGTTTGACGTTTTTGTTCGTGATAACCCGGACGTTACCCTGCAAAGGTTACATTTCATCAGTTTTGAAAAATATCCACTGAAGGCTGAAGATCTCCGCCTGGCGCACCAGCGCTGGCCAGAGCTGGCTCCGTGGGCGGAGCAACTGCAGGCGCAATGGCCGTCGGCCTTCGGCGGATGCCATCGTCTTCTGCTCGACGGCGGACGGGTGACGCTCGATCTGTGGTTTGGCGATATCAACGAGCTGACCAGGGAACTGGATGAGTCACTGAACCAGCAGGTGGACGCCTGGTTTCTTGACGGCTTTGCCCCGGCCAAAAATCCCGATATGTGGACTCAGGATCTGTTTAACGCCATGGCGCGCCTGGCGCGGTCTGGCGGGACACTGGCTACCTTCACTTCCGCTGGTTTTGTCCGTCGCGGTTTGCAGGAGGCCGGCTTTACCATGCGTAAAAGCAAAGGCTTCGGCCGCAAACGGGAGATGCTGACCGGTGAGATGGCGCAAGCGCTGAGCTTTCCTGCGCGCGCGCCCTGGTTCGCTCGCAGGAGCAGCGATGCCCGCGAGGCAGCCATCATCGGTGGAGGGATCGCCAGCGCCCTGCTCTCCCTCGCGCTGCTGCGCCGAGGCTGGCAGGTGACCCTCTACTGCGCCGACGACGCCCCGGCACAGGGCGCCTCCGGCAATCGCCAGGGCGCACTGTATCCGCTGTTAAGCCAGCACGATCCGGCGCTGGCTCGCTTTTTCCCGGCGGCCTTTACCTTCGCCCGCCGAATGTATGACGCGCTACCGGTGATGTTCGATCATCAATGGTGCGGCGTCACCCAGCTCGGCTGGGATGAAAAAAGCGCGCACAAAATCGCCCAGATGCTGGCGCTGAATTTACCCCCGGACATCGCCTGCGCGGTGACGGCGGAACAGGTTGTCGGGCTGACCGGCGTCGATACCGGCTGCGGCGGCATCACCTATCCGGCCGGCGGCTGGCTGTGCCCGCAGCAGCTCACCGCCGAGCTGCTGGCGCTGGCGGCAACTCGCGGCCTGCACGTGCGCTATGGTTATCACGTCGAAACGCTCAGCATGGAGGGCGATGGCTGGCTGCTCAATCAGCAGCGCTATCATCAGGCGGTGGTGCTGGCGAACGGCTACAGCATCGCGGATTTTGCGCAAACCGCCCAGCTGCCGGTCTACCCTGTTGGCGGCCAGGTCAGTCATATTCCCACCACCCCGCAGCTTTCCGCCCTGCGCCAGGTGCTGTGCTACGATGGCTACCTGACACCGCAGAATCCGCACAATCAGCAGCACTGCATTGGCGCCAGCTACCATCGCGGGAAGACCGACACCACCTTCAGTGAGGAAGATCAGCAGCACAACCGGCAACGGTTGATCGACTGCTTCCCGGAGGCGGACTGGGCGCAGGACGTGGATATCAGCGCCAATGACGCCCGCTGCGGTGTACGCTGCGCCACCCGCGATCACCTGCCAATGGTCGGTAACGTGCCGGACTATCAGGCAACATTGACGCAATACGCCAGCCTCCACGAACAGCAGGATAACGCCGGTCGCGCGCCGGTCTGTCACAACCTGTTTATGCTTGGCGCGCTCGGATCGCGGGGTCTCTGCACCGCGCCGTTAAGCGCTGAGCTGCTGGCGGCGCAGATGAGCGCTGAACCGCTGCCGCTGGATAGCGATACCCTGGCGGCGCTGAATCCGAATCGTCTGTGGGTGAGAAAACTGCTGAAGGGAAAAGCGGTGAAATAAAACCATGAGGGCAGGCAATTTCCCGGGTACGGCTGACGCCTGACCCGGGCTACAACATGGCTCAGGCCTGATTTTTCGCCTGTTGATACAGGTTACGCCACATCCCCTGCACCAGAATTTGGTCCGGCGGCGACAGTTCGCCAGCGCTGATGGCCTTCTCCAGGCTCTGGCTGACCTTACTGTTTACCGCTTCAGCAGAATGCTCGCCCTCCCCTTCCAGCTCAGCCACCGCCAGCGTCAGGTGGCCGCGCAGATAACCGCCGGCAAACAGTTCATCATCACTGGCGTGGTCTACCATGTTGTCAATCAGCGCCAGAATGCGTGATTCAAACTCCGCGATCATCATCTTACCTCTTGTCATGTAATGTGTGGCCTTAGTGCAGGTCTTCCGGCCACGGAAAGTGTTCCGCCGTCAATGTCGGCGTTTGATAATAATGTTGCAATGCGCGAATAAAACGCGCCGGACGTTCGGGGATCCCTTGTTCAAGCAAAGTCATCACCCGAGCATGGACCCGGCGCTGGAAGGCGATGCGATCGGGCTCAACGTCTCCTTCCAGATTGTCACAGCTGACGTTAAACGGAAATCCCGCCGCCACGCAGAACAGCCACTCATAGGCCTGCGGTTTCACCTCGACGTCCTCAAACTGGCTTTGAGTCATCGCATCGCGGCCGTCCGGGCAGTACCAGTAGCCAAAATCGACTTGTTCGCGGCGCGCTTTGCCGGCGACACACCAGTGAGAAATCTCGTGCAGGGCGCTGGCAAAAAAACCGTGCGCAAACACGATACGGTGATAGAGCGTGTCGTCATCGGCCGGAAGGTAGATCGGCTCATCGTCGCCTTTTACCAGGCGAGTATTAAAATCTTCGGCAAAGCAGCTGTCGAAGAGGTCAATCAGCTGCTGATGATGGTGTTGCTGTTGCATTAATGAATTCCCAACCACTGCAAAATCTCAGCCCCGTGGCTGTCATAGAGGAGCTTCGCGCTCATCACCGCCGAGACGATAACGATCATCGGCCGGATCAGCGACTGCCCTTTACTCAGCACCAGCCGGGAGCCGGCGCGAGCGCCAATAAACTGGCCGGCCATCATCACAAAGCCGGTGGCCCAGATGACCTTCCCGCCGATGATAAACAGCAGCAGACCGCCGAGGTTTGAGGTCGCGTTCAGCAGTTTGGCATGGGCCGTCGACTTCGCCAGGTTAAACCCGGCCAGGGTGACAAAAGCCAGCGCATAAAACGAACCGGCGCCGGGGCCAAAAAAGCCGTCATAGAATCCTACGCTGCCGCCAGCGACCAGCGCAAACGGCAGACCGTACAGTCGACGCTGACGATCCGCTTCGCCCAGTTTCGGCATCAGCAGGAAATAGAGGCCAATCCCGATAACCAACAACGGCAGGATCTGCTTCAGAATATCGGTCTGGACGTGCTGTACCAGCAGCGCACCGGCGGTTGAGCCAATAAAGGTCATCAGAATATTCAGCTTCTGATCGGCGAGGCTGACCACCTTACGGCGGACAAAATAGAGGGTCGCCGATAGCGACCCGCCGCAGGCCTGCAGCTTATTGGTCGCCAGCGCCTGGGCCGGCGGCATTCCTGCCGCCATCAGCGCCGGCACGGTCAGTAAGCCCCCGCCTCCGGCCAGTGAATCAATAAAACCGGCCAGGATGGCGACAAAGAAAAGCACAACCAGCACCAGCGGCGATACGGCAAACAACTCGATAAAACTATCCATTACAGCACATGCTCATCCAGTAGCGCCTGACAGGAAGGCGGCAACGGCGGCGGCGTCTTCTTCACAGGTGGGGTAGACCCGGGTTTAGGTGGTTCGAACCAGCTTTGTAGCTCCGCCCCGCAGCCATCTCCAGCCGGCGGCGGCGCCTGCTCTTCGCATTCAAGGCTCCCTGCCGGACAGCGCAGACGAACATGCATATGGGCGCGATGCTGGAACCAGGGACGGACTTTACGCAACCACTGACGGTCGCTGCCCGCGTCCAGGCACAGCTGCTGTTTAATCGCCGGGTTGACGAAAATACGGGTGACCTCGCTATCTTCCGCCGCCAGCTTGATCAGCTGGCTGATTTGCGGGCTCCACAGCGACGGTACTACGCGCTTGCCGTCGCTGGCGACCAGATCCAGCGCCTGCGGCTTCAGCAACTGAGACGATGTCCAGCGCGTTTGCGGCAGCTGGAGGAAGATATCGACATCCAGGCCCGTCTGGTGACTGGCGTGACCGCCGTTGAAGCGCCCACCCGCCGGCATCCCCATGTCGCCAATCAGCACGGTTCCCATTCCTTTATTGTGCACCTGATTACTCAGGCGCTGAATAAACTGAACCAGATCCGGATGACCGAAGTAGCGACGCTGATCGGTACGCATCACCTGATAGCCGGTGGCGCTCAGAGGGAGCGCCTCGGCGCCCACGATACAGCCATTAGAAAATGCGCCGATCGACTGGGCACTGCCGCCAATCGGCTGAGATATTTTCTGCCACGGCGTCGCGGCCAGGCTGCTGGCGCTGGCCAGCAGCGCGAGCAGTGCGATAACGGTGTTTTTCATGGTTACCAGCGTGGAATTGTCGTCGTCACATCGCCATTCTGCGCGCGCTGACGCATAAAGTGATCCATCAGGACGATCGCCAGCATCGCCTCAGCAATCGGTACGGCGCGAATGCCGACACACGGATCGTGACGCCCTTTGGTGATCATCTCCACTTCTTCGCCAAAGCGGTTAATCGTATGACCGGGCACGGTAATACTGGAGGTAGGTTTCAGCGCGATATGGGCAACGATCTGCTGTCCGCTGCTGATGCCGCCAAGAATGCCGCCGGCGTGGTTGCTCTGGAATCCATCTTTGGTGATTTCATCGCGGTTTTCGCTGCCACGCAGCTTCACCACGTCGAAGCCGTCGCCAATTTCCACCCCTTTCACGGCGTTGATACTCATCAGCGCGTGGGCAATATCGGCATCCAGGCGATCGAAGACCGGCTCGCCGAGGCCCGGCGGTACACCGTCAGCCACCACCGTCACTTTCGCACCAATGGAGTCACCCTCTTTTTTCAGGCCGCGCATCAGTTCATCCAGGGCGTCGATTTTATCCGGGTCCGGGCAGAAGAACGGATTCTGCTCGACCTGATCCCAGTCTTTGATGGCCAGCGGAATATCACCCATCTGCGTCAGGCAGCCGCGAATGACAATGCCGAACTTCGCGGCGAGGAATTTTTTGGCAATCGCCCCGGCCGCCACGCGCATCGCCGTTTCACGGGCGGAGGAACGACCGCCGCCGCGATAGTCACGCAGACCATACTTTTGCTCGTAGGTGTAATCGGCATGGCCCGGACGGAACAGATCTTTGATCGCGCCGTAATCCTGCGAACGCTGATCGGTGTTCTCAATCAGCAGACCGATACTGGTCCCGGTGGTAACGCCTTCGAAGACGCCGGAGAGAATTTTGACCTGATCCGGCTCGCGACGCTGCGTGGTGTAACGCGAGGTGCCCGGGCGACGACGATCGAGGTCGTGCTGCAGGTCGGCTTCGGTCAGCGGGATGCCCGGCGGCACGCCGTCGACGATGCAGCCCAGCGCCAGGCCGTGCGATTCGCCGAAGGTAGTGACGCGAAAGAGTTGTCCAATTGTATTTCCTGCCATCACGGCTCCAATCTTTTTCGTTATGTTGGCGTGTTGTTTTTTTAGTCTTTATAAATACCGAAGTGCACGCGGGCGTCAATCAGCTGCTGTTTGGTCAGCATAAAGACGCCGTCGCCGCCGTTATCAAACTCAAGCCAGGTAAACGGCACGTCCGGATATTGCTCCATCAGATGTACCATGCTGTTACCGACTTCACAAATCAGAATCCCGTCATCGCTGAGATAATCCGGCGCGTTGCCGAGGATGCGGCGCGTCAGCTTCAGGCCGTCGCTACCGGAGGCCAGACCCAGCACGGGCTCATGCTCATACTCTTCCGGCAAATCGGCCATATCCTCTTCATCCACGTACGGCGGATTGGTGACGATCAGATCGTACTGCAGCTTCGGCAGATCGCGGAACAGGTCGGAGCGGATCGGCGTCACCTGATGGATCAGCCCGTGGGACTCAACGTTATGCTCGGCGACGGCCAGCGCGTCCAGGGAGATATCCACAGCGTCGACTTCGGCTTCCGGGAAGGCATAGGCGCAGGCGATGGCGATGCAGCCGCTGCCGGTGCACATATCAAGGATATGCTGTGGCTTATGGTTAATCAGCCCGGCAAACTGGTTGTTGATCAGTTCGCCAATCGGGGAGCGCGGCACCAGCACCCGCTCATCGACGTAAAACTCATGCCCACAGAACCACGCTTTGTTGGTCAGATAGGCGACAGGAATGCGCTCGTTCACGCGACGGATCACCCGCTCAACGATGCGGTGTTTCTCGCTGGAGGTCAGACGCGCAGTGCGCATATCTTCCGGGATATCCAGCGGCAGGTAGAGCGACGGTAGCACCAGCTGTACTGCCTCGTCCCACGGGTTATCAGTGCCGTGACCGTACCAGATATTAGCGGCGCTGAAACGGCTTACCGCCCAGCGCAGCATGTCCTGAATGGTATGCAGCTCATTGACTGCCTCATCAACAAAAATTTTATCCACGACAACCTCCAGGGCACACTCTGCTATAAATTCGGCGGCTAGTGTGCCATGAAGACGGCGATAAATCAGCATTCTTGCGTAGGGTGGCCGGGGAAAAAACAGGTTTTCCTTGCCCGAAGGGATATTGAGTCGGGTAAACTAGCGCAAAGTATTAATGAGAGCGGACAATGAAAAAGAAGACATCGCTAAGCGAGGAGGATCAGGCGCTGTTCCGTCAGCTGATGACCGGCACGCGAAAGATCAAGCAGGACACCATCGTTCACCGCCCGCAGCGCAAGAAAATCACCGAGGTTGCCCCGAAGCGTTTGCTGCAGGAACAGGCCGATAACAGCCACTATTTCTCCGATGAGTTTCAGCCGCTACTGAATACCGAAGGCTCAACGAAATATGTCCGCCCCGACGTCAGCCATTTTGAGCTGAAAAAGCTGCGCCGTGGGGATTATTCGCCGGAACTGTTTCTCGATCTGCATGGGCTCACCCAGCAGCAGGCCAAACAGGAGCTGGGCGCGCTGATTGCCGCCTGCCGCCGCGAACATGTGTTTTGCGCCTGTGTGATGCACGGGCACGGCAAACATATTCTCAAACAGCAAACCCCGCTGTGGCTGGCGCAACACCCGCATATTATGGCGTTTCACCAGGCACCAAAAGAGTACGGCGGTGACGCCGCACTGCTGATACTGATTGAGGTAGAGGAGTGGCAACCGCCGGAGCTGCCTTAACGGCGGGCTCCGGGGCCGTCAGATGGCGTTGGCCATCTTGAGATTGCAGGGGCTTTTCTGCCAGAGGTATTCACCCTTGCCGTCGGCGTCCAGCGTCACGCAGGCGATAGCCGAGGTGGTGAACATCGGAGGCGTTTCCCCCGGACACAGCTCTGAGACCAGGTACCCCACCAGCGGCAGGTGGGAGACGACCAGCGCCGTCGCCACGCCTTCATTCGCCAGCGCCTGCAGATAGGCGCTAACCAGGCCTACGTCGCCGCACGGCGTGAGTTCCGGCATCACGTCGACATGTTTCGGCAGGTTCATGCACTCCCCAACAATATCCAGCGTCTGTTCTGCACGCAGATAGGGACTGACAAGAACGCGCTCAATATCCACTTTTTGACCTTTCAGCCAGGTTGCCATCTGACGAGACTCATCACAACCGCATACGGTTAATGGACGAACTGAGTCGCTGGCTGCATCGAGGGCAGCGTCGCCGTGACGCATAATAAAAACTTGCATATTGCACCGCTTTTGTTAACCAGAAGCACCGTAGTTTGGCCTGCGAAGACAATACGCAGGTGACCCGGTGGCCGGGCATTGTGCCTGATCCATTCAACGAATGAAACGCTGTTTTTTACCTCAATGGCGTAAGTATAGTCAATCATTGTTTACAAAACAGCCAATCAACAGCGTCATCCGCAGCCGGATTTATCTTCTTTGACCACAACTTAGGTCAGCCGTTCATCCGCTGGCCAAAAGGTTGTCCCCTGTTCGGCCATGCGTAATAAAGTGTCACAGGGTGTAAAACGTGGGCCGTACTGGGCGGCCAGGCGCTGCAGGATCGCGGCTACTTCACCCGCGCCGATAGTATCCATATACCGGAACGGGCCGCCAAGAAATGGCGGAAACCCTATACCAAAGACGGCGCCGATATCGCCATCGCGCGCGCTACGGATAATCTGCTCATCAAAGCAGCGCGCCGCCTCGTTAAGCATCATCATCACACAGCGTTCCGCCACCTGCTGCGCGGACAGCCGCGACTGGGGGCGGTCGATGCCGAGCAGCGAATAGACTGCCGGGTCGGGCCGTTTTTTGCTTTTACGCCCTTTTGTCTCATAAAGATAGAAACCACGATTATTTTTTCTACCTTTGCGATCGTCCTTCAAAATCGCGTCAATGATGTTTGCAGGTGGGCTAAAACGTTCTCCAAACGCGCTCTCCAGCACGGGGATAATTTTGGTGCCGGTATCGATGCCAACCTCATCCAGTAGCTGGATTGGCCCTACCGGGAAACCGAATTTAACCAGGGCCTTATCAATCTCTTCAACCGGTTCGCCCTCCACCAGCAGGCGCATCGCTTCATTGATATAGGGCGCGAGGATGCGGTTCACATAGAAGCCCGCTTTATCCGCCACCACAATCGGCGTTTTCCCCTGACGTTTAGCCAGTTGCACCACGGTAGCGATAGCCTGCGGATCGGTTCCCTTATGCGGGATCACTTCAACCAGCGGCATTTTTTCCACCGGACTGAAGAAATGCAGGCCGATCACCCGCCCGGGGCGACGGGCCTGGGCGGCAATATCGCCTATCGGTAACGATGAGGTGTTCGACGCAAAGATGGTCTGCGGCCCGCAATATTGCTCCACTTCGCTGACCATCCGCTGCTTCAGGGCCAGGTCCTCAAATACCGCCTCGATCACCACGTCGCGATGAGCAAAGCCCTGATAGTCGGTGGCGCCGGAGATCATCGCCATCTGGCGATCGCGCTCACTGGGGCGCAGACGACGCTGGCGGACCTGTTTATTCAGCAGATCCCAGCTGTACTTTAAGGCATGGTTAATGCCACGCGGCTGGATATCTTTAATGCGCACCGGCAGCCCGCCCTTACAGGCGGTCACATAGGCGATCCCCCCGCCCATCAGGCCGCCGCCCAGCACCGCAATGCTCGTCAGCGGTCCGGGCTCGGCTTCAGCGCCACGGTCTTTTTTCAGATCGGTACTGGCAAAGAAGATCGATCGCAGCGCTTGCGACTGCGGGGTCATCGCCAGTTCGCCAAACGCGCGAGCTTCTTCGGCGTAACCGCTGCTGCAACCGTGGGCCAGGCCATTCTCGACAACCTGCAGAATTCGCTTCACCGCCGGATAGTTCCCCTGGGTCTTGCGCTGCGTTTGTTTGCCAACGAAATGGAATAACAGATGGCGGCCCAAAGGCCCCGCCAGCACGCGTTCGCGTACGGGCATATCCCGGCTGGCCGGTCGCCCCTTCAGCGCCAGCGCCACCGCCGCCTGCAATAAAATCGCCTGCGGAACCACCTCGTCCACCAGACCGGCCTTCAGCGCCTGGCGCGCACGCAGTTGCCTGCCGGTAAGCATCATATCCAGCGCCGTACTGACGCCAATCAGCCGCGGTAAACGCTGCGTCCCCCCGGAGCCCGGCAGCAGGCCAAGCTGCACTTCCGGCAAACCGAGTCGGGTTTTTTCGTCATCGCTGCAGATCCGGCCATGGCAGGCCAGCGCCAGCTCCAGACCGCCGCCGAGGCAGGCACCGTGGATGGCGGCAATCACCGGGATCGACAAGCCATGGATCTCAGCCATAATCTGCTGTCCCTGGCGCGCCAGCGCTTCCGCTTCCTGCGCGCTGCGGCAGCGGGCAATCATGTTAATGTCTGCGCCGGCGATAAAGTTATCCGCTTTGGCGGAGATAAACACCACGCCGCGCACCGACTTATCATCACGAACCTGACGTATCAGCCCCCGCACCTGATTGCCGAACTCAGCTTTCAGGGTATTCATTTTCTCACCTGGGGCATCGATGGTGATCACCGCGATCTTGTCCGCACGGACCTCAAGCTTAAAAGCGGAAACAGCATCCATTATTCAGCCTCCACGATCATCGCCGCACCCAGACCACCTGCCGCGCAGGCCGTCACCAGACCGAATCCCCCGCCCCGTCGCCGCAACTCATGCAGCGTCTGGGTGATCATCCGCGCGCCGGTGGCAGCAAAAGGATGACCATAAGCAATAGATCCGCCGAGGACGTTAAACTTGCTCTCATCCACCTCACCGGTGGCCTGCGAGCGTCCCAGCACTTCACGAGCAAAGCGCTCGCTTGCCAGACACTGGAGATTGGCCAGCGTCTGCGCAGCAAAAGCTTCGTGCATATCAATAAGCGTCAGATCCGCCAGCGTCAGACCTGCCCGCTCCAGCGCCAGCGGCGTGGACCATGCGGGCCCCAGCAGCATATCCTGCCAGACGTCGATGGCGGTAAAGGCATAGCTGCGCAGATAACCCAGCGGCGTCAGACCCAGCTCTTTGGCCCTGGACTCGGTCATCAGGATCACCGCCGCCGCGCCGTCCGTCAGCGGCGTGCTGTTGGCTGCGGTGACGGTGCCATGTTTGCGGTCAAAGGCAGGGCGTAACTTTTGGTAATCTGCGAGGGTTGAATTTTTACGAATATTGTTGTCCTGCTCCAGCGGCTCGCGAAAGGGGGGCGCGTAGGCGGTCATCACCTCGGCTGACAACTTTCCCTCTTCCCAGGCTTTGGCCGCCAGTTGGTGCGACCGATGCGCCAGCGCATCCTGTTGTTCCCGGGTGATTCCCCAGCTTTTCGCCATCTGCTCGGCGGTATCGCCCATCCGCAAACCGGTTGAATATTCCGCCACTGCCGGGGGGACCGGCAGCAGGTCGCGCGGCCGCAGACGTGAAAATAGCTTCAGTTTCTGGCTCAGCGTGCGGGCCTTATTGGCATCCACCAGCGTGCGGGCCAGCGTTTTACTGACTCCAATGGGCAACACAGAGGAGGAGTCGGCGCCGCCGGCGATACCGGCGCGGATGGTGCCAGCCATCAGGCTTTCAGCGACATTCGCCACGGCCTGGAAGCTGGTGGCGCAGGCGCGGCTGACGCTGTAGGCATCGGTGTGCACGCTCATTCCGGTGCCGAGCACGATTTCCCGGGCGATATTTGGCGCTTCCGGCATCTGCACCACCTGACCAAATACCAGCTGCTCAATGACGTCCGCGGGAATGTCACTCCGGGCGAGCATTTCGCCAACGACCATTTTTCCTAAATCAACGGCCGGAACGCCATGAAAAACCGTTGCCTGGCGCGCAAATGGCGTGCGTAAACCCCTGACAATGGCAATGCGATCGCCCTGACGGGTGATAAGCGGTAATGCCTGACTCATAACGCTCCCCTGTTAAGCAAAACAATCAAGTGGTCTGACCTGATAACAGTCTTAACTAATTTTTTACATTAAGCCAATCGGGGAAGCGAAAAATTGCGAGCCAAAACACACTGAATAGAAAGGTAACGCCCCTTCTACGGGGCGTTAAACGGAGGGATTAACGTAATCCTAACTGGAAGATCAGCGATTCGGCTTCGCAGCTAAAAATAAAATCGATATCCAGCTGTACGCCGCCGTCAACGTCGGTGAAGGTCGGGTTGATTTTGCACGGTTCAGATTGCACATTACGCGCTTTCTCGCTCAGCACAGCGAGCGTTTGCTCCGCTTCAGCGCGGTTGGTGAACACGCGGCTGTATGAGGCGGTGCAGTCGGTGTTGTCCACAATGGTACCAACATCCATACAGCAGCATACCGGGGTTTCATCAGCGCTACATTTACTCATCGTAGATTTCCTCTGTATAGGCACCTTCGGTGCCAGACAAATAATGTGCCTATTTTACGCCCTGCCCCCGGTGAGCCTCCAGCCGAGAATCGCCATCACCGCGTTAAGTGACAGAAATCACACTTAAAAATGATCTAAAACAAAAATCACCCTTTCTGGCCCTTACTCCCCCCGACAATTTTGCCAGCTGGATCGCGTTTCTGTTATCACAATTGAAAAACTTCATAAACAAACTTGCAACAACTCATCTGGTCAGACCTATACTCAGCGCACTGGTCTGATTTCTCTGTTGTAACACAGACCCTACACTTCCGCGCTTCTGTTACGGCATGTAACATAGTTTAAAAAAAAATAACTCAATGAGGTTATGGGCATGAGCCAGAAAACCCGCTTTACCCAATCTGCCCTTGCAGTGGCTGTAGCACTTGTTTCTACCCAGGCCTGGTCAGCAGGCTTCCAGCTCAACGAATTCTCTTCATCAGGGCTGGGTCGGGCCTATTCCGGTGAAGGGGCTATCGCAGACGATGCAGGCAATGCCAGTCGTAACCCGGCATTAATTATGATGTTTGACCGTCCAACTATGTCGGCGGGCGCCGTTTTTGTTGACCCGGGTGTCAATGTCTCCGGCACCTCTCCCACCGGCAAGAGCCTGAATGCGGACAATATCGCTCCGACGGCGTGGGTACCCAACTTCCACTTTGTCGCGCCGATTAACGATCAATTCGGTTGGGGGGCATCCATTACCTCTAACTACGGCCTGGCAACGGAATACAACGACGACTATGCGGCTGGCAGCATGGGCGGTAAAACCGACCTGACTACCGCTAACTTCAACCTGAGCGGCGCCTACCGTCTCGACAGCAGCTGGAGCTTTGGCTTAGGTTTTGACGCGGTCTACGCCAAGGCGAAGATCGAGCGCTATGCAGGTGACCTGGGTCAGATTGTTGCAGGCTCTGGCGCGCTGCCGCCAGCGCTGGCAGGCCAGGTGGCGAAGATCCCTGCCGACACGCAGATCGCCCATCTTAACGGTAACGCCTGGGGCTTTGGCTGGAACGCCGGTATTCTCTATGAGCTGGATAAGAACAACCGCTACGGTTTTACCTACCGTTCCGAGGTAAAGATCGACTTCGACGGTAACTACCGCAGCAGCCTGCCGGCGGCCTATAACCAAATCCTCGGCAACTTCGGTCTGCCAGCGGGCACTAACGGCCAGACCACCGGCGGTTCACTGACCCTTAACCTGCCGGAAATGTGGGAGCTGTCGGGCTATAACCGCGTGGCGCCGCAGTGGGCGGTCCACTATAGCCTGACCTACACCAGCTGGAGTCAGTTCCAGGAGCTGAAAGCCACCGGCAGCAACGGCCAGACGCTGTTCTATAAAGAGGAAGGCTTTAAGGATGCTTACCGCATCGCGCTGGGGACCACGTATTATTACGACGATAACTGGACCTTCCGCACCGGTATCGCCTTCGATGACAGCCCGGTGCCGGCCAACAACCGCTCCATCTCCATTCCTGACCAGGATCGCCTGTGGCTGAGCGCGGGTACCACTTACGCGTTCAATAAGGATGCGTCGGTTGACGTCGGTCTTTCCTATATGCACGGCCAGCACGTTGAAATTAAGGAAGGCCCATATACCTTCCGTTCCGAAGGGACCGCCTGGCTGTACGGCGCCAACTTCAACTACCGCTTCTGATAAGCCGCGCGCAACAAAAAAGGGTGAACAACATGTTCACCCTTTTTTTATCGTTCGCAGATTACTGTGAATCAATGTCTTTCAGTTCATCCTGAATAGCCTGGGCATTCGGGTTGTCCGCCGGGGTCAGCTTACCGCCGTTGGCAATAAAGTCATGACGCTGGAAGTAAGCTTCACGCACCAAAATGTAAGGATCGGAAGACTGACGCAGCAGACCGTCGGAATCCAACAGCTGAGCACGCGTTTCAATGCCTTCGACAGCCCATTTGCCAATCGACATCGGCCAGGTCAACCAGGAGAGCACCGGGTACAGGCCATCGGCCATATCACCGCCTTCATCGCGCAGCGTAAAGCTACCGTAGAATGGCAGTTGCACATACGGACCATAGCCGACGCCATAATGGCCGAGCGTGCTGCCGAAACGATGCGGTTCAACGCGCTGCAGCTGCGGATTCGCCATGCCCGCGACATCGATCAGACCGCCCATCCCGAGGATGGTATTCAGGAAGAAACGGGTAAAGTGCACCATACCTTTATAGGGGTCGCCCTGCAGGAAGGAGTTCACCATTACCGCCGGCTCTTCCAGGTTGCTGGTGAAGTTGCTTAAACCATTGCGCGCTGGCTGCGGAACATAGTCACGCCATGCCACTGCCACCGGGCGAAGCACGTAAGGATCAACCACGTTAAAGTTGAAATTGAACATCGTGCGGTTAAACCCTTCTAACGGGTCTGAACGCCCCTGCGGCTGATCGCCAGAGCTGGAACTGGCACATCCCACCAGCAATGTGGCGCCAAGCGCAAGCGCCGACAGGCGATAATTCATAGGTGTCTCCCTGGTTTTTATGGCTATCGCGAGTTGCCATCCATGACGGAAAGACAACGTTTCCGCCCGTATAGATGTGAGCGATTGTAACAGCACGTTGAACGATGTCTATATCACCCAAGTTGTTGATTTGATCATAGCCTGGGAATAACGAGATCGCGGGGCTCCTATTCTACCGGAGCAACAAAAATCTGACGTTACCATTTTTGCGATTTCAGAGTATGCCCAGCCAGACGGCAGGGAAAGCCGCTACGCTATAACTATATAGATTGATAGCGAGGGCCACGAAATGGATGAACTAGACAATAACAAATTAAAACCAGCGGATGACGAACGAGAAGTCGAAAGTGAAGAAAAACAGCGCGGAGAGGAAATAGAAGTGGATGAAGATCGCCTGCCCTCGCGGGCGATGGCCATCCATGAACATATTCGCCAGGAAGGGGAAAAAGAGATGGAGCGCGATGCGCTGGCCCTGCTGTGGTCAGCCATTGCGGCCGGTCTGTCGATGGGCGCCTCCCTGCTGGCAAAAGGCATTTTTCACGTCAAACTGGAGGGGCTCCCGGGCGGGTTTTTACTGGAGAATCTCGGGTATACCTTCGGCTTTATTATCGTGATCATGGCCCGCCAGCAGCTGTTCACGGAAAATACGGTTACCGCCGTACTGCCGGTGATGCACAATCCCACCCCAGGTAACGTCGGTTTGCTAATGCGGTTATGGTCAGTGGTTCTGGCTGGCAACCTCATCGGTACCGCAGTGGCCGCATGGGCCTTCAATTTTATGCCCGTCTTTGATGAACCAACTCGTCAGGCCTTTGTCAGCATCGCCGAAGACGTAATGAAAAACGGCCCGACGGAGATGTTCGCTAATGCGATTATTTCCGGCTGGCTGGTCGCCACCATGGTCTGGATGTTTCCTGTCGCCGGTGCGGCCAAGATCGTGGTGATTATTCTCATGACCTGGCTTATCGCCCTGGCGGATACGACTCATATCGTGGTGGGATCGGTCGAGATCCTTTATCTGGTGTTTAACGGAAGCCTGCCCTGGAGCGACTTTATCTGGCCGTTCGCCCTGCCGACGCTGGCGGGAAATATCTGCGGCGGGACCTTCATCTTCGCACTGCTGAGCCATGCGCAGATCCGTAACGATATGAGCAGCAAGCGAAAAGCGGAAGCCCGCGCCCAGGCGGCGGAGAACGCCAAAAACGCCGACCGGGCATAAAAAAGCGCCCTGAGTGGCGAGGGTTTAAGCAGTCAGACGGTATGGCTCTTACTCAGGCGGGCAAAAAACGCTATACTCGCACCGCCTTGTCCCCTTAGTTAAATGGATATAACGAGCCCCTCCTAAGGGCTAGTTGCAGGTTCGATTCCTGCAGGGGACACCATATAAACGTTGCCCGCTATTTCCCACCATTACCTAAACGCCAGCCATGGCATATTCTTCTCGCCATCATAATTTGCCGAAATTATCCACGTGTGGATTAGCCAGGACAGGAAGGGGCGCCCCAGTCAATCGCACAGACAATAAACCGACAAAAACGCGCATTCTGCGTACAATACCCTTTGGCTTACGCCTTAATAAGCCACTATCCCATTGCAACCTTCTCTGGACGATACAGGAGCCAGGCGTTGATATGAAACAGATTACCCTCAGCGATATGCAGCAGCAGAGCGAAGCGGCGGCCAGTGCCCCGCGCTTGCGTGCCCATCGCAATTTTCATCCCGAACTAAATGACCCGGTACAACGCCTCGCTATTGCGATGGAACCCGGTACCTATATCCGTCCGCACCGGCACAGACATACTTTCGAACTTTTGCTGCCGCTGAAAGGCCGCTTTGTGGTACTGAATTTTGATGATAATGGCGTAGTCACCCGCCGGGTGGTGCTGGGTGAAACCTGTACAGCGCTGGAAATGGAAGCCGGTACCTGGCATACGGTGCTCTCGCTCGACCCGGGCGGGATGGTTTTTGAAGTTAAGCAAGGTGCTTATCAACCGCTTGCCGAAGTTGACACCATGGCCTGGGCGCCTGCCGAAGGCCAACCGGGCACCGCAGAGATGATGGCATGGTATGCCATCGCTCAGCCGGGTGACCGTTTCCTGTCAACGCCGCAATAACATCAGATATATCAAACAGATGCCACAGTCGTCTGTTTGATTCTCCCCATCCGGCCATAAAGTTTGTCGAATTGACCGCGACTTTCTTCACACTTCGCGCATACTCACCTTCCGCATTCCTGCTAAAAAGAGAGAAATGGTTATAGTCAGTAAACTATTTTTCTCTACGAATAAGAGATGATAAGATAACGGGATAAAGTAAATACCTGGCAGAACAATAACAGTAGTCAATTTATCGATATATTATTCTCAATGTGAATGGATTTTATTAATCAGCTAAAGGACGTCAGCGGAAAGAATAAATCATTGTAATCGGCTCACTGTTGCTGACCATGACAATTTATTTTTCATCGACATACAATTTTTATGAATATAACAGAACGGAACATCTGGAAGCTAAATAATTTACCGCCAATGGAGTATTGTTCTCTTGCCCGGGCGCAAAAATTATTAAACTGCGAACTTGAAGACATTCTTCACTGGCATGATATTGGCGCGATCAATCTCTGTCTGAAACTCAACCCGACGCGGGGAACCTTAAAAATAGCCGTCCTTTCTCACCAGGAAAAAGACGTGACCGCCGCGCTGAATCCGCTTGCCGCCGAGGCTGTGGAGACTTTCTGGTCACCCCACTCCCATATCCGCAGCATTCTGCGGCTTGATGGCGATATTCCGATGATGGAAACATTACGCGGAAATACGGTGACGCAGTTTAACGTAAAAGTGTCCGCCTCCGGACTTTGGCACCCACATTGTCGGAATTTAATGGCGCTACTGGAGGCGCCTGATGATATTCTTTACGAAAACAGACTCAGCATGATGCTGCCCGACAAACCGTTTGTCTATTGTCATTTCATTCCGGATGAAGACGAATACACTGCTATATCATTGAACCGCATCTATATCACCAGCCAGGTCATTGAGAAAATATACGCTCACAGTATTAGCGCCCGGCCTATGGACGTGACAAAAAATTCGCTGCTGGAACAAACCAGTTACATCCATCAGGAATTAACCGTCCTGCCGCAAAATGAGGTATTGCTGGAATTTATCCATTATCTTATTCAGTCTCATACCGTATTTAATGAGAAGTTGCAGAATATGGCCGAGCCAGATAAGACCCAGCTCTTTCATCACGTACTGGAAAGGCTCAAAGAAGAGGGCATGCTCCGGGAGAATACCCTGCCCAATGAGGCCGATATCCTCAGCGAAGCCGATCGTTAGTCCAGGCTCGCCGGCAAGTGACGCAGGTCCTCATACAGGGGCCTGGCGGTTTTCCAGCTCAAGCGTTACCGCGATCTCCCGCGCCAGCGCGATGAATTCGCGCGCCGCAGCGCTCTGCCACGCCCCCTGGCGCTGGAGCAAACAGGCCGTTCGCTGCAGCAGCGCGGGTTTAAGCTCAATAGCCACGAGGTCATCATACTGTCCGGCGATCGCCGCCGGCAGTAGCGTCGCGAGCGGCGTGCCGCGAATAACCGTTAGCACGGCGCCGATCGAATTCGCCTCCATCCGCACGTCAGGTTCGAGCCGATGACGGCGACAATAGCGGTCGATTTGTTCCCGGGTGGCAAACTCGCTGCTCAGTAAAATCAGCGGCTGTGCGTCAAGAGCCTGCAGCTGCAGGTGGCTCTCCTGAGCCAGCGGATGCGCGCGGCTCACCACCAGCGCGAGGGTTTCCGTCAGCAGCGGCTGAACCACAATATCCCGCGAGAGGCTCTCGTCAAAAGCAATTCCCACATCCAGTTCATCCTCCAGGAGCATCGTTTCCATCCGCTCCTGGTTCATCTCCTGGATAAGCAATTTCACTCCGGGGTAGCGTCGATAGTACGCCTCCACCAGCGGCCCCAGCATGTAAGTGGTAAAGGTCGGCGTCATGGCGATGCGGAGTTTACCACGCTGCAGATCTTCTGTGTCGTGCAGGGCGCGCCGCCCCTCCTCAAGATCGCGTAACGCGCGGCGGGCATACTCCAGCCAGATCTCTCCGGCATCGGTCAGGCGGGTATAACGACCAGAGCGGTCGAAGAGCTGAACCTCCAGCATCGCTTCCAGCTGGCGGATCTGCTGTGACAGCGCAGGCTGGGAGACATGGAGCGCCGCGGCGGCGCGGGTAAATCCACGATGTTCTGCCACGGCGATAAAGTAGGAAAGATGGCGCAGGAGCATCTGCTTACCTATAAGCAATTCGAATTGGGTTCATCATAAATAAGTCTTTTAACTTATGAAATAAGATACGTACCCTCTGGCTACCATCCTCTGCGTTTTTCACCATCAACATCATCTTGTGCAGGAGTGACTATGTCCGCTCACGATCGCTATCTCCAGCGCGCATTAGCGCTGGCAAACCAAAACATCGCTGACGGTGGCCGCCCCTTCGGCGCCGTACTGGTGCGGCATGATGAGATTGTCGCCGAAGGCGTCAATACTTTTCATCTGAACGGTGACCCAACGGCGCATGCCGAACTGAACGCCGTTCGCGATCTTGCCGCCAGACAGGGAAGCGCGGTGCTGCGCGAATGCGTCATCTATGCCAGCGGGCAACCTTGTCCTATGTGCCTGAGCGCACTCTATCTAACCGGCGTGCGGGAAGTATTTTTCGCCAACAGTAATCAGGATGGCGAACCCTTTCAACTCTCGACCGCCGCGATTTATCAGCAGCTGCAGCAGCCGCTGTCCCGGCAGACGCTGCCGATCCACCACTGCCCGCAGCCGGAGGGGCCGGCACTTTATCAGCGCTGGGCGGAACAGCAACCATGAAGCCCATGCAGCGACAGAATCTAATGCTGTGTGTCCTGGTACTCATCGGGATAAACATGCGTCCGCTGCTCACCTCGATAGGCCCCTTGCTGCCTGACATCCGCGCCGCCAGCGGGATGAGCTATACCCTGGCCGCGCTTCTCACCGCCCTGCCGGTCATCGCGATGGGCGTGCTGGCGCTGGCCGCTGGCTGGGTCGATCGCACTGTTGGTCAAAACCGCAGCATTGCATTGAGCCTGCTGATTATCGCGGCGGGCGCCCTGCTGCGGGAAATCGCCCCACATAGCGGCTTGCTGCTCAGCAGCGCCCTTGCGGGGGGAATTGGCATCGGTATTATCCAGGCCACCATCCCGGCGGTGATTAAGCGCCTATTCGCCCGGCGTACGCCGCTGGTGATGGGACTATGGTCGGCGGCGCTGATGGGCGGCGGCGGGTTAGGCGCCGCGTTCACGCCATGGCTGGCGTCGCACAGTGCGGCCTGGCACCAGGCACTGGCCTGGTGGGCGCTCCCTGCGCTACTGGCTCTGCTCGGCTGGCTGGCGATTTGCCGGCAATTGCCCCGCGCACCACATCAGACCAGCGCTTCCCCCCGGGGCGCGATTATTGGCCAGCGTCGCGCCTGGACGCTGGGACTCTATTTCGGACTGATGAATGCCGGCTACGCCAGTCTGATCGCCTGGCTGCCGCCCTACTATATCCAGCTTGGCGACAGCGCCCAGTACAGCGGCTCGCTGCTGGCGCTGCTGACCGTTGGGCAAACCGCGGGGGCGCTACTCCTGCCAACACTGGCTCGTCAGGATGATCGACGCCAGCTTCTGCTGTTCGCTCTGGCGCTACAGCTCATTGGCTTCTGCGGCTTCATCTGGCTGCCGCAGCACGTCCCAGCGCTGTGGGCCATCGCCTGCGGAGTGGGTCTGGGTGGCGCCTTTCCCCTGTGCCTGGTGCTGGCGCTGGATCACGCCGGACAACCGGCGGTAGCCGGCCGGCTGGTGGCGTTTATGCAGGGTATCGGATTTATCATCGCAGGCCTCTCCCCCTGGCTTTCCGGCCTGTTGCGTAGCCTGAGCGGGAACTACACGCTTGACTGGTCCTGGCATGCGCTCTGCGTCCTGCTACTCATGGCGCTCACACTGCGCTTTATCCCGGCTCACTACCCGGCCGAGTGGCGGCTGCGCGCCTCTGACCAGCATTAAATCGGCGGCGGCGCGTGGCAAAGAATTTGCGCGCGCCCTCGCTGGCCGTCCTCCATTTTGCCCATCGCCAAAATCCGTTTTGACAGCGTCGCTGGCGTGAAATTTATTACCGAGTGAAATTAATGTGTCGCCGAATCACGACACTCGTAAGTAACTAAAAATTAATAAAAAAATGCCCCTTGTTTCCCTCATTTTTTAGGCGTACATTAGCGCCATCTGGAGCACAAAGCGCACAGAATTGCGAGCTGCCGCAGCGTGATTTTTCACCCGCGACAGCTCAGGAAAAACAGAACAATTAATTCATTTGAACGTCGCATAAGCGCGTGGAGTGATGAATCGTGAAATACTTCTTTATGGGCCTCTCTTTTATGGTCATCGTTTGGGCCGGTACTTTTGCCCTGATGATCTAGACTGCAGCGGTGTCAAAAAAAACGGGAGCCCACTGGCTCCCGTTTTTGTTATGGCGTATTCGCCGAAGCGCTAGCTCGCGGCGGGCAGCAAACCATCTGCGCGGAACATCGCCTTGATGCCGCGGATTGCCTGGCGCGTACGGTCCCGGTTTTCAATCAGCGCGAAACGGACGTGAGTATCGCCATAGTCGCCAAAGCCTATCCCCGGCGAGACGCAGACCTTCGCTTCATTAAGCAACTTTTTCGCAAACTCCAGCGAGCCCATGGCGGCGTAAGGTTCCGGTATTTTCGCCCAGACGTACATGGACGCTTTCGGACACTCCACCATCCAACCAGCTTCGTGGAGCCCTTTCACCAGCACATCGCGACGGCGCTTATATTGTTCGGCGATTTCACGCACGCACTGCTGATCGCCCTCAAGGGCAGCGATCGCCGCCACCTGCAGCGGCGTGAACGTGCCATAGTCGTGATAGCTTTTGATGCGAGCGAGGGCATTCACCAGGGTCTTATTGCCGACCATAAAGCCAATGCGCCAGCCGGCCATGTTATAGCTTTTCGACAGGGTAAAGAACTCGACGGCGACATCACGCGCGCCGGGCACCTGCATGATGGAGGGCGCTTTCCAGCCGTCATACACGATATCGGCATAGGCCAGATCGTGGACGACCAGGATGTCATACTGCTTCGCCAGGGCGACGACCTTTTCAAAGAAGTCCAGCTCGACGCACTGCGCGGTCGGATTCGAGGGAAAGCCAAGGATCATCATCTTCGGCTTCGGATAGCTCTCGCGGATGGCACGTTCCAGCTCGTTAAAGAAATCCACCCCTTCCACCAGCGGCACCGAGCGCACCTGCGCCCCGGCAATCACCGCGCCATAGATGTGAATCGGATAGCTGGGGTTTGGCACCAACACCGTGTCGCCATGATCCAGAGTCGCCAGCATCAGGTGTGCCAGCCCCTCTTTCGAACCAATGGTGACGATCGCTTCCGATTCCGGATCGATGTCAACGTTATAGCGTTCTTCATACCAGCGTGAAATGGCGCGACGCAGGCGCGGGATCCCCCGCGAGGTAGAATAACCATGGGTGTCAGGCCGTTGGGCAACGGTGCAAAGTTTTTCCACGATATGCGGCGGCGTCGCGCCATCGGGATTGCCCATGCTGAAATCAATAATATCTTCGCCGCGCCGGCGCGCAGCCATTTTCAGTTCAGCAGTAATATTAAAAACGTACGGAGGGAGACGATCGATACGCGTAAAACGGCGTTCAGGACTGGATTCAGCCATAGGTTCCTCTAATTAACGTTAGCGCCCGGACCGTCCGAGCGACGCTGCCGCTGTTGCGGCTCGTTTAGAAAATAACCTGAAAAAAATCATGTTGTCGAGAGGCATGATGAAAAATATTCTCTGGCGAAAAAAACGGGTATCGACCGCAGTAAATGCGGCTGTGCGTCGCCGGAATAATTCAGAGTTGCATAAGTGTGATAACACATTGATATCTTTCTTATCACAGATATTTTTCGTTAAAAGGCAAGACTGCGGCTATCGCGGTGCTCACCCATTAATCCCCTTTAAAAAGCATGCCTTTTCCTCATTATATTTCTGCGGCTGGTCTTCTGCCGTCAGGTTTTTTATCATGTTCTTTTCTGGCCACTGACGCGGCGCACCCATGCACGAAATTTTTACGATGATGCTGGCGGTCTATGATCGTGCGGCCCTGATGCTTATTTGCCTGTTTTTCCTCATTCGCCTGCGCCTGTTCCGCGAACTGTTGCATAAGTCGGCCCATACGCCGAAAGAGCTGCTGGCCGTAACCGCCATTTTCTCGCTGTTCGCCCTGTTCAGCACCTGGTCCGGCGTCCCGGTGGAAGGTTCGCTGGTGAATGTGCGCATTATCGCCGTCATGTCTGGCGGGATCCTGTTTGGTCCGTGGGTAGGGGCAATTGTCGGGGTAATTGCCGGCGTACACCGCTACCTGATTGATATCGATGGCGTCACCGCCGTGCCCTGCTTTATCACCAGCATTGTCGCAGGCCTGCTGTCAGGATTGATTAACCGTAAAGTGGCCCGCGATCAACGGTGGAAAATCGGCATTCTGGCCGGCATGGTGTGTGAGACCCTGACCATGATTCTGGTGGTGGTCTGGGCGCCTTCCCTGAGCCTCGGCCTGGATATCGTCTCTAAAATTGGTATCCCGATGATCCTCGGCAGCGTCTGCATCGGTTTTATCGTGCTGCTGGTGCAGAGCGTGGAAGGGGAAAAGGAGGCCAGCGCGGCGCGGCAGGCAAAACTGGCGCTCGATATCGCTAACAAAACCCTGCCGCTGTTTCGTCACGTTAACAGCGATTCTCTGCGCCAGGTATGCGAGATTATCCGCCGCGACATTACCGCTGACGCGGTGGCGATCACCAATACCGAGCATGTGCTGGCCTACGTGGGCGTGGGGGAGGCCAACTATCAACACCACGACGATGTCATCAGCCCTACCACCCGGCAGGCGATTCGTTATGGGAAAATCATTATAAAAAACAATGATGAAGCCCACCGCACGCCGGAGATCCACTCCTTGATGGTGATCCCGCTGTGGGAAAAAGGGGTTGTGACCGGCACGCTAAAAATTTATTACTGCCACGCCCATCGCATCACTTCGACGCTGCAGGAGATGGCGATTGGCCTGTCGCAAATAATCTCCACCCAGCTGGAAGTCTCCCGCGCCGAACAGCTGCGCGAGATGGCCAACAAAGCGGAGCTGCGCGCCCTGCAAAGCAAAATTAACCCGCATTTTTTATTCAATGCCCTGAACGCGATCTCCTCCTCGATTCGCCTTAATCCAGACACCGCGCGCCAGCTCATTTTTAATCTGTCGCGCTACCTGCGCTATAACATCGAATTAAAAGACGATGAGCAGATTGATATCAAACGAGAGCTGTATCAGATCAAAGATTATATCGCCATTGAACAGGCGCGATTCGGCGACAAGCTGACGGTCATCTATGATATTGACGACGATGTCAGCTGCGTGATCCCGAGCCTGCTTATCCAGCCGCTGGTGGAGAATGCCATCGTTCATGGTATCCAGCCCTGTAAAGGCAAGGGGGTGGTGACGATCGGCATTAACGAGTGCGGCAATCGGGTTCGCATCAGCGTTCGCGACACTGGCAACGGCATCGATCCCGCCGTGGTCGCTCGCGTGGAAGCCGACGAAATGCCGGGAAATAAAATTGGTCTGCTTAACGTTCATCACCGGGTGAAGCTCCTCTACGGCGAGGGGTTGCATATCCGCACCCTGACGCCAGGAACAGAAATCGCCTTTTATGTCCCCAATCACCACACGCCGCAGGCGCTGACGGAGTCTCTGTTGTCATGAGCGGAGAAAAGATGAAAGTTATTATTGTGGAAGATGAGTTTCTGGCTCAGCAGGAGCTCTCCTGGCTTATCAACACCCACAGCCAGATGGAGATCGTCGGCAGCTTTGACGACGGCCTGGACGTGCTGAAATTTCTCCAGCACAACAAGGTCGATGCCATTTTTCTCGATATCAATATTCCGTCGCTGGACGGGGTTTTGCTGGCGCAAAACATCAGCCAGTTTGCCCATAAGCCTTTTATCGTCTTTATCACCGCGTGGAAAGAGCACGCCGTGGAAGCCTTTGAGCTGGAGGCGTTTGACTACATCCTGAAGCCCTACCAGGAGTCACGCATCATCAATATGCTACAAAAGCTAACCGCCGCCTGGCAGCAGCAAAATAACGTCGCTGCGGGAGCGACCAGCGCGGCGCCACGAGAAAACGACACCATCAATCTGATAAAAGATGAACGAATAATCGTCACCAGCATCCATGATATTTATTATGCTGAGGCGCATGAAAAGATGACTTTCGTCTATACCCGCCGGGAGTCATTCGTCATGCCGATGAACATCACCGAATTCTGCAGCAAACTGCCCACCGCACATTTCTTTCGCTGCCACCGCTCGTACTGCGTGAATCTCAGCAAGATCCGCGAAATTGAGCCGTGGTTTAACAATACCTATGTGCTGCGCCTGCGCGACCTTGAATTTCAGGTGCCGGTGAGCCGCAGTAAAGTGAAAGAGTTTCGCCAGCTGATGAATCTGTAGAGGCGGGAAGTCCCGCCATCCGGGCTACGACGGCAGCCCGGGAGGGATGCGCTTATAACACCTGGCCCAGCGTCTGACGCAGATGCGCACCGGAGCCCAGCAGGCCCGGGTTTTCATGCACGATCAGGTAAACCGGAATATCCTGAACATAAGCTTTGAAACGGCCTTTGTCTTCAAAACCGCCGCGGAAGCCGGAGGCTTTAAAGAACTCCAGGAAGCGCGGCACGATGCCCCCGGCGATATACACGCCACCAAAGGTCCCGAGAGTCAGCGCCAGGTTTCCGCCGAAGCGGCCCATAATGACGCAGAACAGCGATAGCGCCCGGCGACAGTCGGTACAACTGTCCGCCAGCGCTCGCTCGGTGACCTCGCGCGGCTGCAGGTTTTCCGGCAGGCGGCCATCAGATTTCACAATCGCGCGGTACAAATTGACCAGTCCGGGACCCGAGAGCACGCGTTCTGCGGAAACATGCCCCAGCTCGGCGCGCAGCTCTTCCAGAATAATCCCCTCTTCTTCGCTGTTCGGCGCAAAATCGACATGACCGCCTTCGCCCGGCAGGCTGACCCAGCGCTTGTCAACGTGCACCAGATGCGCCACGCCAAGCCCGGTTCCGGCGCCATAAACGGCGATCGGTTTGCCCGCTACCGGAGCGCTGCCGCCAAACTGGATGAGGTGCTCGGCTTTCAGCATCGGGATGGCCATGGAAACGGCGGTAAAATCGTTAATTATCTCCAGATGGGCAAAGCCAAGGTTGCGCTTCATTTCAGCGATGGAGAATGCCCAGGTATGGTTGGTCATCGCTACCCAGTCGCCGGTGATCGGGCAGGCAATGGCGATACAGCCTTCGTTGACGGTCACCTGGTGCTCCTCCAGATAGACGCGCACCACCGCCTCCAGACTGGAATAATCGAGCCCGGAATAGGTCTTAGCACGAGAGATCTCTCCGCTCGCCAGATCACATAGCGCCAGGCGGGCGTTGGTCCCCCCGACATCTCCTACTAAAGCAAATTTTGTCATTCCGTTACGGCTCCGCTAAAGTCAAAATAATTCTTTTGGCACACTGTAAATTCATGGCGGCTTAACAACAACGTCCAACGCGCAGACGCCCCTTGTTTAGCGACACAGGTCACATTTAGTTTGTAATCTATGCAAGGTAGTCTGTAAACGACGCCTCGGATATCAGACGCCGCCTTAACTTTATCGTTTCAGCACCATTTGCATCGACGGCCCCTACCGACGAAGGCAAAGTAGTGCTTCAGAACTTTGACAAGGACATTTTCATGCTCCATCCTCGCGCCAGAACAATGCTGATCCTGTCGGTGCCGGCCATCCTGATAGGTATCGCCTGCAGTCTGATCCTGATCGGCGCGATGAAGGTTGCCGCGCTGCTACAGCGCGTGCTGTGGAGCAATCTGCCCACCCAGTTGGGGATGAGCGCTGACAGCCAGCTATGGATTATCGCCATGCTCACGGCGACAGGGATCGCCGTGGGCCTGGTCGTCCGCTACAGCCCGGGACACGCCGGGCCGGATCCGGCCACCGAATCGCTCATTGGCGCCCCCATTGCCACCGGCGCGCTGCCCGGGCTGCTGGCCGCGCTGATCCTCGGCCTTGCCGGCGGCGTCAGTCTCGGCCCGGAGCATCCGATTATGGTGGTGAATATTGCGCTGGCCGTCGCCGTCGGTTCACGGCTGTTTCCGCGCGTCAGCTCGCTGGACTGGACCATCCTAGCGGCCTCAGGCACTATTGGCGCCCTCTTCGGCACCCCGGTGGCCGCCGCGCTGATTTTTTCGCAAACCCTCAACAGCAGCAACGAGTCGCCGCTGTGGGATCGCCTTTTTGCGCCGCTGCTTGCCGCCGCCGCGGGCGCGCTGACGACCGGGCTGTTTTTCCACCCGCATTTCACGCTGCCGATCCCCCATTATGGCCAGATGCACTTCGTCGATATCATCAGCGGCATGATCGTCGCTCTGATTGCTATCGCCGTCGGCATGGTGGCCGTCTGGTGTCTGCCGCGCCTGCACGCCCTGATGCATCGCCTGAAAAATCCCATCCTGACGCTGGGCATCGGCGGGCTGCTGCTGGGGATCCTGGGGACTATTGGCGGGCCCTTAACGCTGTTTAAGGGGCTGGATGAGATGCAGCAGCTGGCTTTCAGCCAGACGCTAACCGCCGCGGATTTTCTGCTCATCGCGCTGGTCAAACTGGCTGCCCTGGTGCTCGCCTCCGCCAGCGGTTTCCGTG
The DNA here is from genome assembly GCF_002806645.1 of Klebsiella sp. H-Nf2. Lineage (NCBI taxonomy): Bacteria > Pseudomonadati > Pseudomonadota > Gammaproteobacteria > Enterobacterales > Enterobacteriaceae > Klebsiella > Klebsiella sp. H-Nf2. The sequence goes on from NZ_PIBL01000004.1 coordinate 163,195, forward strand.
GTGGGCGGATTTTCCCGGCGGTCTTCGTCGGGGTGGCGCTGGGGCTGATGCTGCATGCCCACGTGGACGCTGTACCAGCGGCGATCACCGTCTCCTGCGCGATCCTCGGCATGGTGCTGGTCGTCACCCGCGACGGCTGGCTTAGCCTGTTTATGGCCGCCGTGGTGGTCCCGGATACGACGCTGCTACCGCTGCTGTGCATTGTGATGCTCCCGGCCTGGCTGCTGCTGGCCGGGAGGCCGTTGATGATTGCCAAACGCCATACCGACTAAACGCGGCTGTTTCGTTCCTCCAGCGCCTGCGTCACCGCACGCAGGAAATCGGGGATATCCATTTTCGGTAGCATCACTTCGACCAGGGTAAGGGTATCGGAGGTGATGCTTTCCGCCATCGCTTCCCGTAGCTCAGCCGTGTGCGTGACCCGCCAGCAGCGAGAAACAACGTCCGGGGCGAAGGCTTCCGGCAGTCGCTGCCAGTCCCACAGGGCGATGTCATTGTAGCGCTGCTCAGGGCCATGAATCGCCCGCTCCACGGTATACCCTTCGTTATTCAGCAACAGAATAAGCGGTTTTTGCTTATCGCGAAGCATAGAGCCCATCTCCTGAATCGTGAGTTGGGCGGCGCCATCGCCGACGATCAGCACCACCCGCCGCTCTGCCGCCGCGGTTTGCGCGCCATAGGCGGCCGGGAGGGTAAAACCAATCGACCCCCACAGCGGCTGAACGATCAGCGATGCCTCAGAGGGAAGCTTCAGCGCCGCGATGCCAAACGCCGCCGTCCCCTGATCGGCGAGGATAATATCGCCGGGGCGCAGCGCATCCTGCACCGTCGACCAGAAATTCTTCTGGGTTAACTCACCTTCGGCCTCCTCTTCCACTTCCGGCGCCACGACCTGAGGCGCCGCCCACTCCGCCGCCAGCGGGGCGGAAAGCGTCATTAATGCAGCCAGAGCTTGATCCATCGGCACGCCGCTGAACCAGTGGTCGCCCACCCTGACGGCGAAGGGCTGGATCTCTATGGTCTTCTCCCGCGCCAGATGCTGGGTGAATCCCGCGGTGATAGTGTCGGTGAAGCGCGTGCCAATGCAGATGATGGTGTCGGCGTTTTCAATCGCCTCCCGGGTCTGTGGGGCGCTGGCGATCCCGCTGTAGGTCCCGACAAACCCGCGCTGCTGCTCATCAAACAGCCCCTTTCCCATTAGCATGGTGGCATGGGAGATGGGGGTTTTCGCCACCCACTCCCGGAGCGTGTTCTGCAGGCCATAGCGTTGCGCCAGGAAATCAGCCAGCAGAGAAATGCGTCGGCTGCCCCGCAGCAGGCGGCTGGCATGATCGCGGAACCCCGCGAGCTGGTTTTCATCCGCCGTAGCGGCCTCCACCAGCAAGCGCTGGGCCGGGGCAATCGCTGCCGCTCTGGCGACATCGGCCGGCAGCATCAGATAGCCCGGCCGATGATGCGTCAGCATGTCGCGCAGGACACGGTCGATTTCATGGCAGGCATTGCCGGCGGTCAGCAGCGCCTGGCTGCAGGTGATCTGCTCGCTCATGCGGGCGAAATGGCGAAAATCCCCATCGCCCAGGGTATGGTGCAACAGTTCGCCGCGCTGCTGGGCGCCGGTAGAGGGCGCGCCGACGATATGCAATACCGGAATATGTTCCGCATAGCTACCCGCAATGCCGTTTAGCGCGCTCAGTTCGCCGACGCCGTAGGTGGTCAGCAGCGCACCGGCCCCTTTGATGCGCGCATATCCGTCAGCGGCATAGGCCGCATTCAGCTCGTTGGCGCAGCCGACCCAGCCTAATGCGCTGTGCGCGATGACGCGATCGAGAAACTGTAAGTTGTAATCTCCCGGCACGCCGAACAAGCGGTCAATACCGCAGTCGACGAGGCGATCCAGCAGATAATCCCCAATAGTGTAGGTCGGTTGCATGTCCATTATCCTCATTTTGGTGCAGGTGTAATTTGAGTATTGAATAAGCGATCCGCCTGTCCAGAAGGGGGACGATAAAGCCGGTGTAAAGCAATAGTTACGCCCAAAAAGCAGTGTACTCCATGCAGAACATTGATTAGTGTAAACGTATACACACCCTGTTTTATCTGCGGAGGAAGAATGGTTTACCAGGCAAGCACCACGCGATATCAAACGATGGAATATCGTCGCTGCGGTCGCAGCGGCCTTCAGCTCCCGGCGATTTCTCTCGGCCTGTGGCACAACTTTGGCGACGAAACGCGGGTGGAGACCAGCCGGCAGATGCTCCTGCACGCGTTTGACCTTGGCATCACTCATTTTGACCTGGCCAACAACTATGGGCCGCCGCCGGGTTCAGCAGAGAGCAATTTTGGCCGCATTCTGAAAGAGGCGCTCCTGCCCTATCGCGATGAGTTGATTATCTCTACCAAAGCGGGCTACACCATGTGGGACGGCCCTTACGGCGACTGGGGTTCACGTAAATATCTGGTGGCCAGTCTTAACCAGAGCCTGCAACGCATGGGGCTGGAGTATGTCGATATTTTTTATCATCACCGTCCGGACCCACAGACCCCCCTGACGGAAACGATGCGTGCGCTCGATCACCTTGTACGCCAGGGGAAAGCGCTTTACGTCGGGATCTCCAACTATCCGCTGGCCCAGGCGCAGGAAGCGGTGAAGATCCTTAACGACCTCGGTACGCCCTGCATCATTCACCAGCCCCGTTACTCGATGTTCGAACGCAGTGCGGAAGAGGGGTTGCTGGATTTTCTGCAGACGGAAGGGGTGGGAAGTATAGCGTTTTCACCGCTGGCCGGCGGACAGCTTACCGATCGCTATCTGAACGGTATCCCGGCCGACTCTCGCGCCGCCAGCAGCAGTCGTTTTCTGCAGCCGGAGCAACTGACCGCCGCCCGATTAGAAAAAATTCGTCAGCTAAATACGATGGCGGAAGAGCGCGGGCAGAAGCTGTCGCAGATGGCGCTGGCCTGGGTACTGCGCAAGGAGAAAGTGACCTCCGTGCTGATCGGCGCCAGCAAAACCACGCAGCTGGATGATGCTGTCGGGATGCTGCAGAATCGTCACTTCAGTGCCGAGGAATGCGCGGCCATCGATGCCATCCTTGCGCTGTAAAGCAAATGTTACTTTAGCAAAAAGTGCTCTTTTCGGCGCTTTCGGAGTTCGTCCGATGCGGCGGGTCTTTACCGGCCCGTAATATCAGGTTAACAGGCCGCTTACGGCCCCGATCGTGAAGGAGAAGAGTATGTTCAGGTCACTGATTCTGGCAGCAGTACTGCTGGCCGCAGCGCCACTAGTTGCTAACGCTGGTGAAATCACCCTGCTGCCATCGATAAAATTACAAATTGGCGATCGTGACAATTACGGTAACTACTGGGACGGTGGCGGCTGGCGCGACCGTGATTACTGGCGTCGTCACTATGAATGGCGTGATAACCGTTGGCATCGTCATGACAACGGCTGGCACCGCGGCTGGGACAAGGGCAAAGATAAAGCCTGGGAGCGCGGCTATCGTGCTGGCTGGAGCGACCGCGACGACCGCCGTGGCGGCTGGGGACGAGGCCCGGGCGGACGTGGGCATGGACATGGACATGGCCATCACTAGCAGACTTAAAGGGGAGCCCATTGGCTCCCCTTAATGTTATCCAGCACGAGTAATGAACTACGCCACGCCGAGCAACGATCCCACGATTAACCAGCCGTTCAGGCTCACGACAATAGCGACAATTGCCCAGCCAGTGCCTCTCACCCAGCGAGTGTTCACCAAATCCCCCATGAGTTTCGCATCGTTGGTGAATATCAGCAGCGGCACCAGGGCAAGCGCAATACCAAAACTCAGCAGCACCTGACTCATCACCAGGATACGCGTAGGATCCAGCCCCAGCAGGATCACCACAAACGACGGCAGCATGGTGACCGCCCGACGAAACCACAGCGGGATATGAAAGCGGATAAACCCCTGCATGACGACCTGCCCTGCCAGGGTACCCACTACCGTCGACGACAAACCGGCTGCGACCAGGCTGAGACCAAAGATGGTCGCCGCCGCGTGGCTCAACAGTGGCTCCAGCGTTCTGTATGCCTGATCGAGATCGGCGACGCCGGTATGGCCGTTGAAATGGAATGCCGCCGCGGCGGTCGCCATCATCGCCAGGTTGACGAACCCGGCAATGGTCATGGCAATCGCCACATCCCAGCGGGTCGCGTTATAGCGTTCTTTCCGCGTACCGCCGTGCAGATGCTGGGTAAGCGAGGAATGTAAGTAGATCACGTGCGGCATAATGGTCGCCCCCAGCACCCCGGCGGCTAAGAATACCGCCTCGCCGCTGGGCAGCGTAGGGATCACCAGCCCTTTTGTCAGGGGGGCCAGCGCGGGCTGAGAAAAGATCAACTCCACGACATAGGCCACGGCGACAAACAGCAGCAGCCCGCCAATCACCTTCTCCAGCGGTTTTTGCCCGCGCCGCTGCAGCATCAGGATAAGGAAGGTCGCCACCCCGGTCAGCACCGCCCCCTGCAGAAGCGACACGCCCAGTACCAGCTTAAAGCCAATCGCGGCGCCGATAAATTCAGCCAGGTCGGTGGCCATCGCAATGATTTCCGCCTGCACCCAATAGAACCACACCACCGGGCGCGGGTAATGGTCACGGATCTGCTCGGCCAGATTTTTGCCGGTGGCAATGCCCAGTTTGGCAGAGAGCACCTGGATCAGCATCGCCATCAGGTTGGCCCATACCACGACCCACAGCAGCTGATAGCCAAAGCTGGCGCCAGCCTGAATATTAGTGGCGAAATTACCGGGATCGATATAGCCAATGGCAGCGACGAAAGCGGGCCCCATGAGGGCGAGCTTCACCTTGCGCGCGGCGCGACTACTGCTATTCTCAACGCGACTGCTAGTCATCTTCTGCCTCTGGAAATATAGCCTTTGCTATGTTTCATGCTATCAAAATGCGAATGATTATCAAGTTCATTTAAAATGGAGATAATGATTGCTGTGATAGGCGGGAACAATAGCTGGCCGGAAATGAAAAACGGGCGTTAGAACACGCGAGCGTGCCCAGTACTAAGAGTAGTACAAGAATGCAACTTTTAAAACCTTTACGTAACATAACAAAAGTGGATGTTTGATCACTATTTTTGCCATTGGTCACAGTTCCTTGCAATAGTGTGCAATTGATCTCGTTTTCTTTAAAGCCGTTGCATAGAATGTGCACGGAAATTTAACCTGCCTCATATTTGGAGCAACTATGGACCGCGTCTTGCATTTTGTCCTCGCGATCGTTGTGGTGGCTATACTGGCCCTGTTGGTCAGTCACGACCGTAAAAAGATCCGTATTCGTTATGTTGTTCAACTGCTTGTCATCGAAGTCCTGCTGGCCTGGTTCTTCCTGAACTCCGATATTGGTCTGGGTTTTGTGAAAGGCTTCTCTGAGATGTTTGAAAAACTTCTCGGATTTGCCAACGAAGGGACAAACTTCGTGTTCGGCAGCATGAACGATAAAGGTCTAGCCTTCTTCTTCCTTAAGGTTCTGTGCCCTATCGTCTTCATTTCCGCGTTGATCGGTATTTTGCAGCATATTCGTATCCTGCCGATTGTCATCCGCGCCATTGGTACCGTCCTGTCGAAAATCAACGGTATGGGCAAGCTGGAGTCCTTCAACGCCGTGAGCTCGCTGATCCTCGGTCAGTCGGAAAACTTTATCGCCTATAAAGATATTCTCGGCAAAATGTCGCGCAACCGCATGTACACCATGGCGGCGACGGCGATGTCCACCGTGTCGATGTCCATCGTAGGCGCGTACATGACCATGCTGCAGCCGAAGTATGTCGTCGCGGCGCTGGTGCTCAACATGTTCAGCACCTTTATCGTTCTGTCATTGATTAACCCGTACCGTGTGGAAGAGAGCGAAGAAAATCTGCAGATGTCGAATCTGCACGAAGGTCAGAGCTTCTTCGAAATGCTGGGCGAGTACATTCTGGCAGGCTTTAAAGTCGCGATTATTGTGGCGGCGATGCTGATCGGCTTCATCGCGTTGATCTCGGCGCTGAATGCCCTGTTCGCCACCGTGACCGGCTGGTTCGGCTACAGCATCTCCTTCCAGGGGATCCTCGGCTATATCTTCTACCCGGTTGCCTGGGTAATGGGTGTGCCGGCAAGCGAAGCGCTGCAAGTGGGCAGTATTATGGCCACCAAACTGGTCTCCAACGAATTCGTCGCCATGATGGATCTGCAGAAAATCGCCTCGACGCTCTCTCCGCGCGCGGAAGGCATTATCTCTATCTTCCTGGTCTCCTTCGCCAACTTCTCGTCTATCGGCATCATCGCCGGGGCGATCAAAGGTTTGAACGAAGAACAGGGCAACGTGGTTTCTCGCTTCGGTCTGAAGCTGGTCTACGGCTCCACGCTGGTTAGCGTGCTGTCCGCCTCGATTGCGGCACTGGTTCTGTAACAGGCGCCAGTCATCTGAGCCGGGCAATGCCCGGCTTTTTTTTACCCGTCATTCGCCCAACGGCTGAGGCTTACCAACCAGGTAACCCTGCAGATAATTCACGCCCAGTTCCAGCAAGCGCGCTTTTTGCGGTTCGCTTTCGACGTATTCCGCCACCACGCTCATCTGTTTCGCCCGCGCCATCTCGACAATTGATTTCACCATGATAGCATCCAGCGGGTCCGTCAGAATGTCGCGGACGAAGCAGCCGTCAATCTTAATGATATCGGCCTGCAGATGCTTCAGTCGTTCATAGTTCGCATAACCGGTGCCAAAGTCATCAATGGCGATAGCGCAGCCAAACGCGCGCAGCGCTTCGAGATTTTGCTGGCTGGTGTCGGCATTGGAGAAGGCCTGCTCTTCGGTCACCTCAATGGTGATAAGATCTGGCGAAATGCGATAGCGTTGAAACAGCGCGATAATCTGCGCTGCGCTGTCCTTTTGCATCAGGGTTGAAGGCAGCAGGTTAACCGAGAATCGCTGGCCAGGATGCAGATGGAGCGCACTGAACAGGGTCTCCAGCACCAGCATGTCAAAACGCTGGCTGAGGTTAAACTGCACAATCAGCGGGATAAACTGATCCGGCATAATGACGCTATCGCCACAGCGCATGCGCGTGAGGATTTCATGATAGCCCTCCCCCTCCGCATTTTGAATCGGTTGCGCATAGAGCACCAGCGCTCGCTCTTTGAGAACCTGCTTGACGCGCATCAGGAGGCGTACCTGCTCGGTGGTTTGATCCACCACCAGTTCCTGCTCCTCATCCAGCGCCAGCACCCGACGTTCACTGCCCGCCTGTTCGGAAAGCCAGCTGAGCTGACCCAGCATCTGGTGCAACGTCTCACCCTGGCCGTCGTCACGGCTCCATGCCGCGCCAAACTCCAGATCCAGCGGCTGATTATGCCAGCTGAACTTTTTATGGTTGAGGATCGCGACCATATGGTTCAGCCGCGCAGCAGGGTCCGGTCCGTCGAGTACGAGGATCAATTCGCTGCCGGGCACCTGGAAGACTTTATCCGTTGCCCCCAACAGCGGCTGCAGCGCCCGGATGATTTGCCGTTTACAGTCCACACCCATCATCAGACCATAATGCCGGCTAAGAAAATCGAGATTATCGATACGCAAGCTGCAGATAGCCTGCAGAGGACCGCTCTGCAAATGACTCACCAGTGCACGAAGGTTAGGTAAACCCGTCAGCGGATCCTCCTCTGCCTGGCTACGCCAGCGGCGTTTATTACGGTCGCTGCGCGCATAGATGTCGGCCATATAAAACAAACAGATAGTGAAGGAGATCAGGACCGACAGCACAAAGGATAATGAATACTCGCTCTGGACACCCTGGAGAAAGTTTTTATTATATACCACCAGCAAAAAGGCCGAGACAGACCATGAAATACGCAGCAATGCATGACCAATCCGGCTAATCCCGATGAAATAGACAATAAAAATGACCGGAACTAAATAACCGGCAATAAATTCAGACTGATACGGCGCGCACAGTAACGTTAATAACACTGCCAGCGAGATAAACCAATATAGGGTAAAGGAACGATGTTTGGGTGCCAGCCACGGTAAACATTCCTGTCGCCAAAAGCGGCGAGCATAGCGCGGATTGATAACCATCCGCATTGGATAATAAAGAAACGTCGTAAAAATTAATGCCGCGCTGATTAAACTTTGGATATCTATTACGGTATAAATCAACGGCATACTACCAAAGTAACTGGTAATAGATAATGGAAACGCAAAATATTGCCCGGCGAGGTACATGGTGATTTTCAGCAGCACCGGCGCGAAGAAGCCGCCCCAGAAGATCCGTGCCCCCATATGTTTCGCCGTGGGACCACAGCGCCAGCGCTTGCCCACCATCAGGCGTAAAACAGCGCAGGAGACAAACACAGCAAACAGCTGACAAAAGAGCAGAATAAGCGCCTGCGGTAGCGTTAATTCAATGAGAAAGCTATTGGTGATAGCAAATGCGAGAATTAATGGTGCAATCGCATAGCGGCCAAAAATAAAAATAACGGAAAACATCACACTGATTGGCAGCCAGGCAATATAAATAGAATTGCCCTCAATAACCGTTTGCGGTGAAATAAAACGGGCCAGTGGAATGGCAGCTAAACAGATGATAAAGGCCAGCAGAGTTTTTTTGATATTAATGTTAATTTTATCAAGCATTATTGTTAATTAAAACTCCGGCAACCGCATTACGTTTAATGGGGAAATGTTATGTTGCTTATTTAGGGCAGGCAAGGTGAATTATCAGGAAAAAGTCTGAAATTACTTTCGATTTTAATAGCTGGAGATTAACTGACTTAACCAGAAAGTGCTTTACAAGAAAACAGCTAAAAGCAAAAACCCCCGCCGAGGCGAGGGTTCTGAATTTTGGTGGAGCTAAGCGGGATCGAACCGCTGACCTCTTGCATGCCATGCAAGCGCTCTCCCAGCTGAGCTATAGCCCCACAGGACCTCTTTACGAACCAAATCTGCTGGGTGCAGAATTTGGTGGAGCTAAGCGGGATCGAACCGCTGACCTCTTGCATGCCATGCAAGCGCTCTCCCAGCTGAGCTATAGCCCCGTAACGTAAAGCGTGTCGTGTTGACGGGCGGCATAATATGAATTCCTCGCTCAGGTGTCAACGGCAAAATTATCCTTCGCTATTCAATCGCTGAAAAAGCAGGCAACTCGCTGACATTGCGAGCCTTATCGCAGCCAGAAGTTAAACAGGTCACTTTTTCACGTAAAAGGATGCTATAACATGGGCAGCTAATTCCCATACATTTACTCAGGAAATAGTATGCTCAAGGAACGAATGACACCTGAAGAAATCGCCCATCTGACCGGCTACAGCCGGCAAACCATCAATAAGTGGGTGCGGAAAGAAGGATGGCAAACCTCTCCGCGGCCTGGCGTCCAGGGTGGCAAAGCGCGGCTGGTCCATGTCAATGAGCAAGTCAGGGAGTTTATCCGCAGCGCTCAGCGCGTGGCAGAGACACCGGGCGCCTATTCTACCCATGACAGCGATCTGGAATCGCTGCTGCTGACCCTTAGCAAAGAGCTCACTCCCAGCGAGCAGAAGCAGCTTATGTCACTGTTGCTACGCGAAGGGATCACCGGGTTACTGCTTCGGTTAGGGCTCCGCGATCGGTAAACCATGATGAAACTGAAAGATAAAATGACACCCGCAGAGCTCGCCGACTGCCTGGGACTAGCCAGACAAACGATCAATCGCTGGGTTCGCCAGCAAAAATGGCGCACGGAAGCGATACCCGGCGTCAAAGGAGGACGCGCGCGACTGGTGGTCATCGACAAACCGGTGCTCGAATTTCTGACCAATGCGCCTGCCAGGCGCCATCTGTTTACCGACAATCATTTGGCGGAATCGCCTGGCGCGTATCTGGTCAATGAGGCTGACGTGGTCTGGCGGCAAATCACGGAAACCCTGCAACTGATGACCCCGGCCGAACAGCTGCAGCTTCGCGATCTGCTGGCCCGGGAAGGGATTAGCGGCTTTCTTGCCCGCCTCGGCATCGCCAGCCCGGTGTAACAGACAAAAAAACGGCAGGGGTAACCCTGCCGTTGTTTCATCCACGTCCCAATCAGGACGCCTGACCTTCACGTTCAGCGATAAAAGCCAGCGCTTTGTTGATACGCTCAACGCTACGGGATTTACCGATAGCGTGGACGGTGACGTCAAGCGCAGGAGACTGCCCTGCCCCGGTAACCGCCACGCGCAGCGGCATGCCGACTTTACCCATGCCGACTTCCAGCTCATCAGCGGTTGCCTGAATTGCATGGTGGACGTTCTCCGCTGTCCAGTCGCCGATCGCCGCCAGCTTGTCGCGAACCACTTCCAGCGGCTGACGCGCCACCGGACGCAGATGTTTCTTCGCCGCATCGGCGTCGAACTCAGCGAACTCTTCATAGAAGTAGCGGCAGCTCTGAGCAATCTCTTTCAGCGTTTTGCAACGCTCGCCCAGCAGTTTCACCAGCTCGGCCAGCTGTGGGCCATTACGGGTATCGATATTTTCCTGCTCGATGTGCCACTGCAGATGCGTCGCCACGTATTCCGCCGGCAGCGTATTGATGTAGTGATGGTTCAGCCACAGCAGTTTGTCGGTATTGAACGCACTCGCAGATTTGCTGACTGCGCCCAGCGAGAAGAACTCGATCATCTCTTCACGGGTGAAGATCTCCTGATCGCCATGGGACCAGCCCAGACGTACCAGATAGTTAAGCAGCGCTTCCGGCAGATAACCGTCGTCACGATACTGCATCACGCTCACTGCGCCGTGACGTTTGGACAGTTTTTTACCGTCATCACCGTTGATCATCGACACGTGCGCGTATACCGGAACCGGCGCATTCAGCGCTTTGAGGATGTTGATCTGGCGCGGCGTGTTGTTGATATGATCTTCACCACGGATCACGTGGGTGATCGCCATATCCCAGTCATCCACCACGACGCAGAAGTTGTAGGTCGGGGAGCCATCGGTACGGCGAATGATCAGATCGTCCAGCTCCTGGTTGCTGAACTCAATCGGTCCGCGGATCTGGTCGTCGAAAATAACCGATCCTTCCTGCGGGTTGGCGAAACGCACGACACACGGCTCATCATCAGCATGATGCTCGTGGCTATGGCGGCAGCGGCCATCGTAACGCGGCTTCTCACCGTTCGCCATTTGCTCTTCGCGCAGCGCTTCCAGACGCTCCTTCGAGCAATAGCATTTATAGGCGGTGCCGGCTTCCAGCATCTCATCGATCACGTTGTTATAACGATCGAAACGTTTGGTCTGGAAATACGGGCCTTCATCCCATTCCAGATTCAGCCAGTTCATGCCATCCATGATGGCTTCAATTGCTTCCGGGGTGGAGCGTTCGAGATCGGTGTCTTCAATACGCAGCACAAACTCACCGCCGTGGTTACGAGCAAAAAGCCAGGAATAGAGAGCAGTACGCGCACCGCCAACGTGCAGATAGCCTGTTGGGCTTGGCGCGAAGCGAGTTTTGATTTTCATGAATTGGCCTTACGTTTAATAAAGATGCCGATAGCCGGCAATGTCCGGTGGAAATTATGGGTCAATATTCTAACACCGTGGGCTGATTCCTCAATGTTGTTCCCGTCGGAACGTCACGGTTTGCCATTTTTGTTTATAAATCATGCTATGCCGCCGGTTTTGCGATCGCTTTGTTTAATTTTACGACGAACGAACGAATTCTTTAGAAAAGGCGTTGACTCATTTTCAACTCTCCCTATAATGCGACTCCACACAGCGGGGGTGATTAGCTCAGCTGGGAGAGCACCTCCCTTACAAGGAGGGGGTCGGCGGTTCGATCCCGTCATCACCCACCACTACTTAACGTAGTCTCCGCCGTGTAGAACAGAAAATTGAGAAGTGGGTGATTAGCTCAGCTGGGAGAGCACCTCCCTTACAAGGAGGGGGTCGGCGGTTCGATCCCGTCATCACCCACCACTTTCTCGCCAGCTGGATTTTCTGTCAAAATGTGAAGTACCGAAGTGGGTGATTAGCTCAGCTGGGAGAGCACCTCCCTTACAAGGAGGGGGTCGGCGGTTCGATCCCGTCATCACCCACCACTTCGGGTCGTTAGCTCAGTTGGTAGAGCAGTTGACTTTTAATCAATTGGTCGCAGGTTCGAATCCTGCACGACCCACCAATGTAAAAAGGCGCCCTAAAGGCGCCTTTTTGCTATGCGCCGAACATGGCCCTGCCACGAGTTCCCCCGCAGCACTCCCCCTGTCAGCGCTGATACAGCGGATCTTCCACCCTCGCAGCGGTTAAGTTTGCCCCTTCTTCACGCACAATTTCCCATAACGCCTGAGCGGCGGTCGACAGCGAGCGATTTTTCCGGCATGCCAGCATCAGCTGCCGCTCCATCACCGGGGTCAGCCGCTTCACCGTCAGATGGCTCCCCTGCGGTAACGGCAGCGCCAGCGCCGGCAGAACGCTGATGCCAATTCCCGATTCTACCATCGGAAACAGCGTTGCCGGGTGACCAATCTCCTGCACAATGTTCGCCCGGATAGCCAGCCTGCTAAGGGCCGCATCAATCAGCGGACGGCTGCCGGAGGCATAGTCCTGCAGGATCAGTCTCTCATCCTGCAGCGCCTGCCACGGCACCTCCGTCAGGCTGGCAAAAGGATGATCCTCCCGGCAGAGCAGCAAAAAGGGTTCCGCGAGGACCACTTCACATTGCAGATCTGCCGCCGGGCCGGGGTCAATCACAATGCCGAAATCCACTTCCCCATGGCGAATACTCTCCAGCACCCACTGCTGGGGCCGGTCGTGCAACACAAAATCGATATCAGGATAACGACGGTTGCTGTGAGCAATACACTGCGGAATAAGGTGGGCGGAAATCGTCTGACTGGCGGCGACCTTGACGGTACCGCTCATCTGCTGGCCGACGCGCCCGGCGTCACGCAGGGTAATCGTCAACTCATCAAGCAAACGCTCCAGCCGCCCCGCCAGCTGCTGACCCGCTTCGGTGAGCACGACTTCGCGAGTGGTACGGTCGAGTAGCCGGACGCCTGTCTGGTGCTCCAGCTCCTTGACGCTATGGCTGACGGCCGACTGACTTAAGCCAATCATCTCCCCTGCCCGGCTGAAGCTTCTGGCCCGGGCGACGGTGACGAATACTTTTAACTGACGCAGAGAGTAATTCATCTTTTTTATTCATGAATAGATGCAATAAATCAATTTTATTTCTCAAATGAAAAAAAGCACAATAGCGCATCTCTTTTCAGGAGCGTTTATGAAACTTTTCCGCATTCTCGATCCGTTTACGGCAACCCTGGTCACCGTTGTCCTGCTGGCCTCATTCTTCCCCGCCCGTGGCGCTTTCGTTCCCTTCTTTGAACATCTGACCACCGCCGCCATTGCCCTGCTGTTCTTTATGCACGGCGCTAAACTCTCCCGGGAAGCGATTATCGCCGGCGGCAGCCACTGGCGTTTGCATCTGTGGGTGATGTGCAGCACCTTTATTCTCTTCCCGGTACTCGGGGTTCTGTTTGCCTGGTGGGCGCCGGTGAATGTCGATCCGATGCTCTACAGCGGCTTTATCTATCTGTGCATTCTGCCGGCCACCGTGCAATCCGCTATTGCCTTTACTTCGCTGGCCGGAGGCAACGTCGCGGCGGCGGTTTGCTCAGCCTCTGCCTCCAGCCTGCTGGGGATCTTTGTTTCACCGCTGCTGGTGGGCGTCCTGATGAACCTTCATGGCGCAGGCGGCAGCCTGGAGCAGGTCGGTAAAATCATGCTGCAGCTGCTGCTGCCTTTCGTACTCGGTCACTTATCGCGGCCGTGGATTGGCAACTGGGTGGCGAAGCATAAGAAGTGGATTGGTAAGACCGACCAGACCTCGATTCTGCTGGTGGTTTACTCCGCCTTTAGCGAGGCGGTGGTGAATGGCATCTGGCATAAAGTCGGTCTGGGATCGCTGCTGTTTATCGTGGTGGTCAGCCTGGTGCTGCTGGCCATTGTCATCGCCGTTAACGTGTTCGTCGCCCGCCGCTGCGGCTTTAACAAAGCCGATGAGATTACTATCGTCTTTTGCGGTTCTAAAAAGAGTCTGGCCAACGGCATCCCGATGGCCAATATTCTCTTCCCGACCTCCATCCTCGGCATCATGGTGCTGCCGCTGATGATCTTCCACCAAATCCAGCTGATGGTCTGCGCGGTGCTGGCGCGGCGCTACAAGCAGCAAACCGATGCGCGTCTCGCTGAGGAAAAGGCCAACGCCGCCAAAGCTTAACGCGCTTTCTTCAGGGGCTGAACCAGATCGCTCAGCCCCTCTGTTTTAATCAGCAGGGTCAACGCCATCAGCTCGCCGAGATGGCCGGCAGGAAACTGATCCTTACGCGCAAACCACAGTAAATACTCTTCCGGGACATCGATTAAACGACGTCCCTTGTATTTACCGAACGGCATCTCGGTATTGGCTATTTCGACCAACTGCGCTTTATCCACGTTATTCTCCCAGCAGGCGCATCATTTCGGCTTCATCAATCACCTCAATGCCCAGCTCCTGCGCTTTCGCCAGCTTAGAACCCGCCGCTTCGCCGGCAATTACCAGGTCAGTTTTCTTCGACACGCTACCTGCCACCTTCGCCCCCAGCGCGACGAGACGCGCTTTGGCGTCATCCCGCGACAGCTGACTCAGGCTGCCGGTCAGGACCACGGTTTTACCCGCAAACGGGCTATCAATCTCTTCCGCTTTCACCACGACTGGCGCTGGCCAGTGAACGCCTTCGGCCAGCAGCTGTGCGATGACATCGCGGTTGCTCTCTTCGGCAAAGAAGTTGAAGGTATGGGTGGCAACCACGATGCCAACATCAGGGACTTTTTGCAGCTCCTCAATGGAAGCCTGCTCCAGGGCTTCAAGAGTGCCGAAATGCGCCGCCAGGGCCGCCGCCGTCGCTTCGCCTACCTCGCGAATCCCCAGAGCGTATAGGAAGCGTGCGAAGGTCGTCTCTTTGGCTTTTTCCAGAGCATTGACCACATTTTGCGCGGACTTCGGCCCCATCCGATCCAGCCCGGTGAGTTTCCCGGCGCTCAGGCGAAACAGATCCGCCGGAGTATGGACGTACTCTTTCTCCACCAACTGGTCGATGATCTTGTCGCCCATGCCGTCAACGTCGAGCGCGCGACGGGAGACGAAGTGCTTAAGCGACTCTTTACGCTGCGCGCCGCAGATAAGGCCGCCCGTACAGCGGGCTACCGCCTCGCCTTCCACTCGCTCAACGTCGGACTGACATACCGGGCAGTGGGTCGGGAAGACAACATCCCGGGCATCCGCCGGACGCTCGGAAAGCACCACATTGACCACCTGCGGGATCACGTCGCCAGCCCGGCGAATCACTACCTTGTCGCCGATTTTCAGACCTAAGCGTTCGATTTCATCGGCGTTATGCAGGGTGGCATTGCTCACCAGCACGCCGGCGACATGGACCGGCTCCAGGCGCGCCACTGGCGTGATCGCCCCGGTGCGCCCTACCTGGAACTCCACATCCCGGACGAAAGTCATCTGCTCTTGTGCCGGGAATTTAAAGGCCACGGCCCAGCGCGGCGCGCGGGCCACAAAACCCAACTGCTCCTGCAGCGCCAGCGAATCGACTTTGATCACCACGCCATCAATGTCAAAGCCCAGATGAGGACGATCTTCCTCGACTTTACGATAGTAAGTGAGCACTTCCTCGGGAGTATGGCACAGGGTGACGCGATCGCTCACCGGCAGTCCCCAGACTTTGAACTGCTGCAAACGGGCCGAGTGGCTGGCCGGCAGCTCACCGCCCTCCAGCACGCCAACGCCGTAGCAGAAGAAAGTAAGCGGTCGCTTCGCCGTGATGCGCGGATCGAGCTGGCGCAACGAACCCGCCGCCGCATTACGCGGGTTAGCAAACACTTTTCCGCCGGTGCGGCGCGCTTCTTCATTGATTTTTTCAAACCCGGCCTGCGGAAGGAAAACCTCACCACGCACCTCAAGACGTGCCGGGATATTCTCACCATGCAGCTTGAGGGGGATAGTGCGAATGGTACGCACATTGGAGGTAATATCCTCGCCGGTGGTACCGTCGCCGCGGGTCGCGGCCTGCATCAGTACGCCGTTTTCGTAGAGAATACTCACCGCGAGGCCGTCGAGCTTGAGCTCGCAGCAGTAGGTGAGATCGTCAGTGCTTTTCAGGCGATCCTGGACCCGCTTGTTGAAGGCGAGAAAGCTCTCTTCATCAAACACGTTGTCCAGCGACAGCATCGGCACTTCATGGCGGATCTGGCTGAAGGCAGTCAGTGGCGCCGCCCCCACCCGCTGAGTCGGCGAGTCCGGGGTAATCAGCTCCGGATGTTGACTCTCCAGCGCGCGCAGCTCGCGCATCAGGCGGTCATATTCCGCATCGGGCACTTCCGGTGCGTCCATAACGTGGTACAGATATTCATGATGGCGAAGCGTGGTTCGCAGTTCAGTCAGTTGTTGTTCGATCGGTTCCATATCACACCATCAATGATAAAAAACCCCCGACAGGCGGGGGTTGAGAAGGAGTTGAGATAACGCGGGACGTCAGGCGTTCGCGTCTTTCACTTCGCGAATACGATCCTGGTATTCACGCAGTTTTTGCGGCGTCATCATGCGACGCTGATCGTCAAGCACCACGCCGCCCACTTCATCGGCGATATACTGTGCAGACTGCAGCATCAGCTTGAAGTTCTGCAGTTCATCACCGTAGGAAGGGACCTGCATAAAGATAGTCACCCCAGGGGTCATCATATCCGCCATGCTGTCCGGATTGAAGGTCCCCGGTTTCACCATGTTGGCCAGGCTGAACAGCACCGGACCGCTGCCATCCGGGCTCAGATGGCGGTGGAAAATATTCATTTCACCAAACTTGAAACCGGCCTGCTGGATGCTGTTGATCAGCACCTCGCCGTTAAGCTGTGCGCCATGATGGGCGGCGACGTTCATCACAATGACCGTCTCTTTACGCTCTTTCGGCTGCGGCGGCTCTACCGGCTGCGGTTCGGCGAAAGCGGGCTGCGGCGTGGCAACAGGCTGTGGCGCAGGTTGCTGCGGGGCGGCAGGCTGCGGCTGAGCGACGGTCGGCGTCACCGGCTGCGGTGCGACAGGCTGCTGCACAACAGGCTGCGGCTGATGTTGGGGTTGCACGGGCGGCTGCGCGGGCTGCGGCTGTTGCCAGCCAGGCTGCGGAGCCGCATGCGGCACAGGCTGCTGTCCCTGCGGTTGAACCGGGGCCTGGCGCGGCGATTGCTGCGGCTGGCGAACCGGTTCATCAGGACGCACAGGCTGCTGCATCTGGCGCTCGTAAGGCGGCTGGTACTGGTGCTGCGGCGCCTGACGAGGGGCTTCATGCTCCCCATGCGCGCCGTGCGGGGCGTGAGTGACCGGATGAACGCGGACTTCACCTACGCCTTCAACATTATCATCAAAGTCTTCGTTTTCCGACTCATCGTCGCGCGACTTCATACGTTTCAGTGGGCGATCGCGAAACATCGAAGAACGTTCTTTACGGCTGGTCCAAAAACCATGTACCAGTAAAGCGATTATGGCGATCGCGCCAACAATGATTAATATCAGACGCAAATCCTGCATCATTATATTCTCTGTTGTTCTAACACCTTGCCACCACGGCAAACATTTACTCACTAAGAGTATTTGCCGATTACCTCAAGTGCAAGTGCGTCGGTGGCTTTCACCACATAAAGATGAACTAAATCGTGCTTTTTGCTGTTTTTTCGAACATTTCCTAACTGGTTATTGTCTGGCG
Source organism: Klebsiella sp. H-Nf2 (assembly GCF_002806645.1). Classification (NCBI taxonomy): domain Bacteria; kingdom Pseudomonadati; phylum Pseudomonadota; class Gammaproteobacteria; order Enterobacterales; family Enterobacteriaceae; genus Klebsiella; species Klebsiella sp. H-Nf2. The sequence continues at coordinate 180,975 of NZ_PIBL01000004.1, forward strand.
ACCCGATAAAATAAGCGAGCATTCACACTGGATGTTAAAAAAGGAGCATTGCCTGGCTATGGTTTCATCATCCGCACCGACCCCGCGTAGCGGCGTTTATTATTTTTCGCAGGGCTGGAAACTCATCGGGCTGCCGGGCATACGGCGTTATGTCTTTTTGCCTTTGCTGGTTAACGTGCTGCTGATGGGCGGAGCCTTCTGGTGGCTGTTTACCCGTCTCGACAGCTGGCTCCCCTCGCTGATGAGCCATGTGCCGGACTGGCTGCAGTGGCTGAATTACCTGCTGTGGCCGGTGGTGGTGCTCTCGATTCTGCTGGTGTTTGGTTACTTCTTTTCGACTATCGCCAACTGGATAGCTGCGCCGTTCAGCGGCCTGCTGGCGGAACAGCTGGAAGCGCGTCTGACTGGCGCCACCCCGCCGGACGTCGGCGTCTTTGGCATCATGAAGGATATTCCGCGCATCATGAAGCGTGAGTGGCAGAAGCTGGCCTGGTACCTGCCCCGCGCCATCGTGCTGTTGCTGCTCTACTTTATTCCCGGCGTGGGGCAGACCGTCGCGCCGGTACTCTGGTTCCTGTTCAGCGCATGGATGCTCGCGATTCAATACTGCGATTATCCCTTTGATAATCATAAGGTCCCCTTCAAGACCATGCGCGAAGCGCTGCGCAGCCGCAAAGTGATGAATATGCAGTTTGGGGCGCTCACCAGCCTGTTTACCATGATCCCGGTGTTAAACCTGGTGATCCTGCCGGTGGCCATCTGCGGCGCCACCGCGATGTGGGTCGATTGCTATCGCGATAAGCACGCGGTCTGGAAGTAGCGTCACGCGTCCGCCCGGGAGCGGCTGAGGCCGCTCCTTATATCTCGCTTATTCCTTCTTGCTTATCATTATTTCCCTTCCGCATATAGATATGCTAAATCCTTACTTCCGCATATTCTTTAAGCGGGTATGCTGATGCCGTACCCCCAAATTTCATACAGTTAAGGACGGGCCATGAGTAAGATTTTTGAAGACAACTCCCTGACTATCGGTCACACGCCGCTGGTACGACTGAACCGCATTGGTAACGGCCGTATCCTGGCAAAGGTAGAATCTCGTAACCCGAGCTTTAGCGTAAAATGCCGTATCGGCGCCAATATGATCTGGGATGCTGAAAAGCGCGGCGTTTTGAAACCTGGCGTGGAACTGGTCGAACCGACCAGCGGCAACACCGGTATCGCCCTCGCCTACGTGGCGGCGGCCCGTGGTTACAAGCTAACGCTAACCATGCCGGAAACCATGAGCATCGAGCGCCGCAAGCTGCTGAAAGCGCTGGGCGCCAACCTGGTACTGACCGAAGGCGCAAAAGGCATGAAAGGCGCCATTCAGAAAGCGGAAGAGATCGTCGCCAGCAACCCGGAAAAATTCCTGCTGCTGCAGCAGTTCAGCAACCCGGCTAACCCGGAAATCCACGAAAAGACCACTGGCCCGGAAATCTGGGAAGACACCGATGGTCAGGTGGACGTCTTTATCTCTGGCGTAGGCACCGGCGGTACGCTGACCGGCGTCAGCCGCTACATTAAAAACACCAAGGGCAAAAAAGATCTGATCACCGTCGCGGTCGAACCGACCGATTCGCCGGTCATCTCCCAGGCGCTGGCGGGTGAAGAGCTCAAGCCGGGCCCGCACAAAATTCAGGGTATCGGCGCCGGCTTCATTCCTGGCAACCTGGATCTGAAGCTGGTGGACAAAGTGATCGGCATTACCAACGAGGAAGCTATCTCCACGGCGCGCCGTCTGATGGAAGAAGAAGGCATCCTGGCGGGTATCTCTTCCGGGGCCGCCGTTGCCGCCGCGCTGAAGCTGCAGCAAGATGAGGCCTTTACCAATAAGAATATTGTGGTTATCCTGCCTTCCTCTGGTGAGCGTTATTTAAGCACTGCGCTATTTGCCGATCTCTTCACTGAGAAAGAACTGCAACAGTAGTGCCAGCTTGTAAATAATGTGTAAAAAAGCACCTTTTCAGGTGCTTTTTTGTGGCACACGTCAAAGTTTTACCCCTCCTGGCATTGATTCACCTCGTAGGGTCTGGTATTTAACCAGCACATTTATTTTGATGCGCGAAATTATTCAGAAGAGGATTTCCGCCAGCTGAATCGATTTTATGATTTGGTTCAAGTCTTCCTTTCGCGGCATAATGTTTAATGACGTGCTAGACGTCAATGGCCCGCAGGTCTTCGCAGCGCCAGGCGCTGCCGACGCCAAGGCCGGAAACGTAACGCCGGCGCTAACAATACAGGCTAAAGTCGAGTCGTTAGACTAGACTTTAGGTCCACAACACTAAACCTATAAGTTGGGGAAATATAATGTTCCAGCAAGAAGTTACCATTACCGCTCCGAACGGTCTGCACACCCGCCCTGCTGCTCAGTTTGTTAAAGAAGCTAAAGGCTTCACTTCTGAGATCACTGTAACCTCCAACGGCAAAAGCGCCAGCGCCAAAAGCCTGTTCAAACTGCAGACTCTGGGCCTGACCCAGGGCACCGTAGTGACCCTCTCCGCTGAAGGCGAAGATGAGCAGAAAGCTGTTGAGCATCTGGTTAAACTGATGGCTGAACTCGAGTAAGTTCACGGGTTCTTTTTCATATCAGTCACAAGTAAGGTAGGGTTATGATTTCAGGCATTTTAGCATCCCCGGGTATCGCCTTCGGCAAAGCACTGCTGCTGAAGGAAGATGAAATTGTCATCGACCGGAAGAAAATTTCTGCCGATAAGGTTGATCAGGAAGTCGAACGTTTCCTGAGCGGCCGCGCCAAGGCCTCCGCCCAGCTGGAGGTCATCAAAACCAAAGCTGGTGAAACTTTCGGTGAAGAAAAAGAAGCCATCTTCGAAGGGCATATCATGCTGCTGGAAGATGAGGAGCTTGAGCAGGAAATCATAGCCCTGATTAAAGATAAGCACATGACTGCCGACGCGGCAGCCAATGAAGTTATCGAAGGTCAGGCCACTGCCCTGGAAGAGCTGGACGATGAATACCTGAAAGAACGTGCGGCTGACGTACGCGACATCGGTAAGCGCCTGCTGCGCAACATCCTTGGTCTGTCGATTATCGATCTGAGCGCGATTCAGGATGAAGTCATCCTCGTCGCCGCCGATCTGACCCCGTCTGAAACCGCACAGCTGAACCTGAAAAAAGTGCTGGGCTTCATCACCGACGCGGGCGGCCGTACCTCTCACACCTCCATCATGGCGCGTTCCCTGGAACTGCCGGCCATCGTGGGCACCGGCAGCATCACGGCGCAGGTGAAAAACGGCGACTATCTGATTCTCGACGCGGTGAACAACCAGGTTCTGGTCAACCCGTCTAACGAGCAAATTGAAGCGCTGCGTAATCTGCAGGCTCAGGTTGCGGAAGAAAAAGCCGAACTGGCGAAACTGAAAGATCTGCCGGCGATTACCCTCGACGGCCATCAGGTTGAAGTCTGCGCCAACATTGGTACCGTTCGCGATGTCGAAGGTGCTGAGCGCAACGGCGCCGAAGGCGTAGGCCTGTATCGTACCGAATTCCTGTTCATGGACCGTGACGCGCTGCCAACTGAAGAAGAGCAGTTTGCGGCCTATAAAGCGGTGGCTGAGGCCTGTGGCTCTCAGGCCGTTATCGTGCGTACCATGGACATTGGCGGCGACAAAGAGCTGCCATACATGAACTTCCCGAAAGAAGAGAACCCGTTCCTCGGCTGGCGTGCCGTGCGTATCGCGATGGATCGTAAAGAGATCCTGCGCGATCAGGTGCGCGCCATCCTGCGTGCCTCCGCTTTCGGTAAACTGCGCATTATGTTCCCGATGATCATCTCTGTTGAAGAAGTGCGTGCGCTGAAGAAAGAGATCGAAATCTACAAACAGGAACTGCGTGACGAAGGTAAAGCATTTGACGAATCCATTGAGATCGGCGTGATGGTGGAAACACCGGCTGCGGCGACCATTGCTCGTCATCTGGCCAAAGAAGTTGATTTCTTTAGTATCGGCACCAATGATTTAACGCAATATACTCTGGCAGTTGACCGTGGTAATGATATGATTTCACATCTTTACCAGCCGATGTCACCGTCTGTACTGAATCTGATTAAGCAAGTTATTGATGCTTCTCACGCTGAAGGTAAATGGACTGGCATGTGCGGTGAGCTTGCGGGCGATGAACGTGCTACACTTCTGTTGCTGGGTATGGGGCTGGACGAATTCTCTATGAGCGCCATTTCCATCCCGCGCATCAAGAAGATTATTCGTAATACGAACTTCGAAGATGCGAAAGTATTAGCAGAGCAGGCTCTTGCTCAACCGACAACGGACGAGTTAATGACGCTGGTTAACAAGTTCATTGAAGAAAAAACAATCTGCTAATCCAAGAGATGCGCGGCCCAAATTACTGCTTAGGAGAAGATCATGGGTTTGTTTGATAAATTGAAATCTCTGGTTTCTGATGACAAGAAAGACACCGGAACTATTGAGATTATTGCTCCCCTCTCCGGTGAGATCGTCAACATCGAAGACGTGCCGGATGTGGTTTTTGCGGAAAAAATTGTGGGCGATGGGATTGCCATCAAACCGACCGGCAACAAAATGGTCGCGCCGGTAGACGGTACCATTGGTAAAATTTTCGAAACCAACCATGCGTTCTCTATTGAATCTGATAGCGGCATCGAGCTGTTCGTTCACTTCGGTATTGATACCGTTGAACTGAAAGGCGAAGGCTTCAAGCGTATCGCTGAAGAAGGCCAGCGCGTGAAAGTCGGTGACCCGGTTATCGAATTCGATCTGCCGCTGCTGGAAGAGAAAGCCAAGTCTACCCTGACTCCGGTGGTTATCTCCAACATGGACGAGATCAAAGAACTGATCAAACTGTCCGGTAGCGTGACTGTGGGTGAAACCCCGGTTATCCGCATCAAGAAGTAATGCTTGCTGCATAAAAATGGCGCCGAAAGGCGCCATTTTTTTTATATCGCGCTGGTCACCGGCTGATAGCATTTCTCCCGGGACAAAATGCGCAATCCCTCCGGCGTGCTCTCCAGAATACGTCGCTCACTGTCAGAGACCAGCAGATCGCACTGATACCCTCCGGCCAGGCCGAACAGCGACCGCGCCACGCAGGCATCCTCCAGCGCCGCCTCCCCTGTGGTATCAAAATGACCAACAATGCGCCCCTGTTGGCGAATCACTAACCGATAGCTTTTCATCTGTTTTTCTCCCGTGGCGGCAGGATCAGTTCGTCACACCCCTGTGCGGCAGTCCAGTTCATGACCTCCAGCACGCGCCGGGCGGCAGCCTGCGTCGCCGCCCCCAGCGCCAGGCCGGTGAGCAAACCGCTCACCAGCTCTGCACAGAACAAATCGCCTGTTCCCTTTAAGTCCGTTTCCACCCGTGGGTGGGTCACCACCTCCACCGCATCGGCCGTCACCACCAGCACATTTATCGTCGAACGCGCCTCTCCCGGCGCGCTGGTGATCACCACCCATTTCAGGGTATCTGACAGCAGGCTTCGCGCCGCGGCGACCGCCTCCTGCTGATTGCGACAGCGCCTGCCGCTCAGCGTCTCCAGCTCAAACAGATTGGGGGTGATCCCTTGCGCCAGTGGCAGAAGATGCTGACGATAGGCATCCGGGATCTCAGCCTTGACGTAGATGCCGCTGTCGACATCGCCGATGACCGGATCCACCAGAATGCACAGCCCGGGATGGCGGGCCCGCACCCGCGTCAGCCACTGCGCCAGACGTTCGATTTGCACGGCGTTGCCCATATAGCCGGTGGTCACCGCACGCAGTTCACGCAACGCGTCGCGCTCCTCCAGCGCCTGCAGATACCCGACAAACCACTCCTCCGGGATAATGCCGCCATAGAACGTCTCATAATGGGGCGTATTGCTGAACAGTACCGTCGGCACCGCCAGCACGCGCAAACCGTGCTGTTTAATCGCCGGAACCGCGATGCTGTTGCCAACGCTGCCATAGACTACCTGCGACTGCACGGCGACGATATCGACTTCCGACGCCCGGCTTTTGTCGTGAAAGAGCACTGATTGTATGTCATCTTGCTGGCCCATCTTTTCTCCCCCCGCTGGACAGCGGGTCACGCACTGATTATGATTCGTCCTATGCTAAATTTCATTTTGTCATAGGTCAATAATGTTTGCCGGAAAAACCGCCAGCGATATCTTCGATCATATCCGCCATCTGGTGCAGAGCGGCGGGTTGCAGCCCGGAGAGGTTCTGCCGCCGGTACGCGAGCTCGCCAGCCAGCTGGAGGTGAATCGCAATACCGTCGCCGCCGCCTATAAACGGCTGGTCACCTCCGGGCTGGCCGTCAGCCAGGGACGGAACGGCACGGCCATTAAAGCACGGGATCCGCTACCGGCGCTGGAGGGCGGTGACCCAACGACGCCGCTGAACGATATCTCCAGCGGCAATCCGGATCCCGCCAGACTGCCTGATTTAACCCGTTATCTGAGCCAGCTTGTCCGCACACCACGCCTGTATGGCGATGCTCCCATCGAGCCGCGGCTTGGTCAATGGGCCGAGGCGTGGTTTGCCAAAGAGATAGCAGTTCCCTTTGCGGTGAATCTCGCCAGCGGAGCGATTGACGCCCTGGAGCGTCTACTGTGCGCTCTGCTGCTGCCCGGCGACGGCGTGGTGGTCGAAGATCCCTGTTTTCTCAGCAGCATCAATATGGTGCGTTACGCCGGCTTTACCCCCTGCCCGGTGGCGGTGGATGCTGAGGGGATGGATCCTGACGGCCTGGAGGAGGCGTTACGCAACGGCGCGCGGGCGGTGATCTTAACCCCACGCGCGCACAATCCTACCGGCTGTAGTCTGACGGAAAATCGGGCGCATGCCCTGCGGGAGGTGCTGGCCCGCTATCCGCAGGTGCTGGCGATTGTCGATGACCATTTTGCCCTGCTGTCGGCCACGCCATGGTACTCCCCTCTTCCTGCAAGCACGCAACGCTGGGCGCTGGTGCGCTCAATGTCAAAAACCCTCGGGCCAGACCTGCGGCTGGCCTTTATCGCCAGCGATACCGATACCTCAGCGGCGCTGCGCCTGCGGCTTAACGCCGGCAGCCAGTGGGTCAGCCATCTGCTGCAGGACCTGACGCTGGCGTGTCTGACCGATGAGGCGTTTATCGTCTCGATGACGGAGACCCGTCGTCACTATCGCCAGCAGAATGAGAAACTGGCGGCGGCGCTGGCCCGGCACGGCTACAGCCATGCTACGCCAGGCGATGGCCTCAATTTCTGGCTGCCGCTGCCAGCGGCGAGCCAGCCCTACGCCTTACGCCTGGCCCGCGCCGGCTGGCTGGTGCGCGAGGGGGAAGTATTTGGTGTCCGGACGCCTGCGCACGGGCTGCGCCTGTCGCTGGGCCGTCTGAGTGACGCTGAGATTTCCCGCCTGGCGGCCGATATTGCGCTGGTCTTAAACCAATCCTGACGCAGGCCTTATCATTCGGCATGTTGATCCGCCGACCACATCGGTGAGTGATGGACGTCCTCCGACAAATTGACGGAAAAATAACCGGAAACAGGCGCTTTTCTGAAAGCGAAATGTGCCTGGCGCGAAAAGAGTAGACTTTACCGGACAACCCAACCAGGAAGGGACGCAAAATGAAAAACCTGCTCTGCGCGGTCATGGCGCTGTTACTCTCTTTTCCCGTCATTGCCAAACTCAATGCCTACCAGCAAGCGCGCATCAATGCGATGCTGGACGCTCTCGCGCAAAAACACGAGCTGACCTTCGTGCGCAATGGCGATCCCCACAGTTGTGAAGAGGCGGTGGCACATCTGCGGCTGAAATTAAGCAATACGCGGAACCGTATCGATACTGCAGAACAATTTATTGATAAGGTGGCATCATCGTCGTCTATCACCGGCAAGCCCTATATCGTCAGGATCCCCGGGGAAAACGATCAACAGGCGCAGTCTTACCTGCATACCCTGCTCGCCCGGACGGATAAAACAGTCCCGGTGGCGGACAAATAGCTCACAAGAAGGAGCACCAGAGATGCATCACACTGACCTGGCACTGAAAGCGGTTATTGAAGCCTGCGACCGCGCTATCTCGCAGGAAGATTACGATACCCTGATGGCCTATTACGCAGAAGACGCCGCGCTGGTCGTCAAACCGGGCATGGTGGTCAGAGGGAAAGAGAATATCCGCAAAGCCTTTATCGCCATTGCCGACTATTTCCAGCACCGACTGGTGGTGACTCAGGGGAAAATGGAGGTGATTGAAGGCGGCGGCAACGCGCTGGTGATTATGGAGACCCGGCTGGATATCCCGACGGCGGACGGGATATCCCAGGTTACGCGGCGCGCCACCTATGTCTTTCAGAAACAGGGCGGGCGCTGGCTGTGCACCGTCGATAACTCCTACGGCACCGACCTGCTCGATGCTTAGATCCCTGCCCCCTGGCTGAAGTGTTCCTCGCCGAACACGCCGGTGGAGAGGTAGCGATCGCCGCGATCGCAGACGATCGCCACCACCACCGCGCCAGGATTTTCACGGGCAATGCGTAACGCGCCCGCCACCGCGCCGCCGGAACTGACCCCGCAGAAAATGCCTTCCCGCACCGCCAGCTGACGCATGGTATTCTCGGCATCCTGCTGATGAATATCCAGCACCGCATCCACCAGCGAAGCGTTAAAGATCCCCGGCATATACTCTGCCGGCCAGCGACGGATCCCGGGAATACTGCTGCCCTCTTCCGGCTGCAGGCCGACAATGGCCACCGGTTTACTCTGTTCGCGCAAAAAGCGCGATACCCCGGTAATGGTGCCGGTGGTCCCCATGCTGGAGACAAAGTGGGTGATACGTCCCGCGGTCTGCTGCCAGATTTCCGGCCCGGTGGTAGTGTAGTGGGCGTAGGGGTTATCCGGGTTGTTAAACTGATCGAGCAGTTTGCCCTCTCCGCGCTGCGCCATCTCAAGGGCCAGGTCGCGGGCCCCCTCCATTCCCTGCTCTTTAGTGACCAGAATCAGCTCGGCACCGTAGGCACGCATCGCCGCCCGGCGCTCCTGGCTCATGTTGTCAGGCATCAGCAGCTTCATATGATAGCCTTTCAGCGCGGCGATCATCGCCAGCGCAATACCGGTGTTACCGCTGGTCGCTTCGATCAGCACGTCGCCGGGCTGAATTTCGCCGCGCTTTTCCGCTTCGACGATCATTGACAGCGCGGCGCGGTCTTTCACCGAGCCGGCCGGATTATTGCCTTCGAGTTTGACCCAAACTTCACTGCCGTTGTCCGGACCCAGACGCTGAAGCTTGACCAGAGGGGTATTGCCGATGGTGTGTTCGAGTGTATTCACGATTTTTACTCAATAAAAAAGCCGGGTGGCGCTTCGCTTACCCGGCCTACAAGACGCGTAAAAATTCCAGGCCCGGAAAGCGTAGCCTTACCGGGCGATAGACCTGCTCAATAAGCTATCAGGCCGACTCCGCCAGAGCAAGCTCGCCGCGCGGCTCGATACGCTCGGTACCGTTATACAAACGCGCGTTTTGCAGGCCAACGAACAGGCGTTCGCCGCGTGACGGCGCCTCATCGCCCGCCAGCACCACGCTCAGCGGTTCGTCATACCACCCCAGAGGCTGAACGACTAATTGGGTGTAGTGCCCTTTCGGGCTGGCTTCCAGCACCTGCACCGGCAGCGGGGAATCCAGGCTGGTCCGGCGGCTGATGTCCACTTCCCACGGACGCAGGAACAGATCCACCGGCCCCTGATATGTCGGGGTATAGCCTAACGGCCAGCGGTGCGCGCCAACGTGGAACTGTCCGCCGCGAATGGTGCCCTGCAGGCGGTTTACTTCGCCCATAAACTCCAGCACGAAACGGGTCGACGGTTCACGCCACACGCGCTCCGGGGCATCAGCTTGTTCGATGTTGCCCTGGCTCATCACCACCACCCGGTCAGCGACTTCCAGCGCCTCTTCCTGATCGTGGGTGACAAAGACGCTGGTGAATTTTAACTCTTCATGCAGCTGACGCAGCCAGCGGCGCAGTTCTTTACGCACCTGAGCATCCAGCGCGCCGAAGGGTTCATCCAGCAGCAAAATTTGCGGCTCCACCGCCAGGGCGCGCGCCAGCGCCACGCGCTGCTTCTGGCCGCCGGACAGCTGCGCCGGGTAACGTTCCGCCAGGTGGGACAGCTGCACCATCTCCAGCAGTTTGGTCACTTTGGCTTTAATCGCCGCCGCATTGGGTCGTTCACGGCGCGGCAGCACGGTCAGGCCAAAGGCGATGTTATCGAACACCGTCATATGGCGGAACAGCGCATAGTGCTGGAAAACGAAGCCCACTTTACGGTCGCGGGCGTGCAACCGGCTGACGTCGGTGCCGTGGAAGCGGATATGACCGCTGGTCTGATGCTCCAGCCCGGCGATAATCCGCAGCAAGGTGGTTTTCCCGGAGCCGGAAGGCCCCAGCAGCGCAACCATTTGTCCGGAAGGGATATCCAGCGAGATATCATTCAGCACCTGGGTGCGACCAAACGATTTCTTAATATTGGCAATCTCAATGCTCATGATTTCCCTCCTGTTGCGCGCGTTCTTTCTGATTGGCCAGACGCCATTGCAACATACTCTTTAAAAACAGGGTCAGAATAGCCATTAACGTCAGCAGGGCCGCAGCGGTAAACGATCCGACAGTATTGTAATCCTGCTCCAGTAGTTCAATTTGCAGCGGCAGCGACAGCGTTTCTCCACGAATCGAACCGGAGACTACCGACACTGCGCCAAATTCGCCGATGGCGCGGGCGTTGGTCAACACCACGCCGTACAGCAGCGCCCAGCGAATATTCGGCAACGTCACCCGGCGGAACATCTGCCAGCCGGAAGCGCCCAGCAGCACCGCAGCTTCATCTTCATGACTGCCCTGGCTCATCATCACCGGCACCAGCTCGCGCACCACAAACGGACAGGTGACAAAGATGGTCGCCAGCACCATGCCCGGCCAGGCGAACATGATCTGCAGGTTATGCGCATCAAGCCAGCCGCCCAGCGGGCCGTTAGAGCCATAAAACAGCAGATACACCAGACCGGCCACCACCGGCGAGACGGCGAACGGGATATCCAGTAACGTCAGCAGCAGCTGGCGGCCGGGGAAGGTAAAACGTGTCACCAGCCAGGCCAGCAGCGTACCGAACACCAGGTTCACCGGTACGGTAATCAACGCAATCATTACCGTCAGCCAGATGGCATGCAGCATGTCCGGGTTGGCCAGGTTTTCCAGCACCGGCATGAGCCCTTTGCTGAAGGCCTGGATAAAGATATAGAGCATCGGCACCACGAGGATGAAGGCGGAGACCACCATCCCGACGCCAATCAGAAACCATTTCCCCCAGTTGATGCGGGGCGCGTCGTAGCGTTTCAATTGAGTAACTTCCGCCATTAGTGACCTACCACGCGTCGACCAAAGCGACTCTGCAGGGTATTGATGGAAAACAGCAGCAGCAACGAGGCGGCCAGGATCACCGAGGCGATCGCGCTCGCCGCCGGATAGTCAAACTCCTGCAGACGAATAAAGATCATCAGCGAGGTCACCTCTGTCTTCCACGCGATGTTGCCAGCGATAAAAATCACCGCGCCGAATTCGCCGAGGCTACGGGTAAACGACAGGGCAATACCCGCCAGCAGCGCCGGCGACAGCTCCGGCAGCACCACTTTGCGAAAGCTCTGCAGGCGCGTCGCGCCCAGCGTTTCCGCCGCTTCCTCATACTCGGGCCCCAACTCTTCCAGCACCGGCTGCACGGTTCGTACCACGAACGGAATGCTGGTGAAGGCCATCGCCACGGCGATGCCGAGCCAGGTATAGGTCACTTTAATATCGAACTTCGCCAGCCATTCACCGTAAATTCCGTTAACGGAAAACAGCGAAGCCAGCGTCAGGCCGGCCACCGCCGTCGGCAGCGCAAACGGCAGGTCCATTAAGGCATCCAGCAGCGTGCGGCCCGGAAAACGATAGCGAGTGAGGATCCAGGCCATCAGCAGACCAAAGACGCCGTTAAAAATCGAGGCCACAAACGCCGACAGCAGCGTCACCTTATAGGCCGCCACCACCTGCGGATTGGTGATCACATCCCAGTATTGCGCCCAGCTCATCTGCGCCAGCTGCATCACCAGCGCGCTGAGCGGTAATAACAAAATCAGACAGACAAACAGCAGGCTGGTACCGAGGCTCAGGGTAAAGCCCGGCAGCACGCGCTTGGACGACACAGCAAACATTACTTACGCCCCGCCGCCAGCAGTTTGTCCAGTTCGCCGCCGCTGGCGAAGTGGGTTTTCATCACCTCAGGCCAGGAGCCAAACTTATCCTCTACGCGGAACAGCTCGGTCTGCGGGAATTTATCCTTCAGGGCGTCCATCACTTTCGGGTTGTTTACCCGGTAGTAGTAGTCAGTAATGATGGTCTGCGCCTGCGGGCTGTAGAGCCAGTTCAGATAGGCTTTCGCCGCCTTTTCTGTGCCATTGGCTTTGACGTTTTTATCCACCCAGGCCACCGGGAACTCAGCCAGAATGTTGGTTTTCGGGATCACCACTTCAAATCCCTGCGCCTCATACTGCTTACGAATATTGTTCACTTCCGATTCGAAGCTAATCAGCACATCGCCCAGGCCGCGTTCAGCAAAGGTGGTGGTCGCCCCGCGTCCGCCGGTATCAAAGACTTCGACGTTCTTCAGAAACTGGGTCATAAACTGTTCGGTTTTGGCTTTATCGCCGCCGTCGGCTTTATCCGCCGCGCCCCATGCCGCCAGGTAGGTATATCGGGCGTTACCCGAGGTTTTCGGGTTCGGGAAGATCAGCTTGACGTCAGAGCGAACCAGATCGTTCCAGTCATGAATGTTTTTCGGGTTGCCTTTACGCACCAGGAAACCCATCGTCGAATAGAACGGTGAGCTATTGTTCGGCAGGCGGCTTTGCCAGTCGGCCGGGATCAGGTTGCCTTTGTCATGCAGGATCTGCACGTCCGTCACCTGGTTGTAGGTGACCACGTCCGCCTTCAGGCCCTGCAAAATAGCCAGCGCCTGCTTGGATGAACCGGCATGCGACTGCTTGATGGTCAGCGTGTCCCCGCCATTGTCTTTCGCCCACTGCTGCTCAAAAGGCGGGTTAAGGGCGGCAAACAGCTCGCGGGAGACATCATAGGAACTGTTCAGCAGCTCCGTCGCCTGCGCCTGCGCGACCAGCAGCATGGAAGCCGCCAGCGCCAGATATCCTTTTTTCAGTGATTTAACGGCCATTGCGCACCCTTATCAACGTTGAACATTTTCTGATGTTCATCATATTTATAACGGGTACGAAAGGAGTAACGGTTTTATATACCGTTTGGCGATTTGGAAGTCGAAAAGAGAATAAGCAACTGGCAAAGCTTTGCTGAAAGCGGCTCGCAGATTAGACGTGTCATTGTGACAAACGGCAGCCAGGCGTGCACTGTGTTTATATGAAAAACACACAGATATTTGCTCGTCAGCTCAGACGTAGCTTAACGCCAACAGAACGTCGACTATGGTACTTACTGCGCAACCGCCATTTTGCTTGCTATAAGTTTCGCCGCCAGCATCCCGTTGGTCCCTATATTCTCGATTTTGCCTGCTGCGCAACACGGCTGGTGATTGAACTGGACGGCGGCCAACACGATGAGAGGCGTGCCTACGATGTTCGCCGCACCCGCTGGCTACAGAGTCAGGGATGGCGGGTTTTACGCTTCTGGAATAATGAGTTTGAAGAGTATGAAGATGCGGTGATGGAGAGAATACTTGAAGCGCTTGGGTCGCCGATGCCCTCACCCCGCCCCTCTCCCTGAGGGAGAGGGAGAAAAAGAGTCCGCACGCAGAATCCATAACCGCACCGTACCGTCCCCTCTCCCTCATGGAGAGGGAGAAAGAGAGTCCGCACGCAGAATCCATAACCGCACCGTACCGTCCCCTCTCCCTCATGGAGAGGGAGAAAGAGAGTCCGCACGCAGATTCCATAGCCGCACCGTACCGTCCTTTCTCTCTCAGGAGAGGGAGAAAGAGAGTCCGCACGCAGATTCCATAACCGCACCGCACCGTACCGTCTCCTCTCCCTCAGGGAGAGGGTGAAAGGCGGTCCGTACTGGGGCTTGCTAACCGTACCGAACGGTTCCCTCTCCCCCTCGGGGAGAGGGTTAGGGTGAGGGGAAAAAATTACAGCGCCTGAATACGCTCCAGGGATGGCGCGAAGTAATAGCCGCCGGTCACCGGTTTAGTGAAGCGCAGCATCGCGTCGCGTTTGCCGTCGGTATCGCCAAACATGCTCAGCAGCTGCTGCTCGATGTTATACAGGCGCGCGCAGTAGGCGCAGAAATAGAGACCATTGGTGCCGCTGGCGGTGCCGTACGGCAGGCTCTGACGGACGATTTTCAGCCCTTTGCCATCTTCTTTTAAGTCCACGCGGCTCAGGTGCGACGTGACCGGACGCTCGTCGCCATCGATCTCTTCGTTGGCTTCTTTGGTACGGCCGATCATCATCTCCTGATCCGGTACGCTCATGCGGTTCAGCTGTTTGAGATTATGCTCCCAGCGCTGGACAAACACGTAGCTGCCGCCCGCATCCACGCCGTCTTTGATCACCGCCACTTCGCGGCGGGTTTCTTCCCCCACCGGGTTTTCGGTGCCGTCGACAAAGCCGCTGAGGTCACGCTCTTCCACCCAACGGAAACCGTGGATCTCTTCTTTCACGTCGATAGCGTCGCCAAAGGCGGCCATCGCGGCCTGCGCCACCGAGAAGTTAACTTCATGGCGGGCGGATAAAATATGAATCAGCAGGTCATACTGGGTGGACGGCGCCAGCCCTTTGCCGTAGACCGGAAAATCTTTTAACTCTTCCGCCCCTTCGCCGCCGCTCAACTGACGCCAGACGTTATTGCCGAACGCCACCACCGCCCCGAGTTTGGCGTCAGGGAATTTAGCCTGGAAGGTGGCTACGTTATCAACAAAATTTTTGCTCGCTTCGCGCAGGGCGTTAACGTCCCCTTTGACATTGGCTTCAATCCAAATCGCCGCGCGGCAATGTTCCGGCAAAATGCCGCTCTGAACCTGAGACATCGCTCCTCCTGAAATGATGCAACCGCAACGCTATCGCGTTGCTAACGCGCCATTGTAACCGTTTTTCAGGGCCGTCGTGTCTCTTCAGATCAATTTAGCGACGCCAGATAATTTTGCTGACCTTCCAGTTTTTAAGGGTATCGTCGGAGGGCATCAGCTCGTCCGGGCCGCTCCAGTGGCCGGTAAAGGCGTAGCTGATATGCTGGCTCCCCTCGGCCTGACACTCGACGACCGCGCCGTTATCATTGCTGCCTTTCTGGCAGTTGCCGAAGGCTTTGCTGTACAGGTCGCTAAACGGTGTGCCGATTTTCACGCCGCTGGCGGTTTTGATTTCGGCATCACGCACGTCAATCCGGCTGATGGTACCGTTGTCGCCATTGATGGTCAGCGCCACGCTGTTGTCTTTCAGCGCTTCAAAATAGTGGACGATATTACCCTTATCGGTCTTCATCCCGCTGCGTAAACGGTAGTCGCTCCCCAGCGCATCGCTAATAGCCTGTTCGTTGAGCGGCGTGGAAGCCGTCAGTTTACCCACTCCCTGCTCGGTCACCTCGGTGGAAGAGCCAAACCAGTTCCACGGATAGGCCGCCGACCAGTTGACTGCGCTCATCGTGGAGCAGCCGGTCAGCGCCAGCGGAAGCACACAGAGCATTAAACGTAGCGATTTCATATCACAATCCTTTCTGAGTCATTCAACGCATGTTGGAGTTCACGATCGGCAAAAAGTGCCCTTAAAAGGTGGTCTGGCGAAAACAGGCGCCCAGGCGACGGCTGGTTAACAGCCACCACAGGGCATAACCATCCGCCACCAGCAGCCCGATGGTCAGCGAGGAGGGAGATTCGCCGCTCAGCCATAGCATCGGCTGCCACAGCAACAGCAGCAATTGCGATAGCACCAGCAGCCAGCGCATCGCCCGCCACACGCGCGGCAGGCGCTGACGGTAGCCGCTAAGCAGAAAGGCCAGCACCGCCGGCACGCCGGGGAGTAAACCGAGCCAGAAGCGGTCGTGATCGGGATAGAACAGATTAAGAATCGCATCGCCCTGCTGGCGCGATGCGCCGGCCATCAAAAACAGCACCCACGTGCGCGCCTGCAACAACAGCACGCACCAGAAGAGCAAAGGCAGGCGCAGACGGCCATGGGCATCAAAATCGGCGGGGATAAACTCAGTATTCTTCATCTTCGATCAGGCGCTTGCCCAGGGTCAGAACATCGGCGTATTCATAGCCCAGCCGCTCATACATTCCCTGCACCACGTCGTTGTCTTCACGAACCATAATGTTGATTTTTGGGCAGCCGCGGGCAATGAGCTTTTTCTCGAGCCGGTTGAGCAGCGCGTTAGCGATACCCCGGCCACGATATTCCGGATGGACGCCGAGATAATAGGCCGATCCGCGATGACCGTCATATCCGCCCATCACCGTGCCGACCACTTCGCCATTCACTTCCGCCACCAGAAACAGGCTGACGTCATGATTCAGCTTGCGCTCAATATCCATCTCCGGATCGTTCCACGGGCGCAGCAGATCGCAGCGCTCCCACAGCGTCACAACCTCTTCGAAATCCTGCTGGCGAAAAACGCGAATCTCCATGGTATTCCCCACCATTGACGGTTAAAAACAGTGATTATGGCGCGAATATAACTGATAGCCAATATCAGGCGAAATCAGCGGCAAAAAATGGCATAATATAACTTTGTCATGTATTGAAATGAAAAGTAAAACAATTCTTATTTTGAATGGTCGTAACGGCAAACGCGATACGATATAACATTGGACATCACTTGTTTACAATTCAGGCCGAATGAGCACTTTTAAACCCTTAAAAATACTTGCTTCGCGCCGTCAGGTGCTGAAAGCCGGGCTGGCTGCGATGACGCTGAGTGGCGTCGCCGCGCAGGTCAGCGCAAAAGAGCAGCCACTGAAAACATCAAATGGACACAGCAAACCCGCCGCTAAAAAGTCCGGCGCCCGCCGCGTTGTGATGCTCGATCCGGGCCACGGCGGTATCGACACCGGGGCTATCGGCCATAACGGTTCGAAAGAGAAGCATGTGGTGCTGGCGATCGCTAAGAACGTGCGCAGCATTTTACGCAGCAACGGCATCGACGCCCGCCTGACCCGCACCGGCGATACCTTTATCCCGCTGTACGACCGCGTGGAGATTGCCCATCAGCACGGCGCCGATCTGTTTATGTCGATCCATGCCGACGGCTTCACCAACCCGAGCGCCGCCGGCGCCTCGGTGTTTGCGCTGTCAAACCGCGGCGCCAGTAGCGCTATGGCAAAATACCTCTCCGATCGCGAAAACCGCGCCGATGAAGTTGCCGGTAAGAAAGCGACCGATAAAGATCATCTGCTACAGCAGGTGCTGTTCGATCTGGTGCAGACTGACACCATTAAAAACAGCCTGACGCTGGGCTCGCATATCCTGAAAAAGATCAAACCGGTGCATAAGCTGCACAGCCGCAATACCGAGCAGGCGGCATTCGTGGTGCTGAAGTCGCCTTCCATTCCGTCCGTGCTGGTGGAAACCTCGTTTATCACTAACCCGAACGAGGAGAAACTGCTCGGCACCACCGCTTTCCGGCAGAAAATTGCCACCGCGATTGCCAACGGCATTATCAGTTATTTCCACTGGTTCGATAACCAGAAAGCCCATTCGAAGAGACGTTAATGAAACCCGATGCCGCGCAGGTTAAAACTTTTCTGCTCCAGCTCCAGGACAGTCTTTGCCAGCAGCTGAGCGCTGTCGATGGCGCACCGTTTATTGAAGACGCCTGGCAGCGCGAAGGCGGTGGCGGCGGGCGCAGCCGGGTGTTGCGCGACGGCAAGGTGTTCGAACAGGCCGGGGTTAACTTCTCTCACGTCCATGGCGATGCGATGCCCGCCTCGGCAACCGCCCATCGCCCGGAGCTGGCGGGACGCAGCTTTGAAGCCATGGGCGTCTCGCTGGTGGTTCATCCGCTGAACCCCTATGTGCCCACCAGCCATGCCAACGTGCGGTTCTTTATTGCCGAAAAGCCTGGCGCCGACCCGGTGTGGTGGTTCGGCGGCGGTTTTGATTTAACCCCCTACTACGGCTTTGAAGAGGATGCCGTCCACTGGCATCGTACCGCCCGCGATCTGTGTCTGCCGTTCGGCGAAGCCGTCTATCCGCGCTATAAAAAATGGTGCGATGATTACTTCTATCTGAAGCACCGCCAGGAGCAGCGCGGTATCGGCGGTCTGTTCTTTGACGACCTGAATACTCCGGATTTTGACCACTGCTTCGCCTTTATGCAGGCGGTTGGTAACGGCTATGCTGACGCCTATTTACCCATCGTCGAACGCCGGAAAGCCACGCCGTACGGCGAGCGCGAGCGCCACTTTCAGCTCTATCGCCGCGGCCGCTACGTCGAGTTCAATCTGGTCTGGGACCGCGGCACCCTGTTCGGCCTGCAGACCGGCGGGCGTACGGAGTCGATTCTGATGTCGATGCCGCCGCTGGTGCGCTGGGAATATGATTATCAGCCCGAGCCCGGCAGCCCCGAGGCGGCGCTGAGCGAGTTTATTCAGGTGCGCGACTGGCTGTAACGGCCGGATCCGGCAGCGGCGTCGCTTCGCTCACACCCACTGGCGCAGGCGATGGTGCAGCGTCATCGACGGTTTCTCAGCAAACAGCTGCTGATAGTCGGTGGCGAACTGCCCCAGATGCCAGAATCCCCACTGCATGGCCGCCTCCTTGACCGTCTCCCGCTCTGACCAGGGACTTATCAGCTCCCGTCGTACGGCGTTCAGACGGATCCGTTTGAGCCAGGCGTTGGGGCCAATCCCCAGAATCGCATGGAAGGCGTTTTGCAGGCTGAACAGGATGACGGGCAATATCGAGAACGGCATCGGTAAAGGCGTTGCAGGCGGCTTTACAGGCCGCCGGGCTTCCCGTCAAAAAGGCGGCCGAATAGTTGGTTTCCGACGGCGGCGGGACGTAGGTCACCAGCCGAACGTCGGACGACTTCATCGCCGCATCGATGCCGAACGTCGCCTCCAGCGGCGGATTAAAAAAGGCAGGCTCAGCGTTTTTACTCGCCGGCCTGCCTGATATTGTGCGCGGAAAACTCTCCGCGCATTAACATGAAAAAAGAGATTACAGCGGTTCGGTTTGCGCTTCGACAACTGCCAGCGCCACCATATTCACAATGCGGCGTACGGAGGCGATAGGCGTCAGAATATGCACCGGCTTCGCCACCCCCATCAGCACTGGCCCGACGGTCACCCCTTCCGAACTGGAGACGCGCAGCAGGTTGTAGCTGATACGGGCGGCTTCCATATTCGGCATCACCAGAATATTAGCCGACCCCTTCAGCGGGCTGTCCGGCATGCGATCGTTGCGGATGCTTTCCACCAGCGCGGCGTCGCCATGCATTTCGCCATCGATCATCAGCTCCGGGGCGCTCGCCTTCACCAGTTCAAGGGTTTTGCGCATCTTGCTGGCTGACGGGCAGTCGGCGGAACCAAAGTTGGAGTGCGACAGCAATGCCACCCGCGGCTCAATACCGAAGCGACGCACGCTTTCCGCCGCCATCAGGGTGATCTCCGCCAGCTCTTCCGGCGATGGATCGTGATTCACATAGGTGTCAGCGATAAAGGTGTTGCCGCTCGGCAGCAGCAACGCATTCATCGCCCCGGCGGTACTGACGCCATCGCGATAGCCAAACAGCGGCTGCACCACGCGGTAGTGGTCGTGGTACTCGCCGATAGTTCCGCAGATCATCGCATCCGCTTCACCGCGATGAACCATGATGGCGCCAATCACCGTGGTGTTGCTAATCACCGCCCGCTGCGCCTGCTCCTGGGTAATGCCGCGGCGCTTCATCAGCTGGTAGTACTCGCTCCAGTACTCTTTAAACCGCGGGTCGGATTCATTATTGACGATCTCAAAGTCAACGCCGGCCTTGATCTGCAGACCCAGCTTCTGGATGCGCATTTCAATCACGCTCGGACGCCCCACCAGAATCGGTTTGGCCAGCCCCAGCGACACCAGCTCCTGAGTGGCATGCAGCACCCGAGTCTCCTCCCCTTCCGCCAGCACCACGCGCTTCGGCTCTTTGCGCGCCTGAGAGAAGATAGGCTTCATAAACAGGTTGGTTTTATAGACGAACTCGCTCAGCTTCTCGATATAGGCGTCAAAATCGGCGATCGGGCGCGTTGCCACGCCGGAGTCCATCGCCGCCTTCGCCACCGCGGGGGCGATTTTAACGATCAGCCGCGGGTCGAACGGTTTCGGAATGATGTAGTCCGGGCCAAAGCTTAAATCCTGATCGCCGTAGGCGGAGGCCACCACTTCACTCTGCTCGGCATGGGCCAGCTCGGCAATGGCATGCACCGCCGCCAGCTTCATCTCTTCGTTGATCGCCGTCGCGCCGACGTCCAGCGCGCCGCGGAAGATGAACGGGAAGCAGAGCACGTTGTTGACCTGGTTAGGGTAGTCGGAGCGGCCGGTACAGATGATGGCGTCATCGCGGACCTGCTTCGCCAGCGGCGGCAGAATTTCCGGTTCCGGGTTAGCCAGGGCGAGGATCAGCGGCGCGCGCGCCATCTTCTTCACCATCTCCGGGGTCAGCACTTTCGGACCAGAGCAGCCGAGGAAAATGTCCGCGCTGTCGATCACATCGTCGAGCGTGCGTTTGCCGTCGTCTTCCACCGCATAGGCGGCTTTGGTTTCCGCCATGTTCGGCTCACGGTCTTTATAGATGACGCCTTTCGAATCGCAGACCACGATGTTGTGCTTTTGCATGCCCAGCGCCACCAGCAGGTTCATGCAGGCGATAGCCGCCGCGCCCGCGCCGGAGACCACCATCCGCACGTCGGACAGGTTCTTCTCGACGACGCGCAGGCCGTTGAGGATCGCCGCGGTGCTGATGATCGCCGTGCCGTGCTGATCGTCATGGAAAACCGGAATATTCATGCGCTCGCGCAGCTGCTGCTCGATGTAGAAACACTCCGGCGCTTTAATATCTTCCAGGTTGATACCGCCGAAGGTCGGCTCGAGAGCGGCGACGACGTTAATGAATTTGTCCGGATCCAGCTCATCGACTTCGATATCAAACACATCGATGCCGGCGAATTTCTTAAACAGGACGCCTTTACCCTCCATCACCGGCTTGCCGGCCAGCGCGCCGATATTGCCCAGCCCCAGCACCGCGGTGCCGTTGGAGACGACCGCCACCAGGTTGCCGCGGGCGGTGTATTTGTAGGCCGCCAGCGGATCTTTTTCGATTTCCAGACAGGGGGCCGCGACGCCCGGCGAGTAGGCCAGCGCCAGATCGCGCTGGGTGGCGAGAGGTTTGGTCGGCGAAACCTGGATTTTTCCGGGAACCGGAAATTCGTGGAAGTCGAGGGCGCTCTGTTTTAACTGCTCATCCATTTTATATTCCTTTCTTTCACGTATCGTTCGTAGGGGAAAAGCGTGATGACCATCCTGTCGTTCACCTTTCAGTGGCAGACAGTATCCCTCCTGGCGGGGCAATAAACTTTGAACACCGCCAAACTCTGGTCATCGCTATGATCTGGTTGTTATCAATTTATAGCGGTTATGTTACCCGGATTCGCCGCCAATAATAGCCCCGTCTGCTATGCTTTTTGGTTATGTACCTCATCAATATTTATACCGCATACCGGCAAGCACTCATGTAACACCTTGTTCCAGGAGGACTTATCCATGAATCAGCTAGACAGCATTAAGCAATTTACTACCGTAGTCGCCGACAGCGGCGATATCGAATCCATTCGCCACTATCATCCGGAAGACGCCACCACCAACCCCTCTCTGCTGCTGAAGGCCGCCGGGCTGGCGTCCTATAGCGGGCTCATCGACGACGCCATCGCCTGGGCCAAAAAGCAAGGAGGCGGACGCGAAGCGCAGGTGGCTCACGCCTGCGATAAGCTGGCGGTGAACTTTGGCGCGGAGATCCTCAAAAGTATTCCGGGCCGGGTCTCCACCGAGGTGGACGCCCGGCTCTCCTTCAACCGGGAGAAAAGTATCGAGAAAGCGCGCCACCTGGTGGCGCTGTATCAGGAGATGGGCATTGATAAGTCGCGGATCCTGATCAAGCTGGCATCCACCTGGGAGGGGATCCGCGCCGCCGAGACGCTGGAGAAAGAGGGGATCCACTGCAACCTGACGCTGCTGTTTTCTTTCGCCCAGGCCCGGGCCTGCGCCGAAGCCGGGGTCTATCTGATCTCCCCTTTCGTCGGGCGTATTTATGACTGGTATCAGGCGCGTAAACCGCTGGATCCTTACGTGGTTGAGGAAGATCCGGGGGTAAAATCGGTACGCAATATCTATGACTACTTCAAACAGCATAAATACACCACCATCGTGATGGGCGCCAGCTTCCGCCGCACCGAACAGATCCTCGCCCTGGTCGGCTGCGACCGGCTGACCATCGCCCCGCCCTTGTTAAAAGAGCTGCAGGCCAGCGACGCCCCGGTGGTGCGCAAACTGATCCCTGCCAGCCAGATCCTGCCGCGCCCGGTGCCACTCAGCGAGGCGGAGTTCCGCTGGGAACATAATCAGGATCCGATGGCGGTCGAAAAGCTGGCGGAAGGGATCCGCCTGTTCGCCGTCGATCAACGCAAACTGGAAGATCTGCTTGCCGCCAAACTGTCACTTTAGTCTCACGGAGAAAACTATGTCCCGAAGAGAGCTTGCCAACGCCATCCGCGCCCTGAGTATGGATGCGGTGCAGAAAGCCAATTCCGGCCACCCCGGTGCGCCAATGGGGATGGCAGACATTGCCGAAGTGCTGTGGAACGATTTTCTCAAGCACAATCCGCAGAACCCTGGCTGGGTGGACCGCGACCGCTTTATTCTGTCCAACGGCCACGCGTCGATGCTGCTCTACAGTCTGCTGCACCTGACCGGCTACGATCTGCCGCTGTCAGAACTCAAGCAGTTCCGTCAGTTGCACTCTAAAACACCGGGCCACCCGGAACATGGCTATACCCCCGGGGTGGAAACGACCACTGGCCCGCTGGGCCAGGGGCTGGCGAACGCCGTCGGCATGGCCATCGCCGAACGCACCCTGGCGGCACAGTTTAACCGTCCTGGGCATGAGATTATTGACCATCACACCTGGGTTTTCATGGGCGATGGCTGCCTGATGGAGGGGATCTCCCATGAGGCCAGTTCGCTGGCCGGCACGCTCGGACTCGGTAAGCTGATCGGTTTTTACGATCACAACGGCATCTCCATCGACGGCAAAACCGACGGCTGGTTTACCGATGATACGGCGGAACGCTTCCGCGCCTATCACTGGCACGTTATTGGCGACATTGATGGCCACGATCCACAGGCCATTAAACAGGCCATTGCGGAAGCACAGGCGGTGAAAGATAAGCCGTCGCTGATCATCTGCCGGACCATTATCGGCTTCGGTTCGCCCAACAAAGCGGGGTCGGAAGAGTCTCACGGCGCGGCGCTGGGCGAAAAAGAGGTGGCCCTGGCCCGCCAGCAGTTGGGCTGGAAATATCCGCCCTTTGAGATCCCGAAAGAGATCTACCAGGGCTGGGATGCGCGTCCGCGTGGCGAGAAAGCCGAGCACGCCTGGAATGAGAAATTCGCCGCCTACCAGCAGCAGTTCCCGGAGCTAGCCGCTGAGCTGACCCGCCGCATGGATGGCGCCCTGCCGGAAGACTTTGCCGCAACCGCCCGCGACTACGTGGCGAAACTGCAGGCCGAGCCGGCGAAAATCGCCAGCCGCAAGGCCTCGCAAAACGCGCTGAACGCTTACGGCCCACATCTTCCGGAACTGCTGGGCGGTTCGGCGGATCTCGCGCCGAGTAACCTGACCATCTGGTCTGGCTCGACATCGATTAAAGACGATCCTGCGGGTAACTATATCCACTACGGGGTGCGCGAATTTGGCATGACCGCGGTGGCCAACGGTATCGCCCTGCACGGGGGCTTCATTCCGTATACCTCGACCTTCCTGATGTTCGTGGAGTACGCCCGCAACGCCGCGCGCATGGCGGCCCTGATGAAGGCCCGGCAGATCATGGTCTATACCCATGACTCCATCGGTCTCGGGGAAGACGGCCCGACCCACCAGGCGGTGGAACAGCTGGCCAGTCTGCGACTGACGCCGAACTTCAGCACCTGGCGCCCTTGCGATCAGGTGGAGACCGCCGTCGCCTGGCAGGCGGCCATTGCGCGCCAGAATGGGCCAACGGCGCTGATCCTGTCGCGACAAAACCTGGCGCAGATGCCGCGCACCCCAGATCAGGTGCAGGCTATCGCCCGGGGGGGCTACGTGCTGAAAGATGCTGGCGGTAAACCCGACCTGATCCTCATCGCCACCGGCTCGGAAGTGGAGATCACCGTGCTGGCCGCAGAAAAACTGTTGGCGAACGGGGTGAATGTGCGGGTGGTCTCGCTCCCTTCCACCGATGTGTTTGATGCCCAGGATGAGGCCTGGCGCGAGTCGGTACTGCCGTCGGACGTCAGCGCCCGGGTGGCGGTCGAGGCCGGGATAGCGGACTACTGGTATAAATATGTCGGCTTAAAAGGCAAGATCGTCGGCATGACCGGCTATGGTGAATCCGCGCCTGCGGAGCAGCTGTTCCCGTTCTTTGGCTTTACGGTCGACCATATCGTCGCCACTGCGGAGCAGGTGCTTAACGGGTGATCCACAGCGTGGGCCAGGCGTCTGGCCCCTGCCAGTTATCACACGTCGGCTGCTGCGCGTAGCGGGAGAGACTGAACCGCTGGCCGTCAAAACGCCAGCGGGTCTGGATCCCGCAATCGCCGGCCTCGCGGCCTTTATCCAGGGTCACCAGCTCATGGCGGCGATCATCATAGCTGGCGTTGATAAGCTCGATCTCCCGCGGCGCCTCGCCCGGCGGCTGAAACGGCAGCGTCAGCCGCACCTGACGGGCGACATAGGGCCGCTGGCGGGAGACCAGCCAGGCCAGCCAGACGGTGTTGTACGCGCCGGATTCGCAGCTGGTCATCAGCAGCACTTTGTCATCCGTCAGCGCAGTAACGCGAATTTCGCGGCGGAAGGGATCGAGGGAGCAGTTACTGTTGTTCATCCGCTCATTACCGTAGTCCATCAGATCGTTGAGCTCCTCACGCCCCAGCGGCGACTGCGCTGTTTCCGCGGTCGCCACCGCGCGCAGCGCCGGGGCCGGCGGTACGCTGAGCGGTGGCTCTTCCCCTTTACCGACCCAGGCCGTTTCGCTGCCTACCCGCTTTTGCCGATCGTCGATAAAAAACAGGGCCGCTTTCAGCCCCTGCAGGGAGATGCTCTGCAGGCCATTGGCCAGCGAGAGCGTTTTCCCCTCCTGAACCTGCTGGAGAAACGCATCGATCGTCACGCTGTCGCCGGTTTTAATGAGCTTATCTTCAATGTGCCAGCGCTTGTCGGTCAGGGACAACGGCTTGCCATCCAGCAGCAGGCGCGGCGCTATTGGCGCGAGCGTCGCCACCGGATTGCCGGTGCCACCCAGTTCGATACGCAGGCTGGCATCAGTCACCGCCCCGGCGCTGCGGCTGAGGGTCATCACCAGCCCATAATGCAGCCCCACGTTGCGGGTGACGCAGAAATTTTGGTTGTTACAGGTGACCTGCCAGTCGTTGAAGCGCTGCTGCGTCGGTGCCGACCATGCCTGCGAGCAAGGCAGCACCGCCAGAAAGAGGAAATAAATGATGCGAAAAAGCATGAACCGCCCGACCCCAGATAAACCCGACCACGGCGCCTATCCTGGACAACGGCAGCCGCTTACTCAATCGGATTTGTCAGAGTTCCCCGACATCAGGCCGGAGGTTTGCAGATACTGCAGCAGAATGACCGCCTTACCGTCGCGGATCTCCCCATTAGCAACCATCTGCAGCGCCTGGCTAAAGGGCAGTTCCAGCACCTCGATGGCTTCATCATCCACCCCGCCGCCGCTGGTGGTTCGCTGCGCATCGCTGTACTCAGCGATAAAGAAATGCACCACTTCGGTAACGCCACCTGGCGACATAAACAACTCAAACAGCTTACGCACCTCACCCACTTCATAGCCGGTCTCTTCCACCGCCTCTTTACGAATGCACGCTTCCGGTTCGTCGTTATCCAGCAGCCCGGCGCAGGTTTCAATCAGCATGCCGTCATGATTGCCATTGACCCAGGTGGCGACCCGAAACTGACGCACCAGGACCACCGTTTGCTTGCGGCGATTGTACAGCAGCACGGTAGCGCCGTTGCCACGATCGTAGACCTCGCGCTTATGGCGCACGACGCTGCCATCCTCGCGCGTCAGCTCATAGGTCATGTTGCGTAACACGAACCAGTTTTCAGAGAGGATTTTATCTTTAATGACGTGAATATTGAGTGACATACCGACCCCACAGCGTAAAAGGACGTCCTCATACTACGCTGCGGGGCCGGGTTTGTCGTCAGTGAAGCGGCGTCGTTTTCAGCGCCAGATAGTCAAGGATCCCCTGCGCCGCGTGACGGCCTTCCGCCATCGCCGTCACTACAAGGTCTGCGCCGCGCACGGCATCGCCGCCGGCAAAGATCTTCTCCTGACTGGTCTGGTAACGGTAACGGCTCTCGACGCCGGCTTTGATGCGCCCCTGGCTGTCCAGCGCCACGCCCGCCGCTTCCAGCCAGGGCATGCGGTGCGGGTGGAAGCCAAAGGCCATGATCACCGCATCTGCCGGCATAACAAACTCACTGCCGGGGATCGGCGTCGGGCGGCGTCTTCCTCCCGCGTCCGGGGCGCCCAGTTCGGTGCGCAGAAAACGTACCCCATTCACCCGCCCGCTCTCGTCCAGCTCCAGGGTCACCGGCTGGACGTTAAACTCAAAGACCGCCCCCTCTTCGCGGGCGTTTTTGACCTCTTTTTTCGAGCCCGGCATGTTGGCTTCATCCCGCCGATAGGCGCAGGTCACCTGGCGGGCGCCGTGGCGCAACGCGGTGCGCACGCAGTCCATCGCTGTATCGCCACCACCCAGTACGACGACGTTCAGCCCGGCGGTGTTGATATAGGGCTCCTGAGCCGATGCCGCCAGCCCCATCACCTGTTTGGTGTTGGCGATAAGAAACGGCAGCGCATCGTAGACGCCGGGGGCCTCTTCGTTCGGCAGCCCCGCCTTCATGGAGCGATAAGTTCCGGCGCCAACGAACACCGCGTCATAATCGGCCAGCAGCGTCGCCATGGGGATATCTTTCCCCACCTCGCAATTGAGCTCAAAGCGGATACCCATCTCGCTGAAAATCCCCCGCCGCCGGGCCAGCAGCGATTTATCCAGCTTGAACGCCGGGATGCCGAAGGTCAGCAGACCGCCGATCTCCGGATGACGGTCAAAGACCACCGGCTGTACGCCGTGACGCACCAGCACATCGGCGCAGGCCAGCCCGGCCGGCCCGGCGCCGATAATCGCCACCCGCTTACCGCTCGGCTTAACCTGCGAGAGGTCCGGACGCCAGCCGCTGGCCAGCGCCTGGTCGGAAATATAGCGCTCAATGTTGCCGATGGTGACTGCGCCGCTTTCATCGCGCAGGGTGCAGGCACCTTCACACAGCCGGTCCTGGGGACAAACGCGACCGGTGATCTCCGGCAGGCAATTGGTCTGATGGGAAAGCGCGACCGCGGCGGCGATATCCCCCGCCTTAACCAGCTCGACCCACTGCGGAATATGGTTATGCAGCGGGCAGGTCCATTCGCAAATACTGTGTTCCCCACATGTGAGGCAGCGGGCGGCCTGCTGCTGCGCCTGCGTCGGGGTGAACGGCTGATAGATTTCCTCAAAGTGGCTCTTACGCACCTCCGCCGCCAGCTTATCCGGCTCCCCGCGCGGCGGCGTCATCGCCATTTGCCTGGCCTTCGCGCCAGCATTGGGCTGGCTGCAGGGCGGCGTACCGCGCTGCCATGGCTGCGCCTCCTGGCATGCCGAGCGCAAACGCCGCTGCTTCGCCAGCGTGGTCAATGTCTCATCGTCGGCGAGGGTCAGCGCCTGCGCGGGACAGTTTTCCACACAGGCCGGTCCCGCCTCGCGGCCCTGGCACAGATCGCACTTCTGCGCGCTGGCCTTTACCTGGCCTGCAGCCTGCGGCGTCACCACCACCTGCATCACCCCGAACGGGCAGGCCACCATGCAGGATTTACAGCCAATGCATTTCTCCTGACTGACCTGAACGCTGTCGCCGGACTGGGCGATAGCGTCGTTGGGACAACTGCGGACGCAGGGGGCGTCTTCACAGTGGCGGCAGGTGATAGCGTTACGCTGGCCCTCCGCTTTGATGACGGTGATACGTGGCAAAAAGCGCTGCGGGGTCAGCACGTGTTGCTCCTCGTTATGCGCCATTACGCAGGCCACTTCGCAGGCCTGGCAGCCGATACATTTTCGACTATCGCTCAAAATAAAGTGGTTCATGGCTTCCTTTTGTCTTATTGGTAAATAACCCCTCAATACGCATGCCTATTTATTACCCGACAAGACGGCGCCGGAACAATGTCCAAATGCCCAGGATAAACTTTTTCTGGAGAGAATCCGTTTTGGATCAATTTTTTTGACTTAACTGAAATGAGGTTTCACACCGGCAAGGGATAATGCGCCCCGGCTGCGGCAGAGAAGCTGAATGTCTGCCTGCTGACAGGAAAGTTCGATGTTTCTTTACGATACGGCAAAAGCAACATGATAAATTACACTATCTCCTTAATTTCTCCACGATTGCCGGAGGCGCTGGCGCTAAAGTGGCACAGGCTGTGCAATAACAAAAAAATGTGCATATGAGGTCTTTATTCTGATGGCGAATTTCTTTATCGATCGCCCCATTTTTGCGTGGGTACTGGCAATCCTGTTATGTCTGACGGGCACCCTTGCCATTTTGTCGCTTCCGGTTGAACAGTACCCCGACCTGGCCCCGCCGAACGTGCGGATCACCGCTAACTATCCCGGCGCCTCCGCGCAAACCCTGGAAAATACCGTCACCCAGGTTATCGAGCAGAATATGACCGGCCTCGATAATCTGATGTATATGTCATCCCAGAGCAGCGCCACTGGCCAGGCGACGATCACGCTCAGCTTTACCGCCGGTACCGACCCGGATGAAGCCGTGCAGCAGGTTCAGAACCAGCTGCAGTCGGCGATGCGTAAACTGCCGCAGGCGGTGCAAAACCAGGGGGTGACGGTGCGCAAGACCGGCGACACCAATATCCTGACCCTCGCCTTCGTCTCCACCGACGGCAGCATGGATAAACAAGATATTGCCGACTACGTCGCCAGTAACATCCAGGATCCGCTCAGCCGCGTCAACGGCGTGGGGGATATCGACGCTTACGGCTCGCAATACTCAATGCGCATCTGGCTCGACCCGGCGAAGCTCAACAGCTACCAGATGACCACCAAGGATGTGACCGACGCCATCAGTTCGCAGAACGCCCAGATTGCCGTCGGCCAACTAGGCGGGACGCCTTCGGTCGATAAGCAGGCGCTAAACGCCACCATTAACTCGCAATCGCTGCTGCAAACCCCGGAGCAATTCCGTGATATCACCCTGCGCGTCAATCAGGATGGTTCAGAGGTGACGCTGGGCGATGTCGCCACCGTCGAGATGGGGGCAGAAAAGTACGACTACCTCAGCCGCTACAACCGGCAGGCCGCTTCGGGCCTGGGAATTAAGCTTGCTTCCGGCGCCAACGAAATGGCCACGGCGGAGCGCGTGATCAATCGCCTCAATGAGCTGTCGCAGTATTTTCCTCACGGTCTGGAATATAAAGTTGCCTACGAGACCACCTCCTTTGTGAAAGCCTCTATCACCGACGTGGTCAAAACGCTGCTGGAGGCGATCCTGCTGGTCTTCCTCGTGATGTATCTGTTCCTGCAGAACTTCCGCGCGACCCTGATCCCTACTATTGCCGTACCGGTGGTGCTGATGGGTACTTTCGCGGTGCTGTATGCCTGTGGCTACAGCATCAATACCCTGACGATGTTCGCAATGGTGCTGGCAATCGGCCTGCTGGTGGATGACGCCATCGTGGTAGTGGAGAACGTCGAGCGCATCATGAGCGAGGAAGGCCTGTCGCCCCGCGAGGCGACCCGCAAATCGATGGGGCAAATTCAAGGCGCGCTGGTGGGGATCGCCATGGTGCTGTCGGCGGTGTTTGTGCCGATGGCCTTCTTCGGCGGCACCACCGGGGCCATCTATCGCCAGTTCTCGATCACGATCGTCGCGGCGATGGTCCTTTCAGTGCTGGTGGCCATGATCCTCACCCCGGCCCTCTGCGCGACGCTGCTCAAGCCGGTTAAGCCTGGTGAATCCCATGAAAGAAAAGGCTTCTTCGGCTGGTTCAACCGCACCTTCAACCGCAGCGCCAGCCGCTATGAAACCTTTGTCGGCAAAATTCTTCACCGCTCGCTGCGCTGGATGCTGATCTACGTCGTCCTGCTCGGCGGGATGGTGTTCCTGTTCCTGCATCTGCCCACCTCGTTCCTGCCGCTGGAAGATCGCGGGATGTTCACCACCTCGGTCCAGTTGCCGAGCGGCGCTACTCAGCAGCAGACGCTGAAAGTAGTGCAAAAAGCGGAAGATTACTTCCTCAATAATGAGAAGCAGAACGTCGAGTCGGTATTTGCCACCGTCGGTTCCGGCCCCGGCGGCAACGGGCAGAACGTGGCCCGCATGTTTGTGCGTCTCAAAGACTGGGACCAGCGCGACCCGGAAACCGGCTCCTCCTTTGCCATTATTGAACGCGCCACCAAAGCGTTTAATCAGATCAACGAAGCGCGAGTCATCGCCAGCAGCCCGCCGGCCATCAGCGGCCTCGGCAGTTCGGCAGGCTTCGATATGGAGCTGGAGGATCACGCCGGTAAAGGGCACGATGCGCTGATGGCGGCACGCGATACGCTGCTTGAACTGGCCGGCAAAAACCCGCTGTTGACCCGCGTCCGCCATAACGGGCTCGACGACAGCCCGCAGCTGCAGGTCGATATCGATCAGCGTAAAGCACAGGCGCTGGGCGTCTCCATTGACGACATCAACGATACGCTGCAAACCGCGTGGGGGTCGAGCTACGTCAACGACTTTATGGATCGCGGCCGGGTGAAGAAAGTCTACGTCCAGGCAGCGGCGAAATACCGGATGCTGCCTGACGATATTAATCTCTGGTATGTCCGCAACAGCAGCGGCACGATGGTGCCGTTCTCGGCCTTCGCCACCTCACGCTGGGAGACAGGCTCACCGCGTCTGGAACGCTACAATGGCTACTCGGCGGTGGAGATCGTCGGTGAGGCGGCGCCGGGTATCAGTACCGGCACCGCGATGGACATGATGGAGAAGCTGGCCGCACAGTTGCCAACCGGCTTTGGCCTCGAATGGACCGCCATGTCCTACCAGGAACGCCTCTCTGGTGCTCAGGCGCCGGCACTGTACGCGATTTCGCTGCTGGTGGTGTTCCTGTGCCTGGCGGCGCTGTACGAAAGCTGGTCGGTGCCGTTCTCGGTGATGCTGGTGGTCCCGCTCGGGGTGATTGGCGCCCTGCTGGCGACCTGGATGCGTGGCCTGGAGAATGATGTTTACTTCCAGGTGGGCCTGTTGACGGTGATCGGCCTGTCGGCGAAAAACGCCATTCTGATCGTTGAGTTCGCCAACGAGCTGAACGAGAAAGGCCAGGATCTGCTCAGCGCCACGCTGTCGGCCTGCCGTCAGCGTCTGCGCCCCATCCTGATGACCTCGCTGGCGTTTATCTTCGGCGTGCTGCCGATGGCGACCAGCACCGGTGCCGGCTCCGGCAGCCAGCATGCGGTCGGTACCGGGGTGATGGGCGGGATGATCTCTGCCACCGTACTGGCCATCTTTTTCGTGCCGCTGTTCTTTGTGCTGGTACGCCGTCGCTTTCCGCTGAAAGAGCGTGCGCAATAAAACGTCGGGCGTTGGCGGCGAGGTGTAATAACAGAAAAGGCGACCATTAAGGTCGCCTTCTTTATGTGTTCAGAACCATGACGCGCTTATTTACTTCGCGTTATTCCCCTGCTCACATTGCGGAAATTTATTTACGAAGCATGCCTTCAATAAAATCTTTCCAGTTCCCCAGTTCATGTTCAATCATAATAGCCTCTCTTATTATTATGGTCGATTCTATATAACTTCATTGCTGATGGGAAGTTGTGCTCCCCTATTGCTCTGATTGTCTAGTGGACCGCTGACAGAGATAAAACCTCTGGATGCCGCCACTATGCCGCCTCGCATGTAAAAATTATGTGACACAGAGCACCCTCAAACCACATTTTTGCAATATTGTTAATGACCTCACATCACGCCCGTGAGTGGGCAAAAATTAATCACCTGAGTCCATTGTCTGAGATACCCGGTAAAAAGTTATATTTATTCATCTGAATCACGTATTATTTCATTAAGACTTATATATTCGGAAATATCTGAGTTAACCGCTTAATTGAATGTAAAAGGGTTATCTATGCTCACCATGTACGGAATTAAAAACTGCGATACCATTAAAAAAGCCCGTCGCTGGCTGGAAGCGCATCAGATTGCGTATCAGTTTCATGACTACCGCGCCGATGGCCTTGACCGCGCGCAACTGGATACTTTTATTGCCGAACTGGGCTGGCAGGCGCTGCTGAATACCCGCGGCACCACCTGGCGCAAACTCGACGAGTCGCTGCGCAACAGCATCGATAATGCCGACGCTGCGGCCGCATTGATGCTGGAAATGCCGGCGATTATCAAACGCCCATTGCTCTGCGCGCCCGGTCGTCCTATGCTGCTGGGTTTTAGTGAAGCAAGTTATCAGCAGTTTAACGAGGTATAGTCTATGTCTTGCCCGGTCATTGAGCTGGCTCAGCAGCTTATTCGCCGCCCTTCCCTTAGCCCCGATGATGCGGGATGCCAGGCGTTAATGATTGAACGCCTGCGTGCGATCGGCTTTACCGTTGAACCGATGGATTTCGGCGATACACAGAATTTCTGGGCCTGGCGCGGCCACGGTGAGACGCTGGCCTTCGCCGGCCACACCGACGTGGTTCCGCCGGGCGACGCCGACCGCTGGATCAACCCCCCGTTCGAACCGACCATCCGCGACGGCATGCTGTTCGGCCGCGGTGCAGCAGATATGAAAGGCTCGCTGGCGGCGATGGTGGTGGCGGCGGAACGTTTTGTCGTGCAGTACCCGAATCATCGCGGCAGACTGGCGTTCTTAATCACCTCAGATGAAGAGGCCAGCGCCAAAAACGGCACCGTCAAAGTGGTGGAAACGCTGATGGCGCGTAATGAGCGTCTGGACTACTGTCTGGTCGGCGAACCCTCCAGTACCGAGGTGGTCGGCGATGTGGTGAAAAACGGCCGCCGCGGCTCGCTGACCTGCAACCTGACCATTCACGGCGTGCAGGGCCATGTCGCCTATCCGCACCTTGCCGATAACCCTGTCCATCGCGCGGCGCCGATGCTGGCGGAGCTGGTCAATATCGAGTGGGATAAAGGCAATGAATTTTTCCCGCCAACCAGCATGCAGATTGCCAACGTGCAGTCCGGTACCGGTAGCAACAACGTGATCCCCGGCGATATGTTCGTCCAGTTCAACTTCCGCTTCAGTACGGAACTGACGGACGAGATGATCAAAGCCCGCGTGGTCGCCCTGCTGGAAAAATACCAGCTGCGTTACAGCGTGGAGTGGTGGCTCTCCGGCCAACCGTTCCTCACCGGGCGCGGCAAGCTGGTGGATGCGGTGGTGAGCGCAATTGAGCACTATAATGAGATCAAACCGCAGATGTTGACCAACGGCGGCACCTCTGACGGACGGTTTATCGCCCGCATGGGGGCGCAGGTGGTTGAGCTGGGCCCCGTGAACGCAACCATTCACAAAATTAATGAATGTGTGAACGCCGCCGACCTGCAACTGCTGGCACGGATGTATCAACGCGTAATGGAACAGCTGGTCGCCTGACGAATTGACGTAAAGAGGAAGCGCGCATGGAATGGCTTATTAAACACTGGTGGATTCTGGTTCTGGTCTTTTTAGTGGGGGTGATTATCAACGTGATCAAAGATCTGAACCGCGTTGACCACAAAAAATTCCTTAACAACAAACCCGATCTGCCGCCTCACCGCGATTTTAACGATAAATGGGACGATGACGACGACTGGCCGAAGCACGACCAGTCGAAGAAACCGTAAGTTTGCCTTTATCGCGGTACAGCCCGCCTGTAACCCCGTCCGCCGGGGTTACAGCATTTCGATGATATCGTCCCCTTTTGGCGTACTGCCGCTCAGCGCCTCATCAAAATAGTGCTTCGGCACGGTATAACGCAGACGTTCGATCGCGAACTGCATGCTGCGATCGTCAATGGCATGCCCCAGATCGTCAACAATATCTAACGTCACGTCGCCGCCCGCCTGCTGTAATGCCTCCTGAGCCGACACCGCCCACGCCAGATCGATAACCCGATCTTCGCCCCCGTGGATCAGGTGAATGGTGGTGGCTGTCGTTGCCGTCACCGGCAGCGTCGCGTAGCGGCCATTAAAGGCAATCACTCTTGAAGCCAGAGCCGGCGACGCTTTGATACTCTCCAGCGACATAATCGCCCCCTGAGAGAAACCGATCAGCGCGGTGGCCAGTGGGCTGACGCCGCTTTTCTCCTGCCAGTAGCGCACAATTTCAATGAAGCTCGGCATGATGGCATCAATACGCTGCTGACGATTCTCTTCCGTCACTCCCTGCACCGAAAACCACTGCCGACCGTTGGGACCGCAAGGTTCGACCCCGCCGATGCTGACAATTAGCGCATCGGGAAACTGCGGCGCGAACCAGCTGCCGATTTGCCCCATAGAGACCGGGTTATCACCCACACCATGAAACAGCAGCAACAGCTGTTGCGCAGGCGTCGCAGGGCTTTGAACAATAAAATGATCGTGTTTCATGGCTGTCTCCTTAGTGTATGCGGGCAGTTTACGCCGCTCGCCAGATATGACCATGTCATTTAACTGAATGAGTTAGTTAAAAAAATTGCAGATGTGCCACCTGCTGACGCAGTGCCTCAGCACGCGCTGCATCGAGGAAGCATAAGGCGTCAGCGGCCTCCTGACGCCATCTCGCCAGCAGGGCTTTACGCCCCGTCAGCTGTAGCGCAGCGCACAGTGCGGTTTCCTCTTCTCCCTGCAGACGCCCGCGCAGGGCCGGTAACGGCATGTCGACCTGCATCAGCAGGCGGTTGAGGCAGCCCAGCGCCGCGGCCAACGGGCGATGGGCGAAGGCAAAGCTCGCCGCTTCCAGCCAGTCTTCATCACTAAGCATAGCGTCTGCGACGGCCGGCAGCGGCGCAGATTCGTCCCGCCACGGGCGAAGCCAGTATTCATCACGCTGCAGCCGCTGCGCCTCCCGCTGCGCGAGCTGGTGCCCCGCCGCGGTCAGTGGGAACAGAGCCATCGCGGTATAGCAGCCGCTGCTGGCCTCGCGATGGGTTCCCAGCCGCACGAGGATAAACCCGCAGCGTTGCCAGAAGCGCCACAGCTCAGGGGTATAGCCGAAGCTGACGGACAGATAGTCATAGCCTGCGGCAGCGGCGGCGATATCGGCGATCATCTTCTGCCCGAGACCTTCGCGCTGACGGGCAGGATGGACAGCGATCCGACTGACCCGCAGCCCGGACAGCGTCGCCGCCAGGGGACTGCCGCCATGGGCCGCCAGCGACTGGGCGACCAGATTCCCGCGCGGCCGGCGAAACCCTGCCCACACCGCCCGGCTGAGTTCGGGAGAAAGTCCCCCCTCGGCCACCAGCCACAGCGCGCCCGCCACTGCGCCGCCAGCGCGAGCGCAGCGAAAAGCCTGGCCCGGGGCATCCATCATGCGCCGCAGATCGAGCGGGGAAGTCCGGTAATGCGCCCCGGACAATAGCTGATACATCGCCTCCGGTAGCGCAGGCAGCGATTGCCAGCAGGACTGATTGACCGCCTCCAGCACCACCTCCCCCGTCGGCGCGTCGCGAAATGCCTCATCATTAAAGATCAGCAGCTGACGGATGGCTGACTCCAGCGGACAGCCCGCCGCCCAGCGGATCGGGGCGCTCAGGCTGAATGACTGCAGATGGGGCAAGCTGGCGCAAAATTTCAGCAGGAACCCGCGACCGGTACCTTCATAACCCTGTACCGTCGTGGTGAGCAGCGTGCGGGGAAAACGGCTTACCAGCTGCCGGAGAAGCGGAGCCGGGATCGACGCGGCCTCATCGACAATCAGCCAGGCCGCCGTTTCTTGCGACGCCAACAGCGCATCCGGCGCCATAAAGCGAAACGCCTCGCCGGCAAAGCTCGCCAGCACATCAACGGCGCTACGCGTTGGGGCGGTGACGATGGCCTCGCCCTCAAGCTGGCGCAGCAGCATGCCCGCGAGAGCGGATTTCCCTCGCCCGCGCTCTGCCGTCACCGCCGCGATACCGGGCGGCAGCCGCAACAGTTGCTCAAGGATTAGCGCCTGCTCGGCCTGGGGGTAGCCATCGGCGGGATGCCAGTCAGGGCGCGGGGCAGCCAGCGGGAAGCACGGCGGGTCCGACTGCTGCCAGAGCAGCACCTCCGGATCGGCGATAAACTGCCGGCAGCAGCGATGAACAAAGTTGGGGGTAACGATAGGATCGGGAGTATCGCTCCAGCGCAGGGAGTCCTCATCCGCCCGGGTCGGCCAGTCGGCGA
This sequence comes from Klebsiella sp. H-Nf2, assembly GCF_002806645.1. Taxonomy (NCBI): domain Bacteria; kingdom Pseudomonadati; phylum Pseudomonadota; class Gammaproteobacteria; order Enterobacterales; family Enterobacteriaceae; genus Klebsiella; species Klebsiella sp. H-Nf2. The sequence continues at coordinate 217,721 of NZ_PIBL01000004.1, forward strand.
AGGGCGGCGTCAGCAGCACCAGCCAGCTTCCCGCCCGCAGCGTACCGCTCAGGGCCGCCAGGGCCGCCACGTCACACCCGCGCCGGGCATCGAAAAAGGCGTGCATCACTTCCCGCCCCAGCAGCGTCTTCAGGGCGCCAGGCGCCACGCAGGGCGCAGAAACCGGATCGGAGCCTACCCACAGACCATCGCCGCCGAGCCGCTCCCGTAGCGCCTGCGCCTGCTGCTGCGTCCAGGCCTCATCGCCGCTGAGCACCAGCAGGCGACGGATCCCCTCTCGCGCCATCTGCGCGGTGAGGTTAAGCAGCGTGTCCATCATGGGCGAGGATTACAGCGCGCTGCCGAAAGTATTGCACTGCGCCGGATCGCCACTATCGAAACCGCGTTTGAACCAGGTATAACGCTGTTTTGACGTGCCGTGAGTAAAGCTGTCCGGCACCACGCGCCCCTGGCTCTGCTGCTGCAGACGGTCATCACCGATGGCCTCGGCGGCATTCAGCGCCTCCTGCAGATCGCCGGTTTCCAGAATATCCTGCCGCTGCATGTTATTACCCCAGACGCCGGCGAAACAATCCGCCTGAAGCTCCATCTTAACCGACAGGCGGTTGGCTTCGGCCTGAGTGGCATGCTGTTGTTGCTGGCGAACTTTCGGCTCAATGCCCAGCAGTTTTTGCACATGGTGACCCACCTCATGAGCAATAACGTACCCCTGGGCAAAGTCGCCGTCGGCGCCCAGTTTATTTTTCATCTCATCGTAGAAGGACAGATCGATATAGACCGTGCTGTCGGCAGGACAATAGAACGGCCCCATCACCGACTGGCCGGTGCCGCAACCGGTACGGGTCGCGCCGCGGTAGAGCACCAGTTTTGGCTGCGGGTACTGGCGGCCCATCTTTTCAAAGATCGGTCCCCAGGTATCTTCGGTGGTGGCCAGAATCACGGAAGTAAACTTCGCTGCTTCATCGTCTTTCGGACTGATGGAGCGCTGCGTGGAGGTCTGCTGCTGCGGCATCGGCTCCCCGGTCAGCATACCGGTCAAATCCACGCCGTAGTAGCCCGCAACCAGTACGATAATCAGCAGCACAATGCCGCCCTTCCCGCTCGGCAGACGGAAGCCACCGCCTCCACCACCGCCAAACGGCGAGCCTGATTGACCACGTCGATCTTCAACATTGTCGCTTTCGCGACGCCCTTGCCAGCGCATAAGCACCTCATTCCCTGTTATGTATCAATAGCAGAGATCGTAGGCGGTTCAGCGCAGGATTACCACAGGAAACAGCAGGAAGCGCGCCAGAAGATGAAGCTATCTTCTGGCGGCGGGCGGGTTAGTCGAGCTTAACACCCAGGCGGTGAGCCACTTCTTCGTAGGCTTCAATCAGGCCGCCAAGACTCTGGCGGAAGCGGTCTTTGTCCATTTTATCGAGGGTGTTTTTGTCCCACAGGCGGCTGCCGTCCGGCGAAAACTCATCGCCCAGCACCACTTCGCCTTTGAACAGACCAAACTCCAGCTTAAAGTCCACCAGAATCAGACCGGCGTCATCGAACAGCTTTTTCAGCACGTCGTTGGCTTTGTAGGTCAGCTCGCGCATCCGCGCCAGATTCTCTTTGCTCACCCAGCCGAAGGTTTCGCAGTAGGAGTCGTTGACCATCGGATCGTGCATAGCATCGTTTTTCAGGAACAGGTCGAACAGCGGCGGGTTCAGCTCGATACCTTCTTCAATACCTAAACGTTTTACCAGCGAGCCTGCCGCACGGTTACGCACCACGCACTCTACCGGCACCATATCCAGTTTTTTCACCAGACATTCGGTATCGGAAAGCAGCGCTTCCATCTGGGTAGGGATGCCCGCTTCTGCCAGTTTGCTCATAATGAAATGGTTGAACTTGTTATTCACCATGCCTTTACGATCGAACTGCTCGATGCGCGCGCCATCACCTGCTGACGTATCGTTACGGAATTCCAGTACCAGCAGGTCCGGATTATCGGTGCTGTAAACGGTCTTCGCTTTACCACGATACAACTCAGCTAGCTTTTTCATCTTTCACCACTCCAGTGATATTAAGCCCAAAAAAATACGTCGCAGCCTATACACAAAAGCATTCAAAGTGCATCGAGGCGGCAACTGAGCGAATCCCCGGGAGCTTACAGAAGTAAGTGACTGGGGTGAACGAAGGCAGCCAACAAAGAGGCGATTTGAAGGATAATGCGTATACGCACACGTTTGCGTCACTATACATTAAAAAGGGCCGGATTGCTCCAGCCCTTTTGATTACTTGTTAAATGCGGCCTGGAATACGGCTACCAGGGCGTCATTTTGCGACTGCGTCAGGGTGTGACCTTTCGGGTCGATGAACTGCAGGCTACTGCGGTTATCGAGGTCGCCGACCTGCAGTTTGTAGTCACCGGAAACCAGCTGCGGATCGCGTGCGCCCAGCTCCTGCCAGCTGCTGTCAGACAGCGGCTTATAGGTCAGCGCCATGCTGCCCTGAGAGCGTGTGCTGTCGGTCACTTTCATCCCCACTTTCTCGAGAGCGCCCGGCAGACGTTGCCATACCATGTTAAACGGTGCGCGAACGACAAGCATCGGCAGGCCGGTATCGTCGGCAGCGCTCTGCACGTCGAAGGTGGCGCCAGCACTGCGCTGGGCCGCGTTCTGGGCGCTGGTGGCGCTCGCATCAAGGCCTTCCGAAATGACGTTCAGCATGGCGGTGCTGTAGCGCTGCAGGGACGCCGGATCGGCAACCGGTTTACCCGCCTGCTCCAGATTCACCAGCTTGACGACTACCGCTTGCTGATAGCCCTGCGGTTTGACGGAGATTTGATAACGACCGCGATACTGCTGATCTTCATCAAGGCGGTTCCACTCAACCCAGTCGGTGTTCAGCGTCTGGCTCGCATCATCGCGTTTCGCGATAACGTAGTTCTTCGACTGAAGGATGCTGGTGACCTGCGCCCACAGCGAACCGCTGCGGCCGTTCTCAACCATCAGCGTCGCGGTATCGCCGTTAAACTGGGTCCGCGCACCGCTGACCAGCGCCAGCGGCTGCGCCGGTGGGCGAATGTCCAGCGCTTTACCCACCGCGCCGGTGCTGTTGGCCACCGGAATGTTGTAATCACCCACCTGAATCGGCAGGATCATCCCCGCCGGCGCGTGAAGTTCGCTCAACGGTGATGCCTGTAAATAGGCCTCATCACCGCTCACCTGACGCTTATAGCGCGAGTCGGAACTACAGGCCGCGAGGAGTAGAACCAGCGAAACACCCGCAACCTTCGCCAGGCGCGACTTCTGTACTGAGTAAGCCATCAAATCTCCCTAAACTTTACAGCAAACCGGCATGCTTCAGCGCGGCGGTGACGGCTTCACGACCGTGGTCAGTGATGGGCGTCATCGGCAAGCGCAGCGTATCGGTCGCCACAAGACCCAACGCCTTGCATCCCCATTTCACCGGGATAGGATTGGGTTCGACAAATAATTTTGTATGCAGTGGCATCAGACGCTGATTAATCGCACGCGCTTCGGCAAATTGACCCGCCAGCGCCAGACGGCACATGTCGGCCATTTCGCGCGCCGCCACGTTGGCCGTAACGGAAATCACGCCCACACCGCCGAGCTGCATGAAGTCCATACCGGTCGCATCGTCACCGCTCAGCAGGATAAAGTCGTCTGAAACCAGCTCTTTGATCTGGTGAACACGACTTAAGTTCCCTGTTGCTTCCTTAATACCGACAATATTTTTAATTTCCGCCAGACGGCCAACGGTTTCCGGCAACATATCGCAACCGGTACGGGACGGCACATTATACAGAATTTGCGGCAGGTCAGTATGTTCAGCGATAGCTTTAAAGTGTTGGAACAGGCCTTCCTGGGTCGGACGGTTATAGTAAGGAGTGACCGTCAGGCAGCCGACAACACCGCTGTCGTTAAAACGTTTGGTCAGGCTAATCGCCTCTGCGGTTGCATTGGCTCCCGTTCCAGCGATAACCGGGATACGCCCGTCAGCCAGTTCCAGCGTCATCATCACCACGTCGCCATGCTCTTCATGGCTCAGCGTTGCGGATTCACCGGTAGTCCCTACCGAAACGATCGCCGAGGTTCCGTTGGCGACATGGTAATCAATCAGTTTTTTCAGGCTTGTCCGGCAGACATTACCGTTTTCATCCATCGGCGTGACAAGCGCTACAATACTTCCCGTGAACATGGGCCATCCTCAGAGCAGAAGTGCGACAAGATTCTCAATGTTACGTTTGGAGCTGCAATAAAAGCAAGAGACCCGACGCCATCAGGGATGTTGTATGGCGGTTTTTTTTATGCTTTCCTAATGTTACCTCACCTTTTTAAAGGAAGAACAGGTTTGACAGCCTCATTACAACACTATCTGGTTATTACCGCCCTGGGGGCTGACCGTCCCGGCATCGTGAATACGATCACTCGCCACGTCAGCAGCTGCGGTTGTAATATCGAAGACAGCCGGCTGGCCATGCTCGGTGATGAGTTTACGTTTATCATGCTGCTTTCCGGGTCGTGGAATGCGATTAACCTGATCGAATCAACCCTGCCGCTGAAAGGTGCGGAGCTGGAACTGTTGATCGTGATGAAACGCACCACCGCGCGCCCGCCGCAGGCTATGCCAAACACCGTTTGGGTCCAGGTTGAGGTGCCGGACTCACCGCATATCATCGAGCGCTTTACTGCCCTGTGCGATACATGGAATATGAATATCGCGGAACTGGTGTCCCGCACTCAGCCGGGAGACGGCGATTCCGCGCAGCTTTTTATCCAGATAACTGCCCACAGTCCTGCGACGCAAAATGCAGCAAATATCGAACAAGCGTTCAAAGCCCTATGTACAGAACTCAACGCACAAGGCAGTATTAACATCGTTAATTATTCACAGCATGATGAACAGGATGGAGTTTAACCCATGACCCCACTGAAAGCCGGTGATATTGCACCGAAATTTAGCTTACCGGACCAGGACGGCGAGGAAGTAAATTTAACCGACTTCCAGGGACAACGTGTCCTGGTTTATTTTTACCCGAAAGCCATGACCCCGGGCTGCACAGTACAGGCGTGCGGCTTGCGCGATAATATGGACGACCTGAAGAAAGCCGGTGTAGAAGTGCTGGGTATCAGCACCGATAAACCGGAAAAGCTTTCGCGTTTCGCCGAAAAAGAGTTACTGAACTTCACGCTGCTGTCTGATGAAAACCATCAGGTGTGCGAGCAGTTTGGCGTCTGGGGCGAAAAATCCTTTATGGGGAAAACCTACGACGGTATTCACCGTATTAGTTTCCTCATCAATGCCGATGGCAAAATCGAACATGTCTTTGATGACTTCAAAACCAGCAATCACCACGACGTGGTGCTGAACTGGCTGAAAGAAAACGCCTGATGCAAAGCAAGACGCCGGGGGAGGAAATCCTTGCCCGGCGTCTTTTTTTATCCCGACCCCGTCAGTCGTCGTCAACCACCAGACCATCCGGCCAGGCATGCACCACCGCTTTAATCAGCGTGGCCAGCGGAATGGCGAAGAAGACGCCCCAGAACCCCCACAGTCCGCCAAAGATCACCACCGACAGGATAATCACCAGCGGGTGTAAATTGACCGCCTCAGAGAACAGCACCGGAACCAGCAGGTTGCCGTCCAGTCCCTGAATAATCAGATAGACCGCGAACAGGCTCCAGAACTCGGTGCCAGCGCCAAACTGAAACAGCGCCACGCCCACCACCGGGATGGTCACCACAAACGCGCCAATATAGGGGATCAGCACCGAGAAGCCCACCAGCACAGCCAGCAGCAGCGAGTAGTTGAGGCCAAACAGAATAAAGCCTATCCAGGTGGCGACGCTGACGACAATCATCTCCAGCACCTTACCGCGAATGTAGTTGGTGATTTGCTGATTCATCTCCTTCCACACCTGCCCGGCAAGCCCGCGGTTGCGCGGCAGCACACGGCGCACCGCGTTAAGCATTTGCTCTTTATCCTTCAGCAGGAAGAAGACCATCAGCGGCACCAGCACCAGATAGACCGCCAGGGTGAGCAGCCCCACCAGCGAGGCCAGGGAGTACTTCACCACTGAGTCGCCCATCGTCAGCATCCGATTGCGCATATTTTCCGCCATCGCATCGATGATGCCGGCATCCATTAACGCCGGATAGCGCCGCGGCAGCGTGGCAGCGAAATCAGAGAGTTTGTTGAGCATACCCGGCATATCGCGGATAAGATAGATCCCCTGCTGCCAGGCCACCGGCATCACCACAAAGGCCAGCAACAGCAGGATGCCAACGAACAGGATCAGCACCAGCGAGGTCGCCCAGGTGCGCGACAGGCCAATCCGCTCCAGACGAACCGTCGGCCACTCCAGCAGATAGGCCAGTACGATAGCCACCAGTAACGGGGCTAACAGACCGCTGAAAAAGAACATGATGCCGAAACCGGCAAGCAAAATAACCAGCAGCGCTATCGCCTCAGGGTCGCTGAATCGACGGCGGTACCACTGCATTAACATCTCAAGCATAAAACCTTCCCTGAAGGGCCAAGCGGCGACAATCCGGGGAATTGTATCGAAGTGTCACAAAAAAGACTTCGCTTTTTGATGCGCCGCAGACAAACCGTTCTCCGCCGTGAAGATCATATTTTCAAGGCGGCCAACGCCAGCTAAACTCGCTGGGATGCGGCCAGGGAACATTGCGTCGCACAATCGGTCAAACTGGCACACCCACATTACAGGACAGAGGTTATGTTCAGGCAGTTAAAGAAAACGCTGGTGGCGACCGTCATCGCCTCGCTGACGCTGGGTTCGATAGGCCCTGCTTTTGCTGACTCCGCAGATACGCTGCCGGACATGGGGACCTCTGCAGGAAGCACGCTGTCAATTGGTCAGGAAATGCAGATGGGGGATTACTATGTGCGCCAGCTGCGCGGCAGCGCGCCGCTGATTAACGATCCCCTGCTGGTACAATATATCAACGGGCTGGGCATGCGTCTGGTGGCGCACGCGAACTCAGTGCGCACCCCGTTTCATTTCTATTTGATTAATAACGACCAAATCAACGCCTTCGCCTTCTTTGGCGGCAACGTGGTCCTCCACTCCGCCCTGTTCCGCTACTCTGATAATGAGAGCGAACTGGCCTCTGTCATGGCGCACGAAATCTCCCACGTTACGCAGCGGCATCTCGCCCGCGCGATGGAAGATCAGAAGCGCAATGCGCCGCTCACCTGGGTCGGTGCCCTGGGTTCGATTCTGCTGGCGATGGCCAGTCCACAGGCAGGGATGGCGGCGCTGACCGGGACGCTGGCCGGGACCCAACAAGGTATGATCAGCTTCACCCGGCAAAATGAAGAAGAAGCCGACCGGATAGGCATTCAGGTCCTGCAGCGCTCGGGATTCGACCCGCAGGCCATGCCGATGTTTATGGGTAAACTGCTTGATGAGTCGCGCTACTCGACACGGCCGCCAGAAATGCTGCTCACCCACCCCCTGCCGGAAAGCCGACTGGCCGATGCCCGTAACCGCGCCAATCAGATGCGTCCGGTGGTCGTGCAGTCCTCGGCAGACTTCTATATGGCGAAGGCGCGTACCCTTGGGATGTACACCAACGGCGACAATAAACTGGGCACCGATCTGCTTAACGCCTGGGATAAGGGCAACATCCGCCAACAGCATGCCGCGCAGTACGGCCGCGCTCTGCTGGCGATGGAAAGCAACAACTTTGACCAGGCACGCAAAACGCTGCAGCCGCTACTCAGCGCCGACCCGCAAAACGCCTGGTATCTCGACCTGGCCACGGATATCGACCTCGGGCAGAAGAAAACCAGCGACGCCATCAACCGCCTTAAAAACGCCCGCGAGCTACGCACGAGTCCGGTGTTGCAGCTGAACCTGGCCAACGCCTTGCTGCAGGGCGGACAGCCCGGGGAAGCGGCGACCATTCTGAACCGGTATACCTTTACCAATAAAGAGGATGGCAACGGCTGGGACCTGCTGGCGCAGGCGGAAGGCGCGCTGGGTAATCGCGATCAGGAGCTGGCGGCGCGGGCAGAAAGCATGGCGCTGGTCGGTCAGTTGGATCAAGCCATTTCCCTGCTCAGCAGCGCCAGCTCGCAGGTGAAACTTGGTAGCCTGCAGCAGGCGCGTTACGATGCCCGTATCGACCAGCTACGCGATCTGCAGGCCCGCTTCCGCCCCTATCAAAAAATGTAAGGAGACCCCATGACCGACGCGGTAAAAATTTACCATAACCCACGCTGCTCGAAGAGCCGCGAAACGCTGAGCCTGCTGCAGAGCCGCGGCATCGATCCAGAGGTGGTGCTCTATCTCGACACACCGCCGGATGCCGATACGCTGCGTCAGCTGCTGCAGCTGCTGGGTATGGAGAGCCCCCGCGAGCTCATGCGCCAGAAGGAGGATCTGTACAAATCGCTCAATCTTGCCGACCAGGCGCTTAGCGACGCAGCGCTGATTCAGGCGATGGTCGACAATCCTAAGCTCATCGAACGCCCTATCGTCGTCAGCCATGGCCAGGCGCGTATTGGCCGCCCGCCGGAGCAGGTCCTTGAGATCGTAAGCTAACCCATCTGCGCCGCGCTTTCGCGGCGCTTTTTTTACGTGGCCGATTCCAGATCTTCCACGCCAATCCCTCCCGCCCGCCGGGTAGTGCTACTGTTCATCTATCGCTCAATCCACTGGACGGATGAACATGAAAAAACCGACCTCCACGCCCCATGACGCCGTGTTTAAGACCTACCTCTCCCATCCCGATACCGCCCGCGATTTCCTGCAACTGTATCTGCCCGAAACGCTGCTTAAAGTATGCGATCTGCGTACGCTGCATCTCGAGTCGGGGCATTTTGTCGAAGACGATCTGCGTCCCTTTTATGCCGACATTTTGTATTCCCTGAAAACCACGGCGGGAGACGGCTATATTTATGCGCTTATCGAACACCAGAGCACGCCCGACCGGCATATGGCCTTTCGTCTGATGCGCTATGCCATCGCCGCCATGCAGCGTCATCTCGATGCCGGTCACGATCGTCTGCCGCTGGTGATCCCTGTCCTCTTCTATCACGGTCAGGTAAGCCCCTACCCGTTCTCACTGCGCTGGCTCGATGAATTCACCGCCCCGGAGCTGGCCAGTCGTCTTTATCACGAAGCGTTTCCGCTGGCGGACATTACCGTCATTCCGGATGACGACATTGCCACCCACCAGCGCATGGCAACGCTGGAGTTACTGCAAAAACATATTCGACAACGCGATCTGGCTCAGCTCCTCGACAAACTGGGCGAATTATTATTGACTGGACTGGCGACGGAATCGCAGGTACAAGCCCTGATGCACTATCTGGTACAGGCAGGCAATACGCGCGAGCCGGTCAAGTTCATTCGCGAACTGGCGTTACGTACGCCGCAGCATAAGGAGACGTTGATGACGATTGCGGAATATCTCGAGCAACAGGGGCTGGAGCGGGGACTGGCGCAGGGGCGACAGGAAGGCCGGAAAGAAGAGGCACAGCGTATCGCCGCCGCCATGCTACACAGTGGCCTGGCGCGCGATCTGGTCGCTCATCTGACCGGACTGACGGAGCAGGAGCTGGCCCCACTGACGGACTAGAGCTTAAGGATCTCTTTCACGAAGGGGATCGTCAGCTTGCGCTGGGCGGTAATTGAGGCATGATCCAGCTGATCGAGGGTCATAAACAGCGAGCGCATCTCGCGATCCAGCCGCTTCAGCAGGAAGCGGCACACGTCTTCCGGCATCTCGAAGCCGCGTAATCTGGCGCGCAGCTGCAGCGCCTGCAGTTTGTCTTCATCCGACAGCGGCTGCAGCTTATAGATCTGCCCCCAGTCCAGCCGCGAGGCGAGATCCGGCAGACCAAGATTTAACTGCCGCGGTGGCCGATCGCCGGTGATCAGCAGTCGGGTTTTGCCTGATTCCAGGATCCGGTTGTAGAGATTAAAGATAGCCATTTCCCAGGGCTCATCCCCGGCAACGCATTCAATATTATCAATGCAGACCAGCGCCAGCTGTTCCATCCCCTCCAGCACCTCCGGCACAAACCACGTCCGTTTATCCAGCGGCACGTAGCCCACCGCATCCCCGCGCTGGGAAAGCTCGGCGCAGGCGGCGTGTAACAGGTGGCTGCGACCTGCCCCTTCACGTGACCAGATATAAATGTACCCGCTGTGTTCCTGCCGCAATACGTTCTGGAGAGCAGCAAGTAGGGAAGGATTATCACCCGGCCAGAAACTCGCGAAGGTTTCGTCGTCAGGAAGATACAGTGGCAAAGAGAGCTGTGCCGGTGCGTTCAGATGGACCTCAACATAGGCTTACAGAAAAACGCGGAGAGTTTACCACAGATTTAGGTCAGGAGAGAACCGGGCGGGATCGCCGCCCGGTCAGGAGATCGTTATTTAGCCTCTTCGCTATCAGCGGCGTCGAGGACCACCTCTTCCGGACGCAGAACACTGATAAGCTTGAAAATCAGGCTGAGCGCGATGCCCACGATGGTCGCCAGCGCCATCCCTTTCAGCTCAGCAGCACCGATGTGCACTTTAGCACCGCTGACGCCGATGATCAGGATCACGGAGGTAAGGATCAGATTCTGCGCTTTGCTGTAATCCACCTTCGATTCAATCAGTACACGGATCCCCGAGGCGCCGATCACCCCGTACAGCAGCAGCGAAACGCCCCCCATCACCGGTACCGGGATGATCTGGATAGCCGCCGCCAGTTTGCCAACGCAGGAGAGCAGAATCGCAATGATCGCCGCGCCGCCGATTACCCAGGTACTGTAGACCCGGGTAATCGCCATCACGCCGATATTTTCACCGTAGGTGGTGTTGGGCGTCGAACCGAAGAAACCGGAGATGATCGTCGACAGGCCATTGGCAAACATCGAACGATGCAGGCCCGGGTCGCGGATCAGATCGCGTTTAACGATATTAGCGGTCACCACCAGGTGCCCCACGTGTTCGGCAATCACCACCAGCGCGGCAGGCAGAATGGTGAAGATGGCGAACCACTCAAAGCGTGGCGTGTAGAAGGTTGGCAGGGCGAACCAGTGTGCTTCGGCAATCGGGGTGGTATCGACCACGCCCATCACAAACGACAGCGCATAGCCCACCAGCACGCCGATCAGGATCGGGATAATCGCCAGGAAGCCGCGGAACAGCACGGAACCAAACACCGTCACCCCCAGCGTCACCATCGAAATAATGATAGTTTTGCTGTCAGGTGATTGGCCATCCGCCGGCAGCAGCCCGGCCATATTGGCCGCCACGCCCGCCAGTTCGAGGCCGATAACCGCCACGATGGCGCCCATCGCCGCCGGCGGGAACATCACATCCAGCCAGCCGGTACCGGCTTTTTTGACAATAAAGGAGACGATGCAGAACAGCACGCCGCACATAATAAAACCGCCCAGCGCCACTTCGTAGCCCAGCGGCAACAGCAGCAGCACCGGGGAGATAAAAGCGAAGCTCGATCCCAGATAAGCGGGAATTTTGCCTTTACAAATAAAGAGGTACAACAGCGTACCGATGCCGTTGAACAGCAGGACGGTGGCCGGGTTAATGTGGAACAGAATAGGCACCAGTACCGTTGCGCCAAACATGGCGAACAGATGTTGCAAACTAAGCGGGATTGTCTGTAAAAGCGGCGGTCTTTCACTCACCCCGATGGCACGGCGCGTCATAGTGTATTCCTCTGAGAGTCGTCTGTTATTTGCTGTGGATTACTTTTATTCAAAAAAAAGCCGACTCTCAAAGTCGGCTTTTTTCGCGGTATGTTTTATTTCGTTCCAAAAATCTTGTCGCCGGCATCGCCGAGACCGGGAATGATGTACCCGTGTTCGTTCAGCCCCTTATCGACAGAGGCGGTGTACAGCTCAACGTCCGGGTGGGCTTTCTCCAGCGCGGCAATCCCTTCCGGCGCCGCTACCAGTACCAGCACCTTAATACTGGTACAGCCGGCGTTTTTCAGCAGATCGATAGTGGCGATCATCGACCCACCGGTTGCCAGCATCGGGTCAACCACCAGCGCCATACGCTCATCGATGTTGGACACCAGCTTCTGGAAGTAAGGTACCGGCTCGAGAGTCTCTTCATTACGATAGATACCGACCACGCTAATGCGCGCGCTGGGGACGTGCTCCAGCACCCCTTCCATCATGCCAAGGCCTGCGCGGAGAATAGGCACAACGGTAATTTTCTTGCCCTTGATCTGCTCAACTTCCACCGGGCCATTCCAGCCTTCGATGGTCACTCTCTCGGTCGCCAGATCGGCGGTGGCTTCATAAGTCAGTAAGCTGCCCACTTCTGAGGCGAGTTCACGGAAGCGTTTGGTGCTGATGTCGTGCTCGCGCATCAGGCCCAGCTTGTGTTTGACGAGTGGGTGTTTGACTTCCACAATCTTCATTCTCTTTCTCCTCTGAGGGGCGGCCACAAAAAAAATCGCGGGATTATACCGCTTTTTGCGGATTGTGCCATACCCATCTTGCTTGACGTATATCAAGCAAAGTGATTTAGAGACAAAAAAACCGGAGGCAAGGCTCCGGCTTGGGTGCGGGGTGCAGTCCATACGCTTACGCGGGCCTACGTGTATTGTAGGTCGGTTAAGCGTTAGCGCCACCCGACTACGACAGGTTCTCCCCGTTGCTGGCAATCACCTGTTGATACCAGGCGAAGGACTTTTTCCGGCTGCGAGCCAGCGAGCCATTGCCTTCATTATCTTTATCGACATAAATGAAGCCGTAGCGTTTTTTCATTTCCCCTGTGCCGGCGGAAACCAGATCGATACAGCCCCACGGGGTGTAGCCCATCAGATCAACGCCATCCTCGACTACTGCCTTTTTCATCTCCGCGATATGAGCGGAGAGATAATCGATACGATATTGGTCATTGACGCTGCCGTCCGCTTCACGGACATCGATCGCGCCAAAGCCGTTTTCGACAATAAACAGCGGCAGTTGGTAGTGATCCCAGAACCAGTTCAGCGAATAGCGCAGGCCGACCGGATCAATCTGCCAGCCCCAGTCCGACTTTTTGACGTACGGGTTGGAGACCAGGCTGGTGGTTTCATCATAATCAAGCAAGGGGTTGTCTTCAGTGGCTTTGGTAGCGAACGACATATAGTAGCTAAAGCCAATGTAGTCGACACAGCCCTCGGTTAACGCCTGACGATCGGCTTCGGTGATATCCAGGGTAAAGCCGCGGCGGGCAAAATAGTTGAGCAGATGCTGCGGATAGTGCCCGCGCACGTGAACGTCGGTAAACCAGTAACGGCGGTGCATGGCGTTCATCGCCATCATCATATCGTCCGGCGCGCAGGTCAGCGGATAGATGGGGCACATAGCGATCATGCAGCCAATCTGCAGTGCAGGGTTAATCTCGCGCGCCGCTTTCACCGCCAGGGCGCTGGCCACCAGCTCATAGTGCGCGGCCTGGTACATCACCGGCTCCCGGTCTTCACCCGGCAAATATCTCAGACCAGAGTTGGTGAAGGGGGCAAAGTCCTCATGGAAGTTGGCCTGGTTGTTGATCTCGTTAAAGGTCATCCAGTACTTCACTTTATGTTGATAGCGGGTGAAGACGACCCTGGCAAAGCGCACGAAAAAGTCGATCAGCTTCCGGTTGCGCCAGCCGCCGTACTCAGTGACCAGGTGATAAGGCATTTCAAAATGCGACAGCGTAATCACGGGCTCAATGCCGTGTTTCAGGCATTCGTCGAACAGATCATCGTAAAACTGCAGGCCAGCCTCGTTGGGCTCCAGCTCATCACCCTGTGGGAAAATACGCGTCCAGGCAATCGAGGTGCGAAAACATTTGAAGCCCATCTCGGCAAACAGCGCCAGGTCCTCCGGATAGCGATGATAAAAATCGATCGCCTCATGGTTCGGGTAATTTTTCCCCGCTACCACGCCGTCGGTAATTTCACGCGGCACGCCGTGGGCACCGGCGGTCATCACGTCCGCCACGCTGATCCCCTTGCCGCCCTCCTGCCAGCCGCCCTCTAACTGATGCGCCGCGACCGCGCCGCCCCACAGAAAACCTTCTTTAAATCCGGACATAGTCTCTCCCTAATGTCGATCGTCGCCAGGCGAGCGATAGTGCTGATTGAAATGGTAAACCGCGCCAATCAGGCCGGCATCGTTGCCGTGACTGACGGTATCGAGATAGTCGGCAATGCCGAACCAGGCCAGATGCTCCTGTAGCAGCGCCAGAAATCCGGGACGTTCCACAATGCCGCCACCGATAAAGATGGCCTGCGGATCGAAGATATTGACGAGGTTATAAAGGCCATGACCCAGGCCATTGAAGAACTCAGCGACCAGACGCTGACAAACCGGGTCGCCGGCATCATAGCGGTCAAAAATCATTTCGCCTGTCACGCTGTCCAGCGGCGCACCGATATGTTCCGCATAGCGATGGCGTAGCACTCGCAGGGTGCAGTTCTCATTCATCGAATAGCGACGAGGATCGCGCCCGCCGGGACGGTCGGTGAGCATGTAACCGAACTCACCGGCGCGAAAACGCGCCCCGTGAACCAACTGATGATGGCAATAAATCGCCCCGCCAATGCCAGTGCCAATGGTGAGTACCAGAAAATTGGCCATTTCCGCCGCTTTGCCCTGCCAGCGCTCGGCCAGCAACACACAGTTGGCATCATTTTCAACTGAGACCGGCAGTCCGGTCCGGGCTTCAAGCCATGCTTTCATGGCGAAGTTATCAAATCGACGAATAGCGCCGCCCATGGTGATAAAGCCGCTGCGCGGATCAACATAACCCGGCGCGCTGATGGCTACCCCTTCACACGACGGGTGGGCCGCCAGCCACGACAGCATTGCCTGTAAAATATGATCGCCATCGCTGTCATTGATCGACTGCTTCGCGCTTTCCAGCAGCCTGCCGTCGCGGGTCATCACGCCCATCTTTAATGCGGTGCCACCAATATCGAATGCCGCAATTTTCATTCATCCCTCTCCTGACCAGCGTCAATCACCGGAAAAATGCGTGGCAAACCAACACAGAAACCGGTTTCATTCGTATGATGAGGATTCCTTTACGCTGAGGCAAGCACAAGACTGTACCCGGTTTCATTTTCGTGAGCAGTATCAAATTTGACCATCCATCCGCTGTTTCACGCCGACTGTAAAGCAGGCTCGCAAACGTTTGCTTTCCCTGTTAGAATTGCGCCGATTTTTCTTGCTTACCGCAAACGCGTGGAGACTTCGCAGTGACCGACAAAACCTCTCTCAGCTATAAAGATGCCGGCGTGGATATTGATGCAGGCAACGCTCTCGTCGACCGTATTAAGGGCGTGGTGAAGAAAACCCGTCGCCCGGAAGTGATGGGGGGACTGGGCGGATTCGGCGCGCTGTGCGCACTGCCGCAGAAATACCGCGAGCCGGTACTGGTCTCCGGCACCGACGGCGTCGGTACCAAGCTGCGTCTGGCAATGGATCTGAAGCGTCACGACACCATCGGTATCGACCTGGTCGCCATGTGCGTGAACGACCTGGTGGTTCAGGGTGCTGAGCCGCTGTTTTTCCTGGATTATTACGCCACCGGTAAACTGGACGTCGATACCGCGGCCAGCGTCATTAACGGCATCGCCGAAGGCTGCCTGCAGTCCGGTTGCGCGCTGGTGGGCGGTGAAACCGCAGAAATGCCGGGGATGTATCACGGTGAAGATTACGACGTAGCGGGTTTCTGCGTCGGGGTGGTGGAAAAATCAGAAATCATCGACGGCAGCAAAGTGGCCGACGGCGACGTACTGGTGGCGCTGGCCTCCAGCGGCCCGCACTCTAACGGCTATTCACTGGTGCGTAAGATCATTGAGGTTAGCGGCGTTGACCCGCAGACCACCGACCTTGACGGCAAACCGCTGGCCGACCATCTGCTGGCACCAACCCGCATCTATGTGAAATCGGTGCTCGATCTGATCGCCAGCGTTGACGTTCACGCCATCGCCCACCTGACCGGCGGCGGTTTCTGGGAAAATATTCCGCGCGTGCTGCCGGATAACACCCAGGCGATCATTGATGAGTCCTCCTGGCAGTGGCCGTCCGTCTTCAACTGGCTGCAAACCGCCGGTAACGTCAGCCAGCATGAAATGTACCGTACCTTTAACTGCGGCGTGGGGATGGTTATCGCCCTGCCGGCTGCAGAAGCAGACAAGGCCATTGCCCTGCTGAACGAGAAAGGTGAAAACGCGTGGAAAATCGGTTATATCAAAGCTTCCGATTCCGAACAGCGTGTGGTCATTGCATGAAAAACATCGTGGTGCTGATTTCCGGTAGCGGCAGCAATTTGCAGGCGATCATCGACGCCTGCGGCCGTAAACAGATAAACGGCACCCTACGGGCGGTATTCAGTAACAAGGCCGATGCGTTCGGCCTTGAACGCGCGCGCGCGGCCGGCATCCCGGCCCACGCGCTGGCGCAAAGTCAGTTTGCCGACCGGGAAGCGTTCGATCGTCAGCTGATGCATGAAATCGACGCCTACGCCCCGGATCTGGTGGTGCTGGCGGGTTATATGCGTATCCTTAGCCCGGCGTTCGTCAGCCACTATCAGGGACGTCTGCTGAACATCCATCCCTCATTACTGCCGAAGTATCCTGGCCTGCATACTCATCGTCAGGTGCTGGAAAACGGTGATGAGGAGCATGGGACCTCGGTGCACTTCGTCACCGATGAGCTGGACGGTGGTCCGGTTATCCTGCAGGCCAAGGTGCCGGTCTTCGCTGGCGACAGCGAAGATGAGGTGACGGCGCGGGTTCAGGCCCAGGAACATGCCATTTATCCGCTGGTCATTAGTTGGTTCGTCGATGGGCGTCTGCGCATGGCAGGTAACCACGCCTGGCTGGATGAACGACAACTTCCGCCTCAGGGCTATGCCGCTGAAGAATGAACAACAGCCCCGCCTGTCCCTGTCGCGGGGCTTTTTTTAATTAAAATTGTTTATTAATCAAACATCTCACAGAAATAATTCTTCTTACTGTCATATAGTTGTGACACAGTAAATCGCTATGCAGAAAAATTCGTCATAATAGTCTACGTCCTGTGAGTAAAACGGAGTGTGAGCGGTAATGGGCCAGGAAAAGCTATACATCGAAAAAGAACTCAGCTGGTTGTCTTTTAACGAGCGCGTGCTGCAGGAAGCAGCGGACAAGAGTAACCCGCTGATTGAGCGCATGCGCTTTCTGGGGATCTACTCCAACAACCTTGATGAATTTTACAAAGTGCGCTTCGCTGAGCTTAAGCGGCGGATTATTATCAGTGAAGAACAAGGCAGTACCGCCCATTCTCGCCACCTGTTAGGCAAAATTCAGGCCCGCGTTCTGAAGGCCGATCAGGAATTCGATAGTCTGTACAACGAGCTGCTGCTGGAGATGGCGCGTAACCAGATCTTCCTGATCAACGAGCGCCAGCTGTCCGTCAATCAGCAGGCCTGGCTGCGCAACTACTTCAAACAGTATTTGCGTCAGCATATCTCGCCGATCCTGATTAATCGCGAAACGGACCTTGTGCAGTTCCTGAAAGATGATTACACCTATCTGGCGGTGGAGATTATCCGCGGGGAAAACATCAACTATGCCCTGCTGGAAATTCCGTCAGACAAAGTGCCGCGCTTCGTAAACCTGCCGCCGGAAGCGCCTCGCCGCCGTAAGCCAATGATCCTGTTGGATAACATCCTGCGCTACTGCCTGGATGATATCTTTAAAGGCTTCTTTGATTACGATGCGCTGAACGCCTACTCGATGAAAATGACCCGTGACGCCGAGTACGATCTGGTGCATGAGATGGAGTCGAGCCTGATGGAGCTGATGTCTTCCAGCCTCAAGCAGCGTCTGACCGCCGAGCCGGTTCGCTTCGTCTACCAGCGCGATATGCCGGACGCGATGGTCGAAATGCTGCGCGATAAGCTCTCCATCTCCAACTACGACTCAATGCTGCCGGGTGGCCGCTATCACAACTTTAAAGACTTTATCAGCTTCCCGAACGTAGGTAAGGCCAATCTGGTCAATAAGCCGATGCCGCGCCTGCGTCATCTGTGGTTTGATAAATTCCGCAACGGCTTCGACGCCATTCGCGAACGCGACGTGCTGCTTTACTATCCCTATCATACTTTTGAACATGTGCTGGAGCTACTGCGTCAGGCCTCGTTCGACCCCAGCGTACTGGCGATCAAAATCAACATCTACCGCGTGGCCAAGGATTCGCGCATCATTGACGCGATGATCCACGCCGCCCACAACGGTAAAAAAGTTACCGTGGTGGTAGAGCTGCAGGCGCGCTTCGATGAAGAGGCTAACATTCACTGGGCGAAACGCCTGACGGAAGCGGGTGTCCACGTTATCTTCTCCGCGCCGGGTCTGAAGATCCACGCCAAGCTGTTCCTTATCTCGCGTAAAGAAGGCGATGAGGTGGTGCGCTACGCCCACATCGGTACCGGTAACTTTAACGAGAAGACCGCGCGGATCTACACCGACTATTCGCTGTTAACCGCCGATGCGCGTATTACCAATGAAGTCCGCCGCGTGTTTAACTTTATTGAAAACCCCTACCGCCCGGTCAGCTTCGATTACCTGCTGGTGTCGCCGCAGAACTCGCGCCGCCTGCTGTATGAGATGATCGATCGCGAGATCGCCAATGCGCAGAACGGGCAGCCCTCCGGGATTACGCTGAAGCTGAACAACCTGGTGGATAAAGGGCTGGTGGACAGACTGTACGCCGCCTCCAGCTCCGGCGTGCCGGTCAATCTATTGATCCGCGGCATGTGCTCGCTGATCCCTGGACTGGAAGGCATCAGCGAGAATATCCGCGTCATTAGCATCGTTGACCGTTTCCTCGAGCACGACCGGGTCTATTGTTTTGAAAACGGTGGCGATAAACAGGTCTGGCTCTCCTCTGCCGACTGGATGACGCGTAACATCGATTACCGTATTGAAGTTGCTGCCCCGCTGCTCGACCCGCGTCTGAAACAGCGAGTGCTGGATATTTTTGATATCTTGTTCAACGATACGGTAAAAGCACGCTATCTTGATAAAGAACTGAGTAATCGCTATGTGCCGCGCGGCAATCGCCGTAAAGTACGCGCACAGATGGCGATTTACGATTATCTCAAATCACTCGAACAACCCGACTAACCTATGCCAATAAACGAAATAACCCCTCGGCCGCAGGAATTCGCTGCGGTCGACCTTGGTTCGAACAGTTTTCATATGGTGATCGCCCGTGTCGTCGATGGCGCCATGCAGATCATTGGACGCCTGAAACAGCGCGTGCATCTGGCCGATGGCCTTGATGAAAACTCGGTGTTGAGCGAAGAAGCGATGACCCGCGGGCTGAACTGCCTGTCGCTGTTTGCTGAACGTCTGCAAGGGTTCTCCCCTTCCAGCGTCTGCATCGTCGGGACGCATACGCTGCGTCAGGCGACCAACGCGGCAGAGTTTCTTAAACGCGCGGAAAAAGTGATCCCCTACCCGATCGAGATCATCTCCGGCAATGAAGAAGCGCGCCTGATTTTTATGGGCGTTGAACATACGCAGCCGGAGCGCGGCCGTAAGCTGGTGATTGATATCGGCGGCGGTTCGACCGAGCTGGTCATCGGTGAAGATTTTGAACCCCGCCTGGTGGAAAGCCGTCGCATGGGCTGCGTGAGCTTCTCGCAGGCCTACTTCCCTGGCGGGACAATCAATAAAGAAAATTTCCAGCGTGCTCGCCTGGCGGCGGTACAAAAACTGGAAACCCTGGCCTGGCAGTTCCGTATTCAGGGCTGGACCGTGGCGCTGGGCGCCTCCGGCACCATTAAAGCCGCGCAGGAAGTGCTGGTGGCCATGGGTGAGAAGGACGGGTTTATTACGCCGGAACGCCTCGAAATGCTGGTCAGTGAGCTGCTGAAGCATAAAAACTTCGACGCGCTCAGTCTGCCTGGTCTTTCTGAAGATCGTAAAGCGGTCTTTGCCCCGGGGCTGGCGATTCTGTGCGGCGTGTTTGACGCATTAGCCATTAAAGAACTTCGTCTGTCCGATGGCGCCCTGCGTGAAGGCGTGCTGTACGAGATGGAAGGCCGCTTCCGCCACCAGGATATTCGTAGCCGCACAGCGCAGAGTCTGGCGAATCAGTACAATATCGATCGCGAACAGGCACGCCGGGTGCTGGAAACCACCACCCATATGCTGGAACAGTGGCAGGAACAGAACCCCAAGCTGGCCAATCCGCACCTTGCGGCGCTGTTGAAGTGGGCGGTGATGCTCCATGAGGTAGGGCTGAATATCAACCATAGCGGTATGCATCGCCACTCGGCCTACATTCTGCAGAACAGCGACCTGCCGGGCTTCAACCAGGAGCAGCAGATGCTGATGGCCACCCTGGTGCGCTATCATCGCAAAGCGATAAAACTCGACGACCTGCCGCGCTTTACGCTGTTCAGGAAAAAGCAGTTTCTGCCGCTGATCCAGCTGCTGCGCCTGGGCGTGCTGCTGAATAACCAGCGTCAGGCCACCACCACGCCGCCGACGCTACGGCTGCAGACGGAAGCTCACCACTGGACGCTGACCTTCCCGCACAACTGGTTTAGCCAGAATGCGCTGGTGCTGTTGGATCTGGAAAAAGAGCAGCAGTACTGGGAAGGTGTGCCGGAATGGCTGCTGAAGATTGCTGAAGAAGAGCCAGACGCCTGAGCCGCGCTCCTGAATATTCTCCAGGCCGGGCCATCACGCCCGGCTTTTTTCCGCTTCAGGCAGTCATCCCCTCCGCCAGCTGCGCCAGTGGCACCGGTACGCCGATATCGTAGCCCTGCAAATAATCGATCCCCAGCGCGATAACCGCCTGGCGTATCTCCGGCGACTCGACATATTCGGCCACCACCTGCATGTTCTTCATGCGCGCCAGACGACAAATAGAGTCCACGACCTGATAATCGAGGCTGCTGGCAAGCAGATTGCGAATAAAGCTGCCGTCGATTTTAAGAATGTCGACGTTCATCGTTTTTAACCGGGCGTAGCTGGCGTAGCCAGTACCAAAATCATCGATCGCTACCCGGCAGCCCAGCGCCCGCAGATGCTCTAAAGTCTGACAGACCAGCTCAGGGTTACTGAGCGCATAGTTCTCGGTCAATTCGAAAATAATCTGCCATGGCTCAATGTTGTACGTCTGCAGCAGCGCTTCGACCTCCTGAGGAAACTGGCTGCGGCTCAGCGAGACCGGAGAGAGATTGATCGCCAGCCTCAGACCGGGCAGGGCCTCGCGGTGGGTATCCATAAAGGCCAGCGTGTGCTCAATGACCCACTGGTCGACGCGGGTGGAGAGGCCAAACTCGTGCGCCACTGGCAGGAACGCGTTTGGCCCCGTCAGTTCGCCTGATTCCCCTTCCATCCTCAGCAATACTTCATGGTAGTTATCGCCGCGGATGCCCTGAATAGGTTGCGCCATCAGGACAAAATGGTCTTGCTCCAGCGCCTTGAGGATGCGATTCATCATCACCACTTTATCTTTCAGATCCTGCTGAACATGGCCGGCGCCGCGGCGCTGCATATTCTCTGGATGGCCGCTGGCCAGCGACATGTCGGCAATCGTGTTTAGTTCGCCAAGCAGCAAATACAGATGTTTGACCGGTGAGCGCACGTTGCAATAGCTCATGCCGATCCGCGGCTGGAGGGGAACCCCGTCCCAGTAGAAACGGAACTGTCGGAGGGAGCGGTCGATTAAATGAATGCGGGCCTGATGCCCTTCGCTGTTAAGGCGAAAAACCAAATCATGGCCGGCAAGGTGATACACCGCTTCGTTAGGCTGCAGCAACGCGCTCAGGTGGTTTGCCAGCATTTGCTTATACTGAATGCGTAACAATACGCCGTAGTGGCGGCCCAGCAGTTCCAGCTCAGGAATGCGCAGAAAACAGAGCGTCGACCAGCTCGCGCCGTTGAGCGCCCGGCTCAGCGCCCGCAGATTAGGCATATGTATGACCGGGTCGAGGAAAGCCATTTGCCGGACGCGAGCGTAGATCAGACGCTGCTGTGTCGCCAGCATCGCCGTGTAGGCGACAATAAACGAGAACACCAGATAGCTTGACGAGGTGATCGCCAGTTGGGTGTTATAGCTCGGATAAACCGGTAAGTAACGGTAATGAAAATGGATCACGGCAATCAGTACCGGCGTCCAGATCAGCGAGATAAAACGATAGCCAAAACGCATGGCTCCCCAGAGCATGACCGGCATAAGTAATGATAACGTATAATTCGTACTAAATATGGTGCTGGTATCATTAAGTGGCATCAATAATAGACCCAGCAGCAGAATTAATATCGCCGCCCAGAAAATGATTTCAATGGTTTTTATTTTTGGATCAATTTGTAAGCGAACCTGAGAAATAAATCCGCGAACATGAAAAGGGTTCCGAATTATCCGTAGCAGAAAATAACACAGCGGCACGCCCGTCAGACACCCCACCATCAGCGCCTGAAAGGTGATTAACGACCGTAAACTAAAGGGCGTAATCCCCGTCATCTCCGTCGTACGTGGATGCAGTCCCAGATACTCAGCGATCTGTGACAGAATAAGAAAAATGACCGAGGGAAGCAGCATCTGCCAGAACAGACGGTGCGGCATCAGTTTGACGTTACCGTGCGAGACCTGTTGGCGCCGGGGGACAAAGATGCGATACCCACCCCAGCACAGCACGCAGGGAATGAGAAAATGAAACAGCACGCCGATAGCCTGCTCGGGCGTCATCCCTCGGGCCAGCGTGAGCAGCAGGCCAATGATGATACCCGGGATCGCCGCCCAACCGAAAAACATCATCAGGCTGAGTACCAATGCCAGGGGAAGATAATAGAGAAATACCATGTGACCATTCAGCATGGTGTAGGTATTCGCCAATCTGGCGAGAGGTAATAACAGCGCAGGCAGGACAAGCGGTAAAGCCCACCACTTGTCGCGATATTGTTGATAGTATTTTAATAAATTCATAGGTGCTCTACAGGGAACCTCTGCTCCTGCGAGGCATATTCAGGCAGGTATCCAACCACCCCATGCTGACCGCATCAGTAATAACAATACGGTAATGTCCGCTGATTTTAGTGGTCAAGAGAATGGGACTGTTGATATAAATCAACAAATACTGACGCTAACATTAATAAAACTTATTTTTTTACCTTTTTATCGCTAATAAAGTGAGCATGTAAATACGATGATTATCTTATATAACATTAATTAATGTTTTCACTGCGGCACTTTTACATCTGCATCAATTGACCCCACCTCGTTCCTGTGCCTTAATACCCCCATCGCCCATCTTCGGGTATACTTCAAGGAACCTTTTGTGAGTCAGGCACCCAGTATGCGTAAACGACATCGATTTAACCGTCGCATGACCCGTATCGTACTGCTTATCAGCTTTCTCTTCTTCTTTGGACGCTTTGTCTACTCCTCCATCGGCGCCTGGTACCATCACCAGGATAAAAAAACGTCGCAGGAGTCTTCACTCACCGTCGAGCCCTCCGCCCGCGAGTAATTCGTTGATTCTGATACAGGAAGCACCACACTCCGCAGACAGAGCAACCTGCGGCTGATGTCCAGCTTTTGATACGGTCGTTTTGCCGTCGGCGATTTATAAGCGCACGGCATGCAGCAGGCGCAGCATTTCCGCGATACCTTTTGTCACAATTTTGTCCTGACGCATGACTACCGCCAGCTGTCGATATAGCCGCGGCGCCAGCGAGTGCACGCTTAATCCGTCGCGATCCTCCTCCTGCTCCACCGCCATGCGGGGCACGATGCTGTAGCCCAGTCCTGCCCGCACCATCCGTTTAATCGCCTCGATGCTGCCCAACTGCATCACCGGCGTGACCGCCAGTCCCGCCGAGCGGAACCAGCGGTCAATCAGATCCCGGGTGCCGCTGCCGGCTTCGAAAGCAATGAGCGGCAGCGCCTGCAGCTCGGCAGGGGTACAAACCGCCGACATCGCTGCTTCGTGGCGAGCATGGATAACCACGAACTCCTCGTCAACCACTGAGGTCACCGCCAGACTGCGCCCCTGTACGGGCAAGGTAACCAGCCCGAGATCGAGGCGATTTTCCTCCACCGCCCGGACGATATCCAGCGTGTTGCCGGTGGTCACCCCCACCGTCAACAGCGGATGCTGCTGACGAAGATGCTGCAGCAGCGGCGGGAGAAGATGAATGCAGGCCGTCGCGCCGGTCCCCAGCGTTACCGCCCCATTAACTTCCTGACTGAATACACTGACCGACTGCATTACGCTATTCACCGCCCGATCGATCTGCTCGCTGTGGGCCAGCAGTGCCATTCCCGCCGCCGTCGCCTTGATCCCGCGGCCGGTACGCTCCAGCAAACGGGTCTGTAAAAACTGCTCCAGCTGACGCACCTGCAGGCTAACGGCAGGTTGGGAGATCCCCAGCGCGTCGGCGGCGGCAGAAAAGCTGCCGCGCTGTACGACCAGCCGGAAGGTCGCCAGGTTTCCCAGGTTCAGTGTTGTCATGCAAAGTTTCTCTTATACCGCGCATAAGGTGGCCGCTATGCCAGAACAATAGCCTGCCGGGTATGCTCAGGACAACTGCCTTAACGGAATGAAAACCATGGAAACGCCAGCTATTCCCCGACGCCTCGCCTTCACCGCGGGCGGTCAGCAACTGCTCAACTGGGGGATCTCTTTTTATATGCCCGGCACCTTTGCCCAGGCCATCGCTGCCGACAAGGGGTGGACGTCACCGCAGATCTATCTTGGCCTGACGCTCGCCATGCTGATGATGGCCGTTGTTTCTCCGTTCGTCGCCAGACTGCTGGCTCGCTTTGGCGGGCGGCACGTGGTCACCAGCGGAACCTTACTGATAGCCGCCAGCTGCGCTGTCATGGCCTGGCATCCTTCACTTGCCGGCTGGTACGGCGCCTGGCTGCTAACCGGAATTGGCATGCGGCTCTCGCTGTATGATGCGCTGTTCGCCGCGGTGGTGAATCTGTACGGCCAGCAGGCGCGGAAAACCATTTCCCACATTACCCTTGCCGGCGGCCTGGCTTCGGCCCTCTTCTGGCCGCTGGGCGAGGCGTTATTAACCGTCATGTCCTGGCAGGATGCCCTGCGGATCTATGCGCTGTTTGGCGTACTGAGCGCCTGTCTGAGTTATCAGTTGCCACGCCAGCGACTCAGTACATCGGCGAAAATGGTAGCCCCAACGACGACAGCAGAGGGCGATCGGCGTAACGGAGTGCGTTACGCGATCTTTATTGCGCTGATCACCTTCATCTCCAACGGTACCTCCACCCATCTACCGGAGTTTATCAGCCACTTTGGTCTGCCGGTTGCCGTCGGTATGCTGTGGGGGTTCGGCCAGACCGGCGCCCGGCTGGGGGAAGTGCTGGCCGGTCCCCGGGTCACCCCACTCACGCTGACGCGTTTTACTGCGCTCGCCATGCCGCTCTGTTTTCTCCTTGGATTGAGCAGCACGGCTTATGCCGGGTTCGCAGCCGGGTTTGTGCTGGGCTATGGCGCGATTAACGGGCTGGTGACGATTGTCAAAGCGACGTTACCGCTGGCGCTGTTTAGCGCAGAAAGCTATGCCAGCCGCACGGGTATCCTGCTGATCCCCGGGCAACTGATGGCGGCAGCCTCCCCCTTTGCCTACGCATGGCTGAACCACCGGCTGGGCATTATCGGCGGAATGTGGGTATCCACCGGGTTAACGTTGATAGTTGCCTGCCTGGCGCTGTCGATGGTGCGTGGGGCGGGCAAGGCACAGCCAGGCAAATTTCCCGCCCTTCATCCGGCGGCGGCAAAAAATGGGCCAGCTGAACATCTGCCGGAACCGTAAACGGGCAATTCACAGGCCCCCCTGCCAGATAGCGTCCAGGGATGATGGGGTTGAGGAGAGGCATAAAGAAAAAAACCCTCTGTAAAAACAGAGGGTTTCGTTTCATTCAGCTAACGCCGGGGATTACTCCCACTCAATCGTTGCTGGCGGCTTACCGCTGATGTCATACACCACGCGGGAGATACCGTTCACTTCATTGATGATACGGTTAGAGACGCGGCCGAGGAAATCATACGGCAGGTGCGCCCAGTGCGCGGTCATAAAGTCGATAGTTTCCACTGCACGCAGGGAAACGACCCAGTCGTATTTACGGCCATCGCCCATCACGCCGACGGAACGAACCGGCAGGAACACGGTAAACGCCTGACTCACTTTGTTGTACAGGTCAGCTTTGTGCAGCTCTTCGATGAAGATAGCGTCCGCACGACGCAGCAGGTCGCAGTACTCTTTCTTCACTTCGCCCAGCACGCGCACGCCGAGGCCAGGGCCCGGGAACGGGTGACGGTAGAGCATATCGTACGGTAGGCCCAGTTCCAGACCGATCTTACGCACTTCGTCTTTGAACAGCTCACGCAGCGGCTCAACCAGCCCCATCTTCATCTCTTTCGGCAGGCCGCCCACGTTGTGGTGAGATTTGATGACGTGCGCTTTACCGGTAGCGGAAGCAGCAGATTCGATAACGTCAGGGTAGATGGTACCCTGCGCCAGCCATTTGACGTCGTCCAGCTTCAGCGCTTCTTCGTCGAACACTTCCACGAAGACGCGGCCGATGATTTTACGTTTCGCTTCCGGATCGTTCTCGCCTTTCAGTGCGTCGAGGAAGCGCTGCTCGCCTTCGACGTGAACAATGTTCAGACCGAAGTGGTCGCCGAACATGTCCATGACCTGTTGCGCTTCGTTCAGGCGCAGGAGACCGTTATCCACGAATACGCAGGTCAGGTTTTTGCCGATGGCGCGGTGCAGCAGCATCGCGGTCACCGAGGAGTCCACGCCGCCGGAGAGGCCAAGGATCACTTTGTCATCGCCAACCTGCTGGCGGATACGCTCAACGGCGTCGTCGATGATTTTAGCCGGGGTCCACAGCGCTTCACACTGGCAGATGTCGCGCACGAAGCGTTCCAGCATGCGCATACCCTGACGGGTGTGGGTGACTTCCGGGTGGAACTGCACGCCGTAGAAGCGTTTTTCTTCATTGGCCATGATGGCGAACGGGCAGCTATCGGTGCTGGCAACGGTCACGAAGTCCGCCGGGATCGCGGTGACCTTGTCGCCGTGGCTCATCCACACGTCCAGCAGCGGTTTACCGTCTGCGGTCAGGGAGTCTTCGATACCACGCACCAGCGCGCTGTCGTTAACCACTTCAACCTGCGCGTAGCCAAACTCACGCTCGTTAGAACCTTCTACATGGCCGCCCAGCTGCATCGCCATGGTCTGCATGCCGTAGCAGACGCCAAATACCGGCACACCGGCTTCGAACACATACTGCGGCGCGCGCGGGCTGTTCTCTTCGGTAGTACTTTCCGGGCCGCCGGAAAGAATGATGCCGCTTGGATTGAATTCGCGGATCTGTGCTTCCGTGACATCCCACGCCCACAACTCACAGTAGACGCCCAGCTCACGCACGCGACGCGCCACCAGCTGAGTATACTGAGAGCCGAAGTCGAGGATGAGAATGCGATGTTTATGAATGTTTTCCGTCATTGACGCTAATTCCGAGGCAAGTGAAACAGAGTAAATAAATCGCCCGACGCTAGGTCGGGCGAAGAAATCAGGAGCCCAGACGGTAGTTCGGGGACTCTTTGGTGATGGTCACGTCGTGAACGTGGCTTTCCTGAATGCCCGCACCGCTGATGCGTACGAATTCAGCTTTGGTACGCAGCAGGTCAATGGTACCACAGCCGGTCAGACCCATACAGGAACGCAGACCGCCCATCTGCTGGTGAATGATCTCTTTCAGGCGACCTTTATAGGCCACGCGCCCTTCGATACCTTCCGGCACCAGTTTGTCAGCAGCGTTATCGCTCTGGAAGTAGCGGTCAGAGGAGCCTTTAGACATCGCACCAAGAGAGCCCATGCCGCGGTAGGATTTGTAAGAACGGCCCTGGTAGAGTTCGATTTCACCCGGGGATTCTTCGGTACCCGCCAGCATAGAGCCGACCATCACCGCGGCTGCGCCGGCAGCGATCGCTTTGGCAATATCGCCGGAGAAACGGATACCGCCGTCAGCGATAACCGGAATACCGGTGCCTTCCAGCGCTTCCACCGCGTCGGAAACGGCGGTGATCTGCGGCACACCTACGCCGGTAACGATACGGGTCGTACAGATGGAGCCCGGGCCGATACCCACTTTCACTGCGCTGCAACCGGCTTCCGCCAGCGCGCGCGCGCCTGCACCGGTGGCCACGTTGCCGCCGATGATTTGCAGGTCTGGGTATTTCGCGCGGGTTTCACGAATGCGCTGCAGGACGCCTTCTGAATGACCGTGCGAGGAGTCGATCAGCAGGACGTCAACACCCGCGGCGACCAGCGCGTCTACGCGCTCTTCGTTGCCCGCACCGGCGCCGACCGCTGCGCCTACGCGCAGACGACCCTGCTCATCTTTACAGGCGTTCGGTTTACGTTCCGCTTTCTGGAAGTCTTTAACGGTGATCATTCCGCGCAGGTGGAAGCTCTCATCCACAACCAGCGCCTTCTCAACGCGTTTTTCGTGCATCTTAGCGAAGACCACTTCGCGGCTTTCGCCTTCACGAACGGTAACCAGACGCTCTTTCGGCGTCATGTAGACGCTGACCGGCTGGTTCAGATCGGTGACGAAACGCACGTCGCGGCCGGTGATGATACCGACCAGTTCGTTGTCTTCAGTCACCACCGGGTAACCGGCGAAGCCGTTACGTTCAGTCAGCTCTTTCATTTCGCGCAGGGTGGTGGTCGGCAGAACGGTCTGCGGGTCGGTGACCACGCCGGACTCATGTTTCTTCACGCGACGAACTTCTTCCGCCTGGCGCTCGATGGACATGTTTTTGTGAATAAAGCCGATGCCGCCTTCCTGTGCCAGGGCAATAGCCAGACGCGCTTCCGTTACGGTATCCATGGCTGCGGAGAGCATAGGAATATTCAGACGAATGGTTTTCGTCAGCTGAGTGCTGAGATCGGCAGTATTCGGCAGAACGGTAGAATGAGCGGGAACGAGGAGGACGTCGTCAAACGTCAGGGCTTCTTTAGCGATACGTAGCATGGGCAATATCTCGACCAGGGTGGATAAATATTGCCGTGGCATTATACAGAGCGTAACCGATTGCATCTACCCTTTTTTGCAAAAAATACTTGCCATCCCCTCTGAGCGCGTTACTATCGACTGAATAACCTGCTGATTTAAAGTTTGATCTTGCTCACATGTTACCCTCTCAATCCCCCGCAATTTTTACCGTAAGCCGCCTGAATCAGACGGTGCGTTTGCTGCTTGAGCACGAAATGGGCCAGGTGTGGATCAGCGGCGAGATCTCTAATTTCAGCCAGCCTTCTTCCGGCCACTGGTACTTCACCTTAAAAGACGATAACGCCCAGGTGCGCTGCGCAATGTTCCGCAACAGCAACCGCCGGGTCACGTTTCGCCCACAGCATGGGCAGCAGGTGCTGGTTCGCGCCAACATCACGCTGTATGAGCCGCGCGGTGACTACCAGATTATCGTCGAAAGCATGCAGCCCGCCGGCGAAGGGTTGCTGCAGCAGAAGTATGAGCAGCTCAAAGCACAGTTAACGGCGGAAGGACTGTTCGAGCAAAAACATAAGCATGCGCTCCCCTCCCCCGCCCACTGCGTCGGCGTCATCACCTCGAAAACCGGTGCGGCGCTGCACGATATTCTCCATGTTCTCAGGCGCCGCGACCCCGGGCTGCCAGTGATTATTTACCCGACTGCGGTCCAGGGTGACGACGCCCCCGGGCAGATTGTGCGCGCCATCGCGCTGGCCAACGCGCGCCAGGAGTGTGACGTGCTGATTGTCGGGCGCGGCGGCGGTTCGCTGGAGGATCTGTGGAGTTTTAACGATGAGCGGGTGGCACGGGCTATTTTCGCCAGCCAGATCCCGATCGTCAGCGCGGTTGGCCATGAAACCGACGTCACGATCGCCGATTTTGTTG
The DNA here is from genome assembly GCF_002806645.1 of Klebsiella sp. H-Nf2. Taxonomy (NCBI): domain Bacteria; kingdom Pseudomonadati; phylum Pseudomonadota; class Gammaproteobacteria; order Enterobacterales; family Enterobacteriaceae; genus Klebsiella; species Klebsiella sp. H-Nf2. The sequence goes on from NZ_PIBL01000004.1 coordinate 247,685, forward strand.
CCGACCTGCGAGCGCCGACCCCTTCTGCCGCCGCGGAAATCGTCAGCCGCAATCAGCAGGAGCTGCTGCGCCAGCTTCAGTCCGGGCAACAGCGGCTGGAGATGGCGATGGACTATTTCCTCGCCAGTCGTCAGCGCCGCTTTACCCAGCTGTTCCATCGCCTGCAGCAACAACATCCGCAGCTGCGGTTGGCCCGCCAGCAGACCGCCCTGGAACGCCTGCGCCAGCGGATGCGCATCGCCGTAGAATCGCAGCTTAAGCGCGCAGAACAGCGGCAAAAGCGCACCGTTCAGCGTCTGAATTACTACAATCCGCAGCCGCGGATCCACCGGGCGCAATCGCGGATCCAGCAGCTGGAATACCGGCTGGCGGAAACTATGCGTGGCCGCCTCAGCGAGCGGCGCGAACGGTTTGGTAACGCGGTGACCCATCTGGAGGCGGTAAGTCCCTTAGCCACCCTGGCGCGCGGCTACAGCGTCACCTCGGTGAATGACGGTACGGTGCTGAAACAGACAAAACAGGTTAAAACCGGCGATCTGCTCACCACCCGCCTGAAAGACGGCTGGGTTGAAAGCGAAGTGAAGCAGATCGCGCCGGTGAAAAAAACGCGGGCCAGAAAGCCTTCACCCACTAAACCAGCGGAATAAATTCCACCCGTTTTTTCGAGATCAGGCCGTGCCCGTGCTGGCAAAAGTAATCCACCGCGCCGCACGCCTTGAGCACCTCCAGCGGCTGGTGGCATTCCGGGCAGCGGGCCTCGAGGGCAAATACCCTTTCGCACTGAGCGCAATGCGCGCTGCTGCCTTTGACATCTAACGGCGCGTGGCACAGAGGGCAATCAAGTTCCATAACCATTCCTTTCAACGTTTATCTGCACCTATTTTATCATGTTCCGGGTTTAATGAGGGCCGCGTAATTGCTGCTGCAACCTGAGCAGCCATTCCACTTCCTCAAGCCGACGCCGCGTCAGCCCGGCCACGCTGTCGGGCGCCCGGATAAACAGATTATCTGCGCCGAGGATCTGCTCATCGAGACAGTGCGCATAGATCGTCCCGGGGCGGGTCCAGTGCTGGATCCGCTCGCCGTCGTTCAGCGTCACCACTTCACCCTCAGGGCAGCGGTCAAGGGTGAGGGTTCGCCCGTCCTGCAGCCCTATCCGCATTCCCTTTTGCCCGCCCGCGGGGCCCGCGTATTTGTTGAGCCAGATATTGAGCGGGATAGTGCCCAGGGTCCCCTGCAGATGCGCCTCCCCCTCGGCGGTGACCGTATCCCCAGGGGCAATGTCATGGCCGAGGCGGTCTTTCGCCACCCGAACGGAAAGGCTCAGCGCGGCATCGCCTCCGCTGGCGTGCAGGGTTTCGCGCAGCATCGCCAGGACATGGGTGCCGATATCGAGGATCACCCCATCAGGGTGGCGCAGCTGCCGGGTATCCAGCTCCCCCGTGGCAAAATTGAGTGCAACCGGCTCACCGGCGGCGTTAAAGCCGCTTGGCTCCTGTAAATAGCCTTCGAGCCAGACGATCTCTTCTGCCCGCCACGACGGAGTAATCGCATTCAGCGCAACGCCTCGCGCCATCCAGTGGTCAAGGGCCAGCACCCGCCTGGCCTGCTCAGCCGGCGCCAGCAGCGCCCGCAGCCGGGCGGCCTGCTCAAGGTTGGCCACAATCGGCTTTTCCACCACAATGCGGGAAATGCCGCTGGCTAACGCCCTCTCCAGCACGGGCAGATGCTGAAGTGATGAGGTGGTAATGAAGAGCGTATCCAGGGGTTTGGCCAGCAGTGCCGCCAGCGAACTACAGCGCTGGATCCCCGGTAGCGCTCTGCTGCTGTCGAGGTCATAACCCCAGCAGTTGTCGATGGCGTACCCCAGGCGACGCAGCACCGGTAAATAGGCGGTTTCCACCACCGCGCCGAGGCCGATAAAACCAATCTGCATAGTAAGTCCACCTTTGAGCCGCTCTGTTCCCCGCGAAGTATCGCGGGATTATGGCGGAAGGTTTTGACATTTACCGGCATGGCGGCCACAAAAAACCCGCCAATATGAATTTCAATTTTGAAATGATGTATAAAATTGTACCTACTGCGAGATACCTGGCATTTTTTGCGTGAAAATAATGGAGTCATGCGCAACAACGGTCATTCCATGAGTCGCGGTAGTAAATATTTCCGTCCATGTATTTCCAGGTGATCGCCTCATAACGCATCTCGAGCGTTTCCAGGTGGGTACTGCTCATACCAGTAGGTGATAAATACGGCGCAACCGTAGTGACTTTGACGTTCTCCAGGATGATGTTGAAATACTCGGCCTCAATGCCCGCCTCCAGAATGCGATACATCTTTATAATCGCCTTCTTCATCGGGCGCCCCTCACACACGGCACGATACAAAAGCGGTGTTGTCTGATCGAATTCCTTCACTATCGACACAGGACGATGTATACGCGTACCTGTCAGTTTTCCCCAGCTTGGATCAACTGGAATAGTAATACCATGAGAGAATGATTTTAACTCAATAGATCCAAGACGCGTTGGCATCATGCAGCTTCCAATGATCGGAGAACCGTTTTCATCTTCAAGCCATAAATGTGCGGGAGTAGACATACAATTTCCTTATCATAAATAACGTTAGAATTACCATTTCACATAGCGCCCAAAGATAATAATTATAAGTACAGCGAATATACCAACAGGCCAAACTGGCCCCTCAGGAAAAATTTGAAAAAAAACCACTGCAAATATGACAATGCAAAGTGGTGGGGCATACAGCGAAATTAATTGCTGGAACAACCACAAAAGCGCTCTTTTAATAAATGACATCATCACTACCTAATCATTCTTTCGATGATATTAGCGATCTCTGCCTCTGAAGCCCATTGAGCTTTAAAAGCGTCGGCATGTTCAAATAATGGCGCCACCAGGAAATACATCATTTCAAGCTCTTGTTCGTATAGTATAGAAAAGAATGCCGGATAACAGATTCGGAGACGCTCAGCGCTATCTGCAGCCTTCTGCACAACGCCATACACGCCAGCCACTGTAACGGCGACCCCCGCAGAACGCCCAGCAATCGCTCCCATATCAAGGCTTAGTTTCATGCCTACCGAAACACAGGTAGCCGTAGCTAAAACAAATCCAGATTTGGTTAGAGAGTCTGCAGCGATATGAACGTTAACAGCCATCAGAATTCTTTTAATATGCTCTAACTGCTCTTTTGTTTTGTGCCTAAATATTTCTTCAAAATATATTTTAAGCATTTCATATACAATATCATTACGCTGTAAAAGATGGTAGATACCTTTAGCAAATCTAACATCCTCATTCTTCTGCTTTTTACATACATCCTGATACTCATCAGTAAAACAGGATGTATAATACAGGGTCCGAGTTACGCCAGCGCCTATTGTTTTAACCTGACTGGAAACCTGTTGTTCTATGCCTGAAACAGCGTATTCAAGTTTCATTGCGAGAATTTTATTGGCCTGCAAATAGCTGATGACGACATTGCTGTAATACATTATCACTCCTTGCTGATTAATTTCACCATCCTGTGAAGAAACCTAACTTACCATAATACTCAGCCATAAAGTAGACTCTCCAGTTTCTCCCGCATTACAGGAAAGCGGCACCGTGGAATTCCCCCAACATATCCAGATGCGTTTTCTCTCTTATCATTGCGATAACTTTCTACGTATATATTATCAAAGCGTACTCAAAAAATTGCTTGAGCAAGCGAAGCTAACAAATGAGAAATTTCATAGGATACGTGCAGTTATACATGCCAATCATGCGCGTTGTTGCTTCGCTACAATCGCCCTTAATAAAAAAGCCCGGCAGATGCGGGCTTTGAAGGATTCATGTTGGTGGGCAAATCTTGCTGATAGCTTATTTGCTTTTCTTGATGTGCTTGATCAGGCGCTTACGTTTACGCATCTGGTTCGGCGTCAGGGTGTTGCGCTTGTTGGCGAACGGGTTTTCCCCTTCCTTGAACTGGATACGGATTGGCGTGCCCATCACGTCGAGGGATTTACGGAAATAGTTCATCAGGTAGCGCTTGTAGGAATCCGGCAGATCCTTCACCTGGTTACCGTGGATCACCACGATAGGCGGGTTGTAGCCCCCGGCGTGGGCATATTTCAGCTTCACGCGACGGCCACGCACCAGCGGCGGCTGATGATCTTCCGCCGCCATGTTCATGATCCGGGTCAGCATCGCGGTGCTTACGCGGCGGGTGGCGCTGTCGTAGGCTTCGCGTACCGATTCAAACAGGTTGCCGACGCCGCTGCCGTGCAGGGCGGAGATGAAGTGCACCCGGGCAAAGTCGATAAAGCCCAGACGATAGTCGAGGGTCTCCTTCACCTGCTCCTTCACTTCCTGACTCAGGCCGTCCCACTTGTTGACGACAATCACCAGCGAACGGCCGCTGTTGAGAATAAAGCCCAGCAGCGACAGGTCCTGATCGGAGATCCCTTCGCGAGCATCGATCACCAGCATCACGACGTTGGCGTCTTCAATCGCCTGCAGCGTTTTGATCACCGAGAACTTTTCCACGACATCGGTGATTTTCCCGCGCTTACGTACCCCGGCGGTATCGATGAGCACGTATTCACGCTCGTCACGCTGCATCGGGATGTAAATGCTGTCACGGGTGGTGCCCGGCATATCGTAGACCACCACGCGATCTTCACCGAGGATGCGGTTAGTGAGGGTAGATTTACCGACGTTAGGGCGTCCAACAATCGCCAGCTTGATCGGCAGATCCTGCGGATTGAAGTCGTCCTCCGGCTCTTCTTCCGCTTCGCCATTCTGCTCGGCTTCGAATTTTGCCCAGTATTCGGCGTCTTCATCCACCTCTTCCTGCGGGCTGATCTCATCCACCCATGGCAGCAGGGCCTGTTCCAGCAAGCTGGTCACGCCGCGGCCATGCGAAGCGGCGATAGGATAGATATCGCCCAGGCCTAAGGACCAGAAATCCGCCATCGCCTGGTCGACGTCGATGCCGTCGGTTTTATTGGCCACCAGAAAGGTGGGCTTTTCACGAGAGCGCAGATGTTTAGCGATCGCGGTATCCGCCGGCATCAGGCCCGCGCGCGCATCGACCATAAACAGCACCACATCGGCCTCTTCGATAGCCAACAGCGACTGCTCCGCCATCCGGGTTTCCACGCCCTCTTCCGTACCATCAATACCACCGGTATCGATACAGATGAATTCGCGGCCTTCGACTTCGGCCCGACCGTACTTACGGTCACGAGTCAGCCCCGGGAAATCCGCAACCAGCGCATCACGAGTGCGCGTCAGGCGGTTAAAGAGCGTGGATTTTCCAACGTTAGGGCGCCCGACAAGCGCGACCACAGGTATCATGTTAAATGCCTCATACAATCACTAAGCAACATCGTCTTAACGACGTTTTTAAAAAAGTCAAAACGGCCCCTGTCTGCCAGGGGCCGTTTCTTAATCACTCACGACAGCGGTAATTAACGCGTAATCGCGTACAGCGTACCGTCTTTCGCCTGGATCAGCAGTCGACCATCAGCAACCACCGGGTCGGTCAGGAAGCCGGAACTATCGACTTTCTGCTGCGCCACAAAATGGCCATCTTCCGGATTCACCCAGTGCATGTAGCCTTCGCTATCACCGACCACCAGATTGCCATTATACAACACCGGCGCGGTCAGCAAACGGTGCAGCAGATCGCTCTGCGTCCACAGGGTCACACCACCATCGGTGGTCAGTGCCAGCAGGCGATCGTTCTGGTCAACCAGGTAGATACGGTTACCATCAACGATGAAATCATTCACCGAACCCAGCTCGCGTTTCCACATAATCTGGCCGCTACGCAGATCCAGCGCGGTCAGGTTACCGTTATAAGCCAGCGCATAAACCACACCGTTGACGATGATCGGCGTCGTGTCGACGTCGTTCAGACGATCAATTTCCGTCGGCCCGGTGGCCGTAGAAATACGCTGCTGCCAAATCATCTGCCCCTGCTGCATCAATACCGCGCTGACGCGGCCGTTGTCACCGCCGACGATCGCCGCGCCATAAGCGGTCGCAGGCGCAGACTCGCCGCGCAGGGAGAGAGCTGGCATATCGAGGTTAACGGTCCACTTCACGGCACCATCGGTCTCATTCAACGCCTGCAGCTGGCCGTTACTGGTATGCACCAGCACCATGCCGTCGCTCACCACTGGACGCGACAGCGCCTCACCGGCGACACGGGTTTGCCAGGCAACGGTACCATCGCTGGTATTCAGCGCATACAGCTGCGCTTTCTCACTGCCGATATAAACATGGCCGCCAGAGACGGTCACACCGCCGGAAAGCAGCGCTGGCGTGCGCGAGAACCAGCCATCTTTCTCCGCCAGGTTCACAGACCACACCTCTTTGCCGTCGTCCGCATTCAGCGCTTTGACAGTACCTTTACGGTCAGCGGCATACACTACGCCGTCGGCGAAGGCCGGATGGAGGTTAGAGTAAAATTCGCCGATACCATCGCCAACCGAGGTGCTCCAGGACGTGGACGGCGTAAACTGGTTTTCTACCGTCGGCAGCGGTGACATTTTCACCACATCTTCTTCGCTATTAAACAGCGAACACCCGCTCAGCAAGGTAACGGAAAGCAGCCCTGGCAAAAGTAATTTACGCAATTGCATCGAGTCCCTCTCAGATGGACAAATTATTCATTTTCATACGCATCATTTCGCTGAGCGCAGGAGAAGCATCGCTTTTCACGCCAGCTTCCCACGCCGCACGGGCCCCTTGCTTATCGCCTTTGCTCAACAGAATTTCGCCGCGCAAATCAGCCACAATCGCGGTCCAGCCTTCACCTTTGATGCTGTCGAGGGTTTTCAGCGCCGCATCAGCCTGCTTCATCTGCAGCTGAACGCGGGCAAGGCGCATATTGATAACCGATTTCAGATTATCATCAGACGCGGCCGCCAGCCCCTGCTGAAGCTGCTTTTCGGCGTTCGGCAGATCGTTCTGTTCAACAAAATGTTGTGCCAGCTCGAGGGAAGCGAAGGCGCCGTAGGTATTTTTATTATCAGCCGCGAACTTCTCCGCCCCTGACAGCACTTCTGGCGTATTCGATTTCAGCGCGGAAGTCGCCTGTTCGTAAGCCAGCGAAACGTCTCTGGCCGTATCCTGCTGATGGGAGGTCCAGTAGCGCCAGCCAACCAGCGCACCAACCCCTAAAATCACCCCGACCGCCAGCGCTTTGCCGTTTTCGGCAAAGAAACGCTTCAGCGCATCGACCTGATCGTTCTCGTTGTTAAAAGTTTCCACGCAGTCCTTCTCCTGACTAATAATTCCCGGGAGATTAACCCAGAAGTGTGCGCAAATGCGCGGCAACGCTCTCCTGCGTTACGGTAGTTTGCTCACCTGAGCGTAAATCCTTCACTACCACGTTTCCGTCAGCGATCTCTGACTCACCGACCACCAGGGCGATACGGGCGCCCCATTTATCGGCGCGGGCAAACTGCTTCTTAAAGTTGCCGCCGCCGTGGTTGGTCATCAGCTTCACGCCGGGCAGCGCATCGCGAACCTGCTCAGCCAGACGCATTGCAGCAGACTGAGTATCGGTCCCGGAGGCTACCAGGTATATATCGACAACAGGATCGGCTTTAAATTCCGGATTCACTGCCTGGACCAGTAAAACAAGGCGCTCTAACCCCATAGCAAAGCCCACGCCCGGGGTAGCACGACCGCCAAGCTGCTCAACCAGACCGTCATAGCGGCCGCCGGCGCAGACGGTGCCCTGGGAACCGAGGCTGGTGGTTACCCACTCGAACACGGTACGGTTATAGTAGTCGAGGCCGCGTACCAGACGCTGGTTGACGGTGTAGCGGATCCCCGCATCATCGAGCAGCGCGCACAGGCCGGCAAAGTGGGTTTTCGACTCTTCGTCGAGGTAGTCGCCAAGCGCCGGCGCGTCGTTCAGCAGCGCCTGCACATCCGGGTTCTTGGAGTCCAGCACCCGCAGCGGGTTGGTGTACATCCGGCGTTTGCTGTCTTCATCCAGCTTATCGGTAAACTGCTCCAGGTAAGCCACCAGCGCGTCGCGGTAGTTGGCTCGCGCTTCCAGCGAACCGATGGAGTTCAGCTCAAGGCTGACGTGATCGGAAATGCCCAGCTCACGCCACCAGCGCGCGGTCAGCATAATCAGCTCGGCATCGATGTCCGGGCCCTGCAGGCCAAACACTTCGGCGCCGATCTGGTGGAACTGGCGGTAGCGACCTTTCTGCGGACGCTCGTGACGGAACATTGGCCCGACGTACCACAGACGCTGTTCTTGATTGTACAGCAGACCATGTTCGATGCCGGCACGTACGCAGCCCGCCGTCCCTTCCGGACGCAGCGTCAGGCTGTCGCCGTTGCGGTCCTCAAAGGTGTACATCTCTTTCTCAACCACGTCGGTCACTTCACCGATCGCGCGTTTGAATAACGGGGTCTGCTCTACAATCGGCAAACGGATTTCGCTGTAACCGTAGCTACCGAGCACCTGCTTCAGTGAGCCTTCAATGCGCTGCCAGAGAGCGGTTTCGCCCGGCAGATAATCGTTCATGCCACGGATGGCTTGAATGTTCTTTGCCACGTTTATTCTCTTTATATATACAAAAATGAACCCCGGCGCCTTGCGCCCGCAGGTTCAATCATACACGGGAAGCGTATCGCTTCCCAACACGTTATTTTGCTTCAAGCTGTTGAACGTCAATACGACGGGCTTCATCGAGCATCGAGGCTTTGGCACGAATACGCGCTTCCAGCTGGTCGATCATGTCGTCGTTATCCAGTCGATCTTTACGCACGCCGTCCTCATACAGACCGCTTTTCTTGTTGCCGCCGGTCACGCCGAGGGTGGAGACCAGCGCTTCGCCCGGACCATTCACCACGCAGCCGATGATCGAAACATCCATCGGAGTGATGATATCTTCCAGACGCTGCTCCAGGGCGTTTACCGTACCGATAACGTCAAACTCCTGACGCGAGCAGGTTGGGCAGGCAATGAAGTTAATGCCGCGAGCACGAATGCGCAGGGACTTGAGGATATCGAAGCCGACCTTGATCTCTTCCACCGGATCCGCCGCCAGCGAGACGCGCAGCGTATCGCCGATCCCCTCGGATAACAGCAGGCCCAGACCGATCGCGGACTTCACTGCGCCGCTACGTGCGCCGCCCGCTTCGGTGATCCCGAGATGCAGCGGCTGATCGATCTGTTTCGCCAGCAGACGATAGGATTCCACCGCCAGGAAGACGTCAGACGCTTTAACACTGACTTTAAACTGATCGAAGTTCAGACGATCGAGATGATCGACGTGACGCATGGCGGATTCAAGCAGCGCCTGTGGCGTCGGCTCGCCGTATTTTTCCTGCAGATCTTTTTCCAGCGAGCCGGCGTTGACGCCGATGCGGATAGGAATGTTTTTATCGCGCGCGCAGTCCACGACCATGCGGATGCGCTCTTCGTTGCCGATGTTGCCCGGGTTGATACGCAGGCAGTCAACACCGTATTCCGCGACTTTCAGCGCAATACGGTAGTCAAAGTGGATATCGGCGACCAGCGGCACGTTAACCTGCTGTTTGATAAGTTTGAACGCTTCGGCGGCGTCCATCGTCGGAACAGAGACGCGGACGATGTCCGCGCCCACGCGCTCTAACGCTTTGATTTGGTTTACCGTCGCGGCCACATCGGTGGTGCGCGTATTGGTCATTGACTGGACGGCGATGGGAGCCCCATCGCCAATTGGCACATTACCAACGTAAATACGTTTAGATTTTCTACGTTGAATCGGAGCCTGGTTATGCATGAAAAATCTCCCGCGTTACCCGTCTGTTACTGCGCCGGTGATTGTTCGGCATTGAGGGTCAGACGCGCAACCTGGTTAGTTCTGATAAAACGACTCAAATCGACAGGCTTGCCGAGGAACTGGATCTGTACCGCGGCCGGAGCGCCAATTTTCAGTTTATACGGCGCCTGCCCGCTCAGGTTCAGGTTGCCGCCTTTACGCTGCAGGCCGCTGAACAGTTTTTTACCGGTGGCATCGCTCACTTCCAGCCAGCAGTCGGCGGAAAAGTTCATCACCAGGTCCTGAGCCGCCGCAGCCGCCGTCACGTTCGCCTGATCCGTCGGTAATGGCGCGGCTGGCGTTGCCGGGGCCGTCGCGGCGGTATCGACATTCGCCTGAGAAGGCGCCACGACAGCGTTATTGTCCGCTGGCGTCTGAGCCGGGGCGCTGGTCGTCGGAGCACTGGCGGTATCGGTTGGCGCACTGTTCGCGGCGCTATCGGTGCTTGAGGCTGCCGGCGCGCTGGTATCCAGCGGCACGTTCTGGCTGTTGGCATCACTGCCGTTCAGCTCAGCGGAAGACTGATCGGCCATGGTCGAGATCTCTTCCTGCTGCGCCTTGTGGTCTTGCCACCACCAGGCGCCGCTCAGGCCAATGACCACAAACAGCACCAGCCAGGTAACGCTCATCAGCCAGCCATCGCGCTTTTTGCGACGCTTGCCTAAAGAGAAGCTCTGCATTGGCGCCACCTTCGCCGCCCTGATAGGCGCCTGCTTGGCCATCATCGGCAGCAGCTCTTCTTCAGGGATATGTACGAGGCGAGCGTAGGAGCGGATGTACCCGCGCAGGAAGGTGGAGGCGAGGTCGGCAGGTGCCTTATCGTCTTCAATATCACGAACCGTGGACACCTTCAGGCATAAGCGTTCAGCCACCGCTTGCTGGCTAAGTCCGAGTTGTTCGCGGGCGTGACGCAGACGCGCGCCCGTGGTGTTTGCTTCTTGATGATCTTGAGTGGCTTCAGTATTCATTCGCTACAACTACTGGTACGTGAAATTTAAAGTTCAGCGCGGGAAAACGCCGGCGCCGCGAGACATCTGTGGTACGTCAGCCTCACAGTATAGGACTGTCAGGCTCGCGATCACAGAGACGAATCAAAATTGAATGCTAAGCGGTTGTTGAGCCGCTACATACTGCCTCAAAGTCGACAAAAACGCACCGTAATTATTAACCGAATCAGTGTATTTCGCCTGGTTATTGGTCATAAATATGACCCGCGCCGCCTGTGCCGCGCGGGTCATCATTTATCAGACCGCTTTTACGTCAATCGCTTCACCCTGCATCCGCTTACGCAGCGTACGCTTGGTACGGTCAATAACATCGCCCGCCAGCTGACCACAGGCGGCATCGATATCGTCGCCGCGAGTTTTACGCACGATGGTCGTAAAGCCGTACTCCATCAGTACCTTGGAGAAACGGTCAATGCGGCTGTTGGAGCTGCGACCATACGGTGCCCCCGGGAAGGGGTTCCATGGGATCAGGTTGATCTTGCACGGGGTGTCCTTCAGCAGCGCCGCCAGTTCGTGAGCGTGCTCGGTACCGTCGTTGACGTGATCCAGCATGACGTACTCGATGGTCACCCGACCCTGGTTGGCGTTGGACTTCGAAATATAACCACGCACCGAGTTGAGGAACGTCTCGATGTTGTATTTTTTGTTGATCGGTACAATTTCGTCGCGGATGGTATCGTTCGGCGCGTGCAGGGAAATCGCCAGCGCAACGTCGATCATATCGCCGAGTTTATCCAGCGCCGGCACCACGCCGGAAGTCGACAGGGTCACGCGACGTTTGGAGAGACCAAAACCGAAGTCATCCAGCATGATTTCCATCGCCGGGACGACGTTGTTGAGGTTCAGCAGCGGCTCGCCCATGCCCATCATTACCACGTTGGTGATAGGACGCACGCCGGTGGTCTTCACCGCGCCGACGATTTTCGCCGCGCGCCAGACCTGGCCGATAATTTCGGAAACCCGCAGGTTGCGGTTAAAGCCCTGCTGAGCAGTGGAGCAGAATTTACATTCCAGCGCGCAGCCTACCTGAGAAGAGACGCACAGGGTGGCGCGGTCTTCTTCCGGGATATAAACGGTCTCGACGCGCTGATCGCCAACGGCAATCGCCCACTTGATGGTCCCGTCGGTTGAGCGTTGCTCTTCAACCACTTCCGGGGCGCGGATCTCGGCGACTTCTTTCAGTTTGCCGCGCAGGACTTTGTTGATGTCGGTCATTTCATCAAAGTCGTCGCAGCAGTAGTGATACATCCATTTCATCACCTGATCGGCGCGGAAAGGCTTCTCGCCCATGTTTTTGAAAAACTCGCGCATCTGCTGACGGTTTAAATCCAGCAGGTTGATTTTGGCATCTTTGTTCGGCACCGTCAGAGCGGCGGTATCAGGCGTGACAATTTGTTCAGACATAATATTTTCCGGCCTCGTTATTACACGTTATGGCCCCAGGTGGGTTGAAAAAGAAACGCCCCGGAGAGCGACTGCTCGTCCAGGGGCGCTATATTCTACAAATTCTGGCGCATGGAAGCCATGCCTGCGCGCAGTCAATGATGAAAAAATCTGTTACTGACTGCTCAATCCTCTAAGGCTTTTCGATTGTCAGGCCAACGCCGCGACGGTCGAAAAGACGAGGTTTAGATCTCCAAAGTATTTCAGGTCACCGCGAGGCGGCGAATTCGCAAATCCCCGGGAGCATAGATAACTATGTGACCGGGGTGCGCGAATGAAGCCAACAAAGCGGTGGCGTGAAAGACGCAGGAGATTAGCGAGTGCGCGGGCAAACCTCGCCTTCAGCAAAGAAGAACGCGATTTCGCGAGCAGCGGACTCTACAGAATCGGAACCGTGGGTGCCGTTCTCGGTGAAGCTGTCAGCGTAGTCAGCGCGCAGGGTACCGGCCAGAGCGTTCGCCGGGTTGGTGGCGCCCAGCAGGTCACGGTGACGCTGAACCGCATTTTCGCCTTCCAGTACGGAAACCACGATCGGGCCGGAGGTCATGAATTCAACCAGACCGTCGAAGAACGGGCGACCTTCGTGCTCAGCATAGAAACCACGAGCCTGCTCAACGGTCAGATGCAGCATTTTGGTGCCGACGATTTTGAACCCTGCAGCTTCAAAGCGAGAAAAGATGCCGCCAATAACGTTTTTTGCCACCGCGTTTGGTTTGATGATGGAAAAAGTACGTTCAATAGCCATGATTACCTCTAATTAAATGTTCTGTTGTTGCGCATACGATCGTATGGCCTGGCGCGCATTATAATGAGCAACGTCGGCGATGCCTACGGATGAAGGTAACATTTTGTTAAAATAAGATGAGTATTGGAAACACAAACTGCCAACAACAAATTTACCCTGGTTATTGCAGGGTAAAACTGGCGGCCGCCGTTTGTCCTGCCTCATCCATGACCACCAGCTGCCACTCGCCGGGCTTATCCAGCGTTAGCGTGGTTGTCGCACCGGTAGCGTCTAACGGCTGGCCGTTGATAAACCACCAGCGTCGCCCTTCCCCACCGCTGGTTTGCAGGGGTAACACCACCCGCACCTCGCCCGGCAGACGTTTTATCACCGCCCCTTCACGAATACCTGACAGCACCAGCGGCGCGGCATCCTGAGTTTGCAGCGGCGGACACGCTGTCGATACCGGTCCCAGACGCGCACGTCGGCGCTCGCTGGCCGGCAGCCAGGGTTCCAGCGGTAGCGGCCAGACATCAACAGAAGTTTCTGTCGCACCCGGACAATCCGCGGCCACCCTTTCCCCTGCTGCGTTGCGCCACACCGGGAAGCGGATCCCGCGCACGCCCTCCTGCCCGGGCAGCAGCAGCGTCGGTGGCTGGCTGGCATCCAGCAGCCAGCTGGCTAAGCGCCGGCGGCAGTTGCTGTCACCGGCCGGTAGATCCTGCCCGCCTGGCCAGCAAATAGTCCCGCGGCTCACCGTTTGCGGGCGCGGGTCGACCGGCAGACCGCCGCGGCTCATCGCCTGGCGCGCCAGCAACAGATTATTGACCTGATTGAGCAGCGGCACGGCGCTGGCGAAGCCAAACTGGCCCACCACCGGTGTACCGTCGGGCCGTCCGGTCCAGATACCTATCAGATATCGCGCATTGAGGCCGACCGCCCACGCATCGCGATAGCCATAGCTGGTGCCGGTTTTCCACGCCAGCGGGACCACTTGCGACAGTGAGGCATCGGGAACCGGTTGCGCTTCGCCGGCCAAAATGCGCCGGACAATCCACGCCGCGCCGGGTGACATCAGCGCCCGTTCCACCAGCGGCGCGTCAGGTTTCATGCGCAGCCGCGCCGCCTTGCCATGACGGGCAAAGGCGCTGTACGCCGCGACGATATCTTCCAGCCGTGCCCCGGCCCCACCGAGGATCAGCGACAGATTCGGCTCAGCGCCAGCGGGCAGCATCAGGGGCAGCCCGGCGTTGCGTAAATTCGCCGCGAAACGTTTGGGCCCATAGGCTTCGAGCACCTGTACCGCAGGGAGATTCAGCGAGCGCACCAGGGCTTCGCTGGCGCTCACCGGGCCATGAAAACCACTGTCAAAATTGCCGGGGCGATAGTCGCTAAAACGCCGTGGAACATCCTGTAACAACGATGCCGGATGAATCAGCCCGTCATCCATTGCCATCGCGTAGACAAAGGGTTTCAGTACCGATCCCGGCGAACGCACCGCCGAGACCATATCAATATGACCGAAGCGGCTGTCGTCGGTGATATCCGCCGAGCCCACCCAGCCGCGGACTTTCATATCCGTGTGGTCGACGACAACAATCGCCAGTGAGCTGCGCGGCGGCAGGCGCGATTTCCAGTTCAGCGCCAGATCCTCAAGCTGACGCTGGAGCCCGGCATCAAGAGTCGTCACCACCTTTTCATCCCGACTGGTCGCCAGCGCCCGGCGTGAAAAAAGCGGCGCCAGCTGCGGCATCTGGCGCGGAAACAGCCACACCGGCTCCTCCATCGCTTCCTTCACCGCCCGTTGCGGCCAGACGCCCTGGCTGACCATGCGCGTAAGGACTTTATCGCGCGCCGCCTGGGCCCGCTGCGGCCAGCGGTCCGGACGTAAACGGCTGGGCGCCTGCGGCAGGACCGCCAGCAGCGCCGCCTCGCCGTAGCTGAGCTGAGTGGGCGGTTTACCGAGATAAGCCCAACTGGCCGCGCCGATCCCCTGCAGGGTGCCGCCAAACGGCGCGCGGTTCAGATACAGAGTTAGAATATCGCTTTTTGACAGATGCCACTCCAGCTGCAGCGCCCGCCATAGCTGGCGCAGCTTGCCGCCGAAGGTGCGTGGATGAGGGTCGAGCAGACGCGCGACCTGCATGGTGAGCGTGCTGCCGCCGGAAATGACCCGCCCGGAGGTTAAATCCTGCCAGGCGGCGCGCAGCACCGCGAAGGGATTGACCCCTGGATGTTTCCAGAACCAGCGGTCTTCATACTGGATGAGCGCCTGCAGATAGCGCGGCGACACATCGGCGAGAGTCACCGGATAACGCCAGACGCCCTGCGCATCGGCAAAGCGCCAGAGCGGCGTGCCGTCTTCCGCCACCACCACCCGGGCAGGGGTGACCTCCTGCAGCGGCAGCGGCCACAGGCGATCGGCGGCCAGCACCGCCAGCCACAGCAGAAAAATAAACGCCGCCAGCCAGTGCCAGCGGCGTTTTACCCGAGGCAATACGCGCATTTACGGCGTCACGGTGAGCGGACCGCTGGCCGCCCCGGTCGCCCGCCACTGCGGCACATACATCGATTCCACCTGCGGCTGCGGGACCTGATAAGTGCCCGGCGTCACCGCCCGCGCCAGATAGACCAGCGTCACCGGCTGGCCTTCATTGACAGCGACAGCGGCGACGAAACGGTCGTCACGGAACTCGATATGCTGAATATCCGCCTGCTGCATCTGGTTGAGCAGGTTTTGCACCGCGTCGCCATTTTCCTGCAGACTGGCGCTGCTGTTGGCCAGACTCTGGTTTTCCAGCTCGAGACCGGCTGGCAGCAGGTCGACGATCAGCGCGTCAGGCACGTTGCGTTTGGCGGTCACCTCCAGCTTCACCAGCACCAGTTCGCCGCTGCGCAACGACGTCAGCGATTTCTGCTGACCCTGGGTATCGAAAATAGTGCGTTCAATCCCCAGGACGTTACCGCCTGGCTGCGGCGCGCTTTGTGGATAGCCGCTGCTGTCCAGGCGCAGCCACAGCGGCTGACTGCCGGTATTGCTCACCTGCAGCGCCGCCAGCCGATCGCCGTCGAGGTTGCGGGTTTGCGCTTTGTCGCCGGCCAGCGGCTCGGCCTGCAGTGAGGTTTGCGCCTGCCAGTTGCCCGGCAGGTCCGCCAGCGAACGTCCGGCAAGGAACAGGGCATTGGTTTCCTGGGTCGACAGCCAGCGCTGACCGTAGGCTTCTTCCGACAGCATGCTCAACAGCTTATTTTGCACCTCCGGCAGCAGCTTGTTCTCTTCCAGCAGCGCCAGCTTCAGGGCGTCATCGCGAAGCGGGCTGCCGTAATCACCCAGCCAACGATTCTCATCCTGGCGCGGGGTGGTCACCGCCAGCTTCATGGCCTCATCGCCGCGCGGCGCATCGCCCATGGTTTTCAGCGCAATGCCGAGCTGCAGCAGCGGCAAGCCGGAGCGCGCCTGGTCGTAACGGCTCCAGATTTCACGCAATGCGCCAAGCGGGGCTTTTTGCTGACGTGCCAGCACCAGCGCGGCATACGCCTGGGCGGCAAAGCGGCTGGCCTGGGCATCATCGCTGTAGCGCACGGTCATCAGCCCCGGCTCCTGCAGATAGCGCAGCAGGCGTTCGTTACCTTTATTAATGGCGTTGACCGGTACGCTATAGCCCTGCTCGCCCGCGCGGACGAGGAAGTCCATAGCGTAGGCGGTCAGCCAGTACTCTTCCGGCCCCTCTTTATCCCACAGCGCAAAACCACCGTTTTCCAGTTGCATCTGCAGCAGGCGCGAGATACCAACATCGATTGCCGCGCGGCGTTTTTCATCGCTATCGCCGCTGATGCCCAACGCTTTTAGCTGCGCCGCGCTGGTGTACAGCGACGGGAACAGGCCGCTGGCGGTCTGCTCAAGGCAGCCGTAAGGATAGGCTTTCAGCTCACGGATATAACGGGCAAGGTTCAACGGCGGTTTACCGCTGAGCAGCAGCTGGCCCTGCAGCGTTTGCGGGGCAAAGCCCTGGCTCTGCGCCGCCGGCGCCTGCCAGCTTTCGCCGGGCTGCAGCACCGCGCCGCTGTTGACGGTCTGGGCCGGGAACGCCGGACGGACGCCGATTTTCCACTGTTTTTGCAGCGGGGCGAAGGTTTCACCCGGCAGGCTCAGGCCGCTGATGGTCGCGCTCACTTGACCATCGCCGAAGCCCGCCAGTGCGCTGACCGGCACGAATAGCGTGCTGCGCGCCCCTGGTGCCAGTTGCACCGGCGGCAACTGACCCTCGGTCAAGGTCACCAGCCCGCTGGCGGCAAGATGTACCTGCAGAGTTTGCGGTTTATCGGTCAGATTGCTGAGATCAAGCGCCAGACGCGTGGTATCGCCGCTGGCGAGGAAGCGCGGGGTATTCAGTTCGGCGATAACCGGGGCGGCCACCACCACTTTATCTTCGCTGCTGCCGAAGTCATCGGCCGTCCACGCCTGGGCCATCACCCGCAGCTCGCCGTTAAAATCACCGATGGGTAACGTCACCGTGCCTTCGCCCTGATCGTTCAACACCACCGGCTGCGCCTGCTGGGCGACGATCGTCACGTGGTTGACCGGCGGTTTGCCGCCGCGTTTTAACTCGTCGCCATCGCCGCCGAAGCGCAGGCTGGCCACACGCCCCTGCCCTTCAATCACCTGGCCGTAGATGTCATAGATATCTGCGCCGTAACGCTTCTGGCCAAAGAAGGCGTTCCACGGATCCGGGGTGGCGTAATCGGTAATATTCAGCACCCCGCTATCCACCGCCGAAAGCAGGACATTGACCTGTTTCGGCGCCTCGCCCTCTTTGACGCTGGCTTTCACTTTCACCGTCAGCGGCTGGTTGGGGCGCATTTTGTCCGGCGCTTCCAGCGCCAGCGTCAGACGGCGGTTTTCATCGCCCAGCGGCAGATGCAGCAGGCCCACCGCGCGTTTTGGCGTCGCCGAGCGGGATTTATCACCGGGGCGAACCACCAGCGTGCTGAGGTAGAGATCGTGGCGGTTCCAGGCTTTACCCACCGGAATAGACAGATCCATCCCCTCGGCAGGGACGTCAATTTCCTGCCACCACAGCGGCCCTTCGCTGGATTCCACCATCGCGTAGCCTTTACCCGCCGCCGGGGCGGCAATGTGCAGCTTGATGGTGTCGCCCGGTTTATAGCTCGGTTTATCCAGCTTCATGGTGACCCGGTCAGGACGCGCCGCGCCGGTACCTTCGCTGTTATCCTGCCAGCTATAGCCGGCCCAGAAGCGCACGCTGCTGACCACGTCGTCCGGCCCTTTCACCTCCAGGCGATATGAGCCCCACTCTACCGGGAAGCTCACTTTGCCGGTTTGTCCGGCCTGCAGATCCAGCGACTCCTCACCCTCCTGCAGATCTTTTTGATCGAACTGCGACTGCCAGCCCTCGCTATCGGACCAGTTCCAGTAGTAGTCGCGCCGCTCGCGGATCAGCCGTACCTGCAGGCCCGAGACCGCTTTTTTCTCGCCTTTGGCGTCGGCATAGACGATGTCAAACGCGGCGTTACTGTTCTCATCGACCACCGGCTGCTTCACCGTGGTGTCGGTGCGGTAATCGTAAACGTCCTTCAGTGTAAATTGCGGGCGGATCCCCGGCAGCGCCTCGGCAGGCCAGATCGGCTGCTTAACCGTACGGGTCACCGGGCGACCGCCGGATTCCAGCAGGCTCGCCTGCAGCACCACCTGCAGCGGCGAGTGGCTATCCTGCCACTGGCTTGAGGTGGTCACTTCGCCACGGCCTTTTTCATCCAGCGTCAGCTGGACTTCATCCAGACTACGGGAGAGGTTTTCTTCCGCGATATCGCCGAACTGGAAGCCCGGCAGCGCGGCAACGGCATCGCGCAGCGGGCGCAGGAACAGCTTGCCCTGCAGCTGATTGCCGCTGGCCGGCGCACCGTAGAGATAAGCGCCGCGGACGCCAAAGGTGACGTCGGCATCCGGCGCGACTGGCGCCGCCTGCGGCGTCAGGTTCAGGGCCATGCGTTCCGGCATAAAGTCCTCGACGTGGAAGTCCCATTCGCGCGGCTGGTTATCGCCGGTGCTGGCGCGAATGTGCCACATACCGGTGGCCGCGCCGCTGTCGAGCGGATAAGTGAACTGGTACAGACCATTCACCGGTTTGCTCATCACCGAGCGGATCACCTGGCCATCCGGCTGAACCACCTCCAGCTTCACCGGCTGCTCCGCCAGCGGCTTGCCGTCGCTATCGCGCAACAGCGCATTAAGGATGACGGTTTCACCCGGGCGATAAAGGTCGCGCGGGCCAAACATAAAGAACTGTTTGCTAAAGCCGGGCGCCCCTGCGATAGAGAATTCAGCCAGATCCAGCGCCGGCAGCTTGAGGTCGAGCAGCGTCGTCTGCCCCTCTTTGCGCGCCAGCAGCAGCGCGGCTTCTTTATCGGTTTGCAGGGTGACATGGCCCTGGCTGTCGCTTTTCGCCTGCGCCAGCGTCTGCCCTTTGGCATTGAGCAGTTGCACCTCAATGCCCGACTGAGCAGCGCCGTTTTCCAGGCTCTGGGTAAAAACATCCAGCCGGTTATGGTAGCGGTGCGCCGAGACGCCGATATCGCTGAGGGTAAACAGCGTCGCCGCGTTGCTGTAGCTATAATGGCCCGCCGGGTTCATGACCGCCACGTAGACGCCCGGCTGCTGGAGCGGCTTGATATCGTTCAGCGGCAGCAGCAGCTTCTCGCGGGTATTGCGTGCCGGGTTGAGATCGAAGCGGCCGGTATAGACCAGATCCGCCATCTTCAGCAGCTCATCAGACTCCCAGTTGCTTAACGAGTTGCGATATTCCCACTGGCTGACAAACGCGGAGAGTGATTCCGGCTTAATACGGAAGAAGTTAACGTCGACATTGTCGACGTTCAGCGCCATCACCGGCAGCCCGGCGACCACGTTGCCCGGCAGCAGCGAGCCGCGGCTGGCGAAACCAACGCTCGGTGCGATATCGCGAGTGGTCAGGGTCTTCTCGAACGGTTTGTCGAGCGTAGCCTTGTTCAGGGCGGTCAGCGTCGGGTCGACCGAGACAATCAGCTCGCGCTTTGGCTCAAGGTGACGCAGACGCAGCTCTTTCAGATTCGGCGCCAGCTCCCAGGCACCGTCCACCTTACCGCTTTTCTTGTCGACCAGATGTACGCTGCGGGAGAAATCCTGGTCCGGCTGCAGCGGCACGGAAAACGTCAGCACCAGGGTCGCGGCGCCATCCAGTTGGACTTCCGAGGCGTCGATCAGCGTCAGCGCTTTGCCCTGACTTTTTTCCGCCAGCGCCGCCAGCTGGGCGCTGTCCGGTTTTGTCGTCGTGTCTGGGCTGCTATCCGCAGCTGGCGCCGGGGCAGTGGCCTGCGGTGTACCGCTGTCATCACACCCGGTTAATGAAAATGCGGTAAGGAGCGCCAGTGACAGCGCCGCTAAACGAAATGGTTTCATCCTTCTAACCCCTCGGCCGGTGGGCCTGATGCAAATTATCACTTTTTATTATGCGTTAAGGCGGCACTTCTCAACAGTGATGACGCGGGTTTCTGCCGATTAATCAGAAAAGTGCCGTGACGTCGTCCCCACTATGACGTCCTTAACTTGTCAGCGTGAGATAAAACGCCGACAATTCAGTCATGAATCGTAAAACGGAGGCACCCATGTCCACCTCGTTTTTTATCGCCGCCGACTGGCTGGCAGAACATATTGATGACCCGGAGATCCAGATTATCGACGCCCGCATGGCGCCCGCCGGGCAGGAGGCCCTGCGCGATATGGCAGCGGAATACCGCGCCGGCCATGTGCCGAACGCGCTGTTTTTCGATATCGAGGCGCTGTCCGATCATACCAGCCCGCTGCCGCATATGATGCCGCGCGCCGAGGCGTTTGCCGTCGCCATGCGCGAGCTGGGCGTCTGCAGCGATAAGCACCTGGTGGTTTATGACGAAGGCAATCTGTTTTCCGCGCCTCGCACCTGGTGGATGCTGCGCACCTTTGGCGTGGAGAAGGTGTCCATACTGGCCGGTGGGCTGGAGGGCTGGCGGCGCGACGAACTGCCGCTGGAGCAAGGCGTGCCGGAAGTAGCTGAAGGGGAATTCGACGTGCGTTTCGATCCCCAGCAAATTAAGCGCCTGACCGACGTCCTGCTGGTCAGCCATGAAGGGTCGGCGCAGATTGTCGATGCCCGTCCGGCAGCCCGGTTTAACGGCCTGGCCGACGAACCGCGCCCGGGCCTGCGTCGCGGGCATATCCCCGGCGCGCTTAACGTGCCGTGGACTGAGCTGGTGATTAACGGCGAGCTGAAAACCGTCGACGAGCTGAACGACATCTTTTTGCGTCAGGGTGTCGATTTTGAACGGCCAATCATCGCCAGCTGCGGATCGGGGGTGACGGCGGCGGTGGTCGTGCTGGCGCTCACCACACTTGGCGTGAACGGCGTCTGCCTGTATGACGGCTCCTGGAGCGAATGGGGCGCACGGAGCGATCTACCGATTGAACCGGCCTCTACCGCTCAGTAAACACGGCCTGACCGCGGGAGGGAACCACCCGCGGTCACTAAATAATTTCTGATTTTCCCTCCCCCTTCCTTCTGCTTCTCGATAAACCGGTTACTCTGTGCTGCCGCAGGGTTTGTACCTGCCGTATTCGCTTTGCCTGATGAGGAGGCAGAGCACCGGTACGGAATTCCTCAGGGCTGATAGCGCATCCAGTCCGTCCCAATCTGATGTCACCACAAGGAGTGAAAATGGCATTAGTCTCCAACCCACATTCTGCTTATTCGCCGCGCCTTCCCTGGCTGGGAGGCATAGCTGGCCTGCTGGCAGGCGGCGCGATCCTTTATTTTTGGCCGCAATGGAACCGAACATGGTTAAGCGTGATTCCTGCGCCGGTCTCCGTGTATACCCAGTTTCTCGGGGTCACTCTGGAAGAGGTCCCGCTGATCACCTATGGCCATCAGGCGCTGCTGGGTTTTCTGATGGTGCTGCTCGCGCCCGGCTACGGAAAATCGACCCTTGCCGCGTGGATGATGCATAACCCTGCGTCAAGCCGGCGCTGGCCCGGCGAGGTACTCCGCGCCTGGGGCATAAAATTTGGCCTGCTGGTCATCGTCTTTTGCAATCTGTTCTTTTTGTCCCGGGTCGGATCCGGAACCCTGGCGTTATATATTTTTATTCTCCAGCACGTCAGCGTTGCCGCGGCGGTGGCGTCAGGGGTGCTGCTCCTGCGTGACGCCCGGCGTCTGGCCCGCACGTTTGACGCTCCGCTGGCGGATCTGCGTCTCCTCGTGATACTCACTCTGGGGTTCCAGACGATTTTGCCGGCGCAGATCGCGCTGATGAGCGCCCGGGGCGTGAATACACCGCTGGGCTGGTACATTGTTATCGCGCAAATGGCAGGGGTGTTACTGGCGTTTATGCTGGTCGGCGGGCTGGTGGCAGCGCTACGTTCTCTGCTGGGCGAAGAGAGATGTCGGGCCTGGCGCGGGGATATGGCACTCTACAATGGGATCGTCACGCTGTGCGTAACGGGATTTCTTCTTTATCACATGGTGTCAGCCTACCCGCGGATCTTTGCCGCGCTGCATTAACCCTGGCAAAGCCGATTTTCAGCATCGCACTGTAGGCATAGAGGACACAACGGGGGCAGCCGCCCCCGCTGTCAGATAATGCGGTTTTGTTTGAAATCGCGCAGGAAGCTGCCCCAGCGCTTTTCATAGAACGGCGTGATATGGGCAATCATAAAATGGCTGATGCCCTTCTCGCCTTCCACCACCTGGCAAATATCGATAGGTTCATCGCCTGGCAGGGTATCGGTCGCCACGCTGCCGGTGGTCTGAATAACGGATTCAATATCCCCTTCCGCTTCAATGCCGATCAGCAAGTTGGCCGGTGCGTCGACACGCTCTTTAATCGAGCACAGGAACGCCCGCTTGACGGTCTTCAGCGTTTTAAACAACGTGGTCAGGGAATCCACCATCTGCGCCGGCGGGTCGGCGACTTCAGACAATAACAGCGCTTCGCCGCCTTCCAGTACTGTCTGGGTACTGAGCGGGCTGCCCTCTTCACCGAGCAGATGGCTGATCTCCCGCGGGGTGAACTCTTTGCCGCTCGGCAGCTTCGGGTTGAGGAACAGCGATTCGCCCAGTGTCATCGCCATCAGTGTGCGGGCCGGCATCATCACGAAAGCTTGTTCGTCTTCCACCGCCTGCTGCAGCGCCTCCAGCGAGGTAAAGAACGGGATCACCGAGCTGCCGTCATCTTTTTCCCAGTGCTGCAGATCCAGCGCGCTGTCTTCGACAATCTGCTCACCATCGGCTGCACTGCCCGGTACCCAGACGGTCGCCTCAAGCAGCGCGCTGAAAAATGCCGGACGGTGGGCGGGCTCGGTCGCCGCTTTTTCCAGCAGGGTTTCTAATTCATTTTTCGTATCAGACATAGTTTGGCTACTTCACAATGAATTGCCCGGCGGTGCTACGTCCACGCGGGCATACGAGTTTCCAGTCCGGGTAAGCGTAGCGCCACCCGGCAAAGCCGTTACTCGGCCGTCAGCAGGTTAGCAATGGTACGTACGCCAAGACCCGTCGCGCCCGCCGACCACTGCTCAACGGCAGATTTACGATAGGTTGCCGAACAGTCGATATGCAGCCAGCCCTGATGGTAGTTTTCCACGAAGTGGGACAGGAAGCCCGCCGCGGTACTGGCGCCAGCCGGATAGGCCGCGCTGCCGGTATTGTTCAGTTCTGCGAAGTTCGACGGCAGCTGATTACGGTGGAACTCGGCCAGCGGCAGACGCCAGAAGGCTTCGTTTTCCGCCTGCGCGCTCGCCAGCAGGCGATTCGCCAGCGCATCGTCAAAGCTAAACAGCGCATGGTAGTCATTACCCAGGGCAGTTTTCGCCGCGCCGGTCAGGGTGGCGGCATCGATGATCAGCTGCGGCTTCTGCGCCGAAGCGTCAATCAGGCCATCCGCCAGCACCAGGCGGCCTTCGGCGTCAGTGTTCATCACTTCAACGGTTTTGCCGTTACGATAATGAATAATATCGCCGAGTTTAAAGGCGTTACCGCTGATCAGGTTGTCGGCGCAGCACAGGTAGAGCTTCACGCGCTTGTTCAGCCCGCGAGAAATGGCAAAAGCCAGCGCGCCGGTGATGGTCGCCGCGCCGCCCATATCGGATTTCATTGAATCCATAAAGGCGCTCTGTTTGATGCTATAGCCGCCGGAATCAAAAGTAATGCCTTTGCCCACCAGGCAGGCGTATACCGGGGCTTCTTTATCGCCGGTTGGGTTATAGTCCAGCGCCAGCAGGACCGGCGGACGCTCGGAGCCGCGGCCCACGGTGTGCAGACCAAGATAGCCCTGCTCACGCAGATCTTCACCTTTGGTGATGCGATAGCTCATCTTCTCGCCCGCCACACTGCACAGCAGGTCGACGGCGCGCTGCGCCAACTGCTCAGGACCCAGATCTTCCGCCGGGGCATTGATGGTGTCGCGCACCCAGTCGATAATCGTCAGGCGATGATCCAGCTCACTGCGCTGCGCATCGTCCAGCGTCGGCCATTCGACCAGGCGCTTCCCCTTCGGCCCTTTGTAGCCGGCCCAGAACGCCCAGGCACGATCGGTGTCCCAGCCTTCGCCGCTTAACGCGACATGTTTAATGCCCATACCGTCAATTTTACGCGCCGCGCGCTGAATCAGGCCCAGGTCGTCTTTGCCGTTGAGGTGCAGGGCGATGCCGTCGTTATTAATGCTGTAAGACGCCTTTTCTCCCCAGCGCGCATCGGCTGGCTGAGTAGAAAGCGTAATCTTCATGGCTTCGGTCATTATCATTATCCTTCTTAGCAAACGGGCCACCGTATGGCAGCCCGTAAAGTTCTCTCACTCGATGATTCATCCGACTTAATACTGCCGCATAAATCATGACGCGAAAATTATTCGGCTTCGTCTAACCAGACTAGCAGAATCGCCTCGAGAATTTTTTCATTGGATGCGTTTGGGTCGTCATCAAACTCTTCCAGATCGCAAATCCACTGATGCATGTCGGTAAAGCGAACGGTTTTCGGGTCGAGATCCGGGTAAGCGTCGTACAAGGCTTCGCCGATTTCACGACTGTCGGTCCATTTCAGTGCCATATTAGTGCTCGCGTGCGTGGTTGATGGTGTAACGCGGGATCTCAACGACCAGATCTTCGTCGGTGACGCGCGCCTGGCAGCTCAGGCGGCTGTCCGGTTCCAGCCCCCAGGCTTTATCCAGCATATCGTCTTCATCTTCGGTACTTTCCGCCAGCGAGTCAAAGCCTTCACGCACGATGCAGTGGCAGGTGGTGCAGGCACAGGATTTTTCGCAGGCGTGTTCAATCTCGATGCCGCTACGCAGCGCCGCATCCAGAATGGTTTCACCGGTCTCAGCTTCCACAACGATGCCATCCGGACACAGGTCCTGGTGCGGCAGAAATACAATTTTTGGCATTTTAAACCTCGTCCACGGATTGGCCTTTCAGCGCGATACGGACCGACTGATCCATACGGCGGGCGGCGAATTCCTGGGTTTGTGTGTCGATATTTTTAATCGCTTCTTTAATGGCGTCGGCATCGTCGCCTGCCGCCGCGGCGCGCACTTGCTCCGCGGCGGCATCGATAGCCTGACGCTCCGCGGCGCTTAACAGCGCGGCATCGGCGGCCAGCGCGCTGACCAGGCTTTCCAGAACGCGGGCGGCTTCCACTTTCTGCTCAGCCAGCATACGCGCCTGGACATCCTGTTCGGCATAGCTCATCGAATCTTTGATCATGGTGGCGATTTCGCCATCGGTCAGACCGTAAGACGGTTTCACCTGGATAGAGGCTTCCACGCCGGTCGATTTTTCCATCGCCGTGACGCTCAGCAAACCGTCGGCATCGACCTGGAAGGTGACGCGAATATGCGCCCCGCCCGCCGGCAGCGCCGGGATACCGCGCAGCGCAAAACGCGCCAGCGAGCGGCAATCCTGCACCAGCTCACGCTCGCCCTGCATCACGTGAATAGACATTGCCGTCTGACCATCTTTGAAGGTGGTAAACTCCTGCGCGCGAGCCACCGGAATAGTGGTATTACGCGGGATGACTTTCTCCACCAGCCCGCCCATCGTTTCCAGCCCTAACGACAGCGGGATAACGTCGAGCAGCAGCAGTTCGCTGTCCGGCTTGTTGCCGACCAGAATATCCGCCTGAATCGCCGCGCCGATGGCAACGACTTTGTCCGGATCGATGGAGGTCAGCGGGGTGCGGCCAAAGAATTCGCCAACGCGTTCGCGCACCAGCGGCACGCGAGTGGAACCACCGACCATCACCACTTCCAGTACCTCTTGCGCCTCAACGCCGGCGTCTTTCAGCGCACGACGGCAGGCCAGTAAAGTACGTTTTACCAGGGAGGCAATCAGATCGTTAAACTGGCTACGGGTGATATCGCCCTGCCAGCCGCCAACCTCGACGTGCGCCACCTCAGCATCGCTGAGGGCGATTTTCGCCGCGATGGCGGCATCCAGCAGCTCGCGCTGCAGGCGGTTATCGCTGCGGTCGCTGAAGCCCGCCTGCTCGCGCAGGTAGTCCGCCAGCAGATGGTCAAAATCATCGCCGCCGAGCGCCGAGTCGCCGCCGGTGGCCAGTACTTCAAACACCCCGCGGCTTAAGCGCAGAATAGAGATATCAAAGGTGCCGCCGCCGAGATCATAGACCGCAATCACCCCTTCCTGACCGGAATCGAGGCCGTAGGCGATAGCCGCCGCGGTCGGCTCATTGAGCAGGCGCAGCACGTGCAGTCCCGCCAGACGCGCCGCGTCTTTGGTCCCCTGACGCTGAGCATCATCGAAGTAAGCGGGAACGGTGATCACCACGCCATCAAGTTCGCCGCCCAGCGCTTCGGTCGCCCGGGCGGCCAGCGCTTTGAGGATATCGGCGGAGACGCGAATCGGGTTCAGCAGGCCGCCGGCGGTCTGGATCATCGGCAGACCGTTTTCACTGGCCTGCAGCTGATATGGCAGATGCGGATAGCGGTTTTGAATATCGGCGAGGGAGCGCCCCATCATTCGCTTCACCGAGCTGATGGTGTTCACCGGATCCTGAGCGGCATTCAGCCGGGCTTCATAGCCGACGGTCAGTCCCGAGGCGTGGTAGTTCACCACCGACGGCAGCAGATAGCGACCTTGATGATCGGGCAGGGTTTCGGCCTGGCCGCTACGCACGGTAGCCACCAGAGAATTGGTGGTGCCCAGGTCGATACCGGCCGCCAGACGACGCTGGTGCGGCGCGGCGCTCAGGCCGGGCTCACTAATTTGTAATAAGGCCATAATTGCTTCCGAAAATTAAAAATCGAGCAGTTTTTCTTCGAGTTCTTCAGCACTGCTGCGCAGTTTATCGAGAAAACGGAGCTTACGTACCGTATCCGCCGCCGCCTCCCAGCTCTCATTATGCAATTGTTCAACCATCAGTTGATGGCGGGTATCAAACAGCGCTTTCACTCGTTTGATAAAGTCTTCCAGCCGCGCATCGTCTTTCGCCTTACCGATCTCATCGAGCTCTTCACGCAGTTCCAGCTGTTCCATCAGGAACGCGGTATCGCGGACGGTATGTTGCTCGCTGGCGAGGTCGAAGCCGTGCAGCGAAAGGAGATATTCCGCACGGGTCAGCGGATGGCGCAGAGTTTGCCAGGCCTGGTTAATGGTGGCGGAGTGCTGAACCGCTACCAGCTGTTCCGCAGCAGGCGCGCTGGCAAATTTATCCGGATGGTACTGGCGCTGCAGATCCTGATACCGGACAGCCAGTTGTTCAAGCGAGAGGGTATAGCTGGCTGGTAACCCGAAGAGGGTGAAATAGTCCATAGTAACCTCAGGGTCATGCATCTAAATGAAAACCCCACGCGCGGCGTGACCGCGGTGGGGTTGGGGATGACCGATTATACGTTAAAGCTTTCGCCGCAGCCGCACTCATCTTTGACGTTAGGGTTGGTGAACTTGAACCCTTCGTTGAGGCCTTCTTTGACGAAGTCCAGCTGAGTGCCGTCGAGGAATTGCAGACTTTTGCCGTCGATCACGACCTTCACGCCTTTGTCTTCAAACACGGTGTCTTCAGCCGCCGGCTCGTCAACAAACTCCAGTACATAGGCCATACCCGAGCAGCCGGAGGTTCTCACGCCCAGGCGCAGGCCAAACCCTTTACCGCGGTTCGCCAGAAAGGCATTGACTCGCGCTGCAGCACTGTCGCTAAGAGTAATCGACATAACAAAACCTCAACTAATTATTTTGCTTCACGTTTGCTTTTGTAATCCGCAATCGCGGCTTTAATCGCGTCTTCCGCCAGAATAGAGCAGTGAATTTTCACCGGCGGCAGTTCCAGTTCATCGGCGATATCGGTGTTCTTGATCGCCTGCGCTTCGTCCAGGGATTTGCCCTTCACCCACTCGGTGACCAGGGAGCTGGAAGCGATGGCGGAACCACAGCCGTAGGTCTTGAAGCGCGCGTCTTCAATGATACCTTCATTGTTGACTTTAATCTGCAACTTCATCACGTCGCCACAGGCCGGCGCACCGACCATGCCGCTGCCGACGTTCTCGTCGCTGTTGTCAAAAGAGCCGACGTTGCGCGGGTTTTCGTAATGATCGATAACTTTTTCGCTGTATGCCATGTTGAATTCTCCTTATCGGTGCCGAATTAGTGATGTGACCATTCAATACTGTTCAGATCCACGCCCTGCTTGAACATTTCCCACAGCGGAGAAAGGTCGCGCAGACGGCCGATGGAGTTGCGAACCAGATTGATGGTGTAGTCAATCTCTTCTTCGGTAGTGAAACGACCTAAAGAGAAACGAATAGAACTGTGCGCCAGTTCATCAGTCATACCTAACGCGCGCAGCACGTAGGATGGCTCAAGGCTCGCGGAAGTACAGGCTGAACCGGAGGAAACCGCCAGGTCTTTCAGCGCCATAATCAGCGACTCACCTTCAACATAGTTGAAGCTGACGTTAAGAATGTTCGGCGCGCCCTGCTCGAGGTCGCCGTTGAGATATACTTCTTCCATATCCTTCACGCCGTTCCACAGACGGTTGCGCAGGGTGCGCAGACGCGCCATTTCGCTTTCCATCTCTTCTTTGGCGATACGGTAAGCTTCACCCATGCCGACGATCTGGTGAACAGGCAGAGTACCAGAACGCATACCGCGCTCGTGGCCGCCGCCGTGGATTTGCGCTTCGATACGAATACGCGGCTTACGGCGAACGTACAGCGCGCCAATGCCTTTCGGACCGTAGATTTTGTGGCCGGAGAAGGACATCAGGTCCACTTTCAACTGGCTCAGATCGATAGGCAGCTTGCCCACGCTCTGGGTGGCGTCTACGTGGTAAATGATACCGCGGGCGCGACACATCTCGCCGATGGTAGCGATATCCTGCACCACGCCGATTTCGTTATTCACATGCATGATGGAAACCAGGATGGTGTCGTCACGCATCGCCGCTTCCAGCTCTTTCAGATCGATAATCCCGTTACGCTGCGGCGCCAGGTAGGTCACTTCGAAGCCTTCGCGCTCCAGCTGACGGCAGGTATCCAGAACCGCTTTATGCTCGGTTTTGCTGGTGATGATGTGCTTGCCTTTTTTCTGATAAAAGTTGGCTGCACCCTTAATCGCCAGGTTGTCGGATTCCGTCGCACCAGAGGTAAAGACGATTTCGCGCGGGTCGGCACCGACCAGCTCGGCAATCTGATTGCGGGCGATATCAACCGCCTCTTCAGCCTGCCAGCCAAAACGGTGGGAACGGGAGGCCGGGTTACCAAAGGTCCCGTCCATGGTCAGGAACTGCATCATTTTCTCGGCAACACGCGGGTCCACCGGCGTGGTTGCGGAGTAATCGAGATAAATCGGTAATTTCATTGCTCTTAAACTCCGTACATCACTCAATGCAAGGAATCAGGCAACCGGCTTGATGTACGACCGAGTACACGGAATGTTGGAGCATCCCGGCCTGATTCTGAAAGCTCTTTATAATCGTTGTCCCGACCGTTTCGTGCTGCCTCGCCCTGTCAGCGGCAGTCCGAAACGGGACGGGTCACTCAGGCGCGCAGTTTAACGTCGATCGCG
This sequence comes from Klebsiella sp. H-Nf2, assembly GCF_002806645.1. NCBI lineage: Bacteria > Pseudomonadati > Pseudomonadota > Gammaproteobacteria > Enterobacterales > Enterobacteriaceae > Klebsiella > Klebsiella sp. H-Nf2. The sequence continues at coordinate 277,804 of NZ_PIBL01000004.1, forward strand.
TCCTGGGTGCGCGCATTGCGCTGGGTTTCGTGCTGATGCTGACGACCGGACACATCAAGGATTTCCTGGTTATTCACCAGTTCACCCAGGGTGATATTGTTCAGGAAGCCGGTCAGGCGTTCGCTCAAATCGCGCCACAGCGCGTGAGTCAGGCATTTATCGCCGCCCTGACAGCCGCCTTTGCCCTGGCAACGGGTCGCGTCAACGGATTCGTCTACCGCGCTGATCACTTCGCCAACGGCGATGCTGCTGGCATCTTTACCTAACAGATAACCACCACCTGGACCACGAACGCTGGAAACCAGGCCATTTTTACGCAGGCGAGAGAACAGCTGTTCCAGATAGGAAAGCGAAATTCCCTGACGCTCTGAAATATCTGCCAACGGTACCGGGCCCGTTTCAGAGTTGAGCGCAACGTCAAGCATCGCGGTCACGGCATAACGCCCTTTAGATGTCAGTCTCATGTCTTACTTAACCTCAAACTCGCCCCTGGCCGGGCTTTTTATTAATATGAGTATTGCATAGCAGGGGCAAGTCTGACATTCCCGAGTAATTTGGTCAACTATTTACTTGACTGTTTTAGTCAGGTATTTGGCTTTCCGTGCCGTTATTGATTTAGAGCCGCTCCCGGGCTACAACAGCGATGTAGATTCGTAGGCCGGATAAGCGCTTACTTACCTTTATTCTGCTGCTCAATAGACGCCAGCATCCCGCGCAGGATGTTCAGCTCCTGGCTTTCCGGACGCGCGCGGGTGAACAGACGACGCAGCTTGTTCATCACCTGCCCCGGATGATTCGGGCGGATGAAGCCCGTCGCCAGCAGCGTCTGCTCAAGATGGCCGTAGAAACGCTCCAGATCGTCCACCAACGGGTACGGCGCCTCTTCATGGTCAACCGCCGGCTGTTCCTGCTCCTGCGTCGCCAGCCAGGCCATCCGCACTTCATAAGCGATAACCTGCACCGCCATCGCCAGGTTCAACGAGCTGTACTCCGGGTTCGCGGCGATCGCCACGTGGTAGTGGCACTTCTGCAGCTCTTCGTTGGTCAGGCCAACGCGTTCGCGGCCAAAGACCAGCGCCACCGGCGCATGCTGACCCTCGGCGACGCTTTTCAGGCCGCATTCGCGCGGATCGAGCATTGGCCACGGCAGTGTGCGGGAGCGCGCGCTGGTACCCACCACCAGGCTGCAGCCCGCCAGGGCTTCATCAAGGGTATCGACGATCTGCGCATTGCCGATCACATCGCTGGCGCCCGCGGCGAGGGCTATCGCCTGTGAGTCGGGTTTGACCAGCGGGTTGACCAGCCACAGGTTAGTTAAGCCCATGGTTTTCATCGCGCGGGCTACAGAGCCCATATTGCCGGTGTGGGAGGTTTCTACCAGTACGATTCGAATATTTTGCAGCATTATGGTTCTTCGGCTAAAGATTATTCGGGCATGCTACCATAAAACGGAGACATAAGCAGATTTCGCTGTTATTATATGCGCCGTTTTTTCCCGTTCTTTAACATCCAGTGAGAGAGACCGATGCATCCGATGCTGAACATCGCCGTGCGCGCAGCGCGCAAGGCGGGTAATTTAATTGCCAAGCACTACGAAACGCCAGACACCGTAGAAACCAGCCAGAAAGGCAGCAATGATTTTGTGACCAACGTCGATAAAGCCGCCGAAGCGATTATTATCGAAACCATTCGCAAATCTTACCCGCAGCACACCATTATCACCGAAGAAAGCGGTGAACACGCTGGTGAAGATCAGGATGTTCAATGGGTTATCGATCCACTGGATGGCACCACCAACTTCGTTAAACGTCTGCCGCACTTCTCTGTTTCCATCGCCGTACGCATCAAAGGCCGTACTGAAGTCGCGGTGGTTTACGATCCCATGCGTAACGAACTGTTCACCGCAACCCGTGGCCAGGGCGCGCAGCTGAACGGCTACCGTCTGCGCGGCAGCAACGCTCGCGACCTCGACGGCACCATCATCGCTACCGGCTTCCCGTTCAAAGCGAAGCAGCACGCGACCACTTACATGAATATTCTTGGCAACCTGTTTACCGAGTGCGCCGACTTCCGTCGCACCGGCTCCGCCGCGCTGGATCTGGCCTACGTTGCCGCTGGCCGCGTTGATGGTTACTTTGAAATCGCCCTGAAACCATGGGATTTCGCCGCAGGCGAGCTGATCGCTCGTGAAGCAGGCGCTATCGTTTGCGACTTCACCGGTGGCCATAACTACCTGCTGACGGGCAACATCGTTGCCGGTAACCCGCGCGTGGTGAAAGCGATGCTGGCGAATATGCGTGAGCATCTGAGCGATGCGCTGAAGCGTTAATCTCTTACTGATGTCAAAAAGGAAGCCGCGGCTTCCTTTTTTTATGTCATTTTATCATGTTGAGGATCTGGCGAATCACCGCATTGCCGCCGATGCACAGCACCGTCAGGCCGCTAAACAAGGCCAGCGGTCCGCGCCAGCGCAGGCAGCCCTGCGGCCCCAGCCAGTGCCGGAGGCACAGCGCTATTCCCACCGTCGCCAGGCGGGCTAACAGCACGCCGACCATCGCCGGGATCAGCAGCAGCCATCCCCACAGCGGCAACTCGAACTGTTGCGCACTGAGTAAAATCCACACCAATTGAAACGGCAGATAAAAGCTCAGGGCAAAGATCAGCGGAATGCGAATATTGCTTGCCGATGCGGAAACGCCTTTAAAGCCGCGCCAGCTATCGCGCAGCAGTATTCCAGCCAGCACCAGCGTGGCCAGATAGCAGACGTCGTTAAAGATGCCCACGATCTGCATCAGCCGATAACTGGTCAGCTTCCCCATGAAAGCAAAACGCCAGAAAATGATCACCAGGAAACCGAACTGCAATATCCAGCTGCGCAGGATCCAGTCGACCATTTCCCGCGGCGAGGGCTGATTATGCACGGCCCAGGCAACGACGGGCAGTTTACTGTGCCCGGGATGGCAAAAGGCCATGACGAAACCCGACAGCGTTAAGGTGGCGTAGGCCACCAGCGGGATATCCCCGATGTGCGACACCCCGAATCCCATGACGTACGACATGGCGTGATAGACGCGCACCAGACCTGACGGCCACCAGCTGGCCAGCACCGGAAACCAAAAGACGATCGCCAGCCCCGCCAGCAGCCCGGCGACACCGGCGCAGCCATAATAAAACCGCCCGCTCTGCGCGGGAGAAACGATATTTGCGGCCATAGCGACTCCTTGTCATCCGCCGAAATGCGGAAAACTAGAGCATCGCTTCGCCAGCGGCAAGCGCTGGCGCCCACTTTCGGATTTGCGCCCGGCGCCGGGCTAAAACGGGCGGATCCCACCGCCGGCCGGGACCGCGCTGAACCACATTACCCCTGCCGCCGCCAGCAAAATCACGCCGCCGGCCAGCGCCAGCGTCAGCCAGCCCACCTGGCGCCACAGCGGCGGCGCCTGATGCTGACCCAGCTTCACTGCCAGCTGGCGAAAACTGTGCACCAGCAACGCCAGCGCGGTGATGGTTAATGAGGTTCCCGCCGCCATCGCCAGCGCCGCCGCCATTCCCCAACTGAACACCCCGATCACCTTGCTGAACAGCAGAACCATGATCGCCCCAGAACAGGGACGCATGCCCATCGACAGGACGATCGCGGCGCGTGCCCGCCAGTCGTCGCCGCTCTGAAGTTGTTCCGGCGCGGGAAGATGCTGGTGGCCGCAACCGCAGTGGTCATGATGCACATGATGCGGGGTAAAAGCGGTAAACCTTGGCCGGCTCAGCAGCCGATACAGCTTTTTCAACGCCCGCCAGCACAGCAGCAAGCCTAATGCGCCCACCAGCAGATAGCTGCCCTTCTCCAGCCAGAAACTGCTGAGATGCAGCTGGCGCGCCGGCAGCTGCAGCAGCGCCAGCACCACGACCACCAGCACGATGGCCACCAGCCCCTGTAATAAAGAGGCGGCCAGCGTCAGGTTAATGCTCGATTTCAGCTTCGAGGGATGGGTGGCGAGCCAGGTAGTGATGACAATTTTGCCATGGCCGGGCCCTAAGGCATGCAGCACACCATAAACGAAACTGAACCCGAGCAGCGACAGGCCCGCCGCTGCCGGGTTCTCCGCCACCGCCTGCAGCAGGCGGCTGAGTTCCAGATTCAACGAGCGCTGCCAGACCGCGCTCTGCATCAGCACCTGCGGCCACACCCGCCATAGCCACATGCCGCCGATGATGCTCACAGCCAGCAACAGCGCCAGCGGCCACAGCGCTTTCCAGCGCGAGGATCGCGCACGCGGGGTAATAATTACTGACATGTCAGGGTCACCTTCTGGGCAAAATAGCTGCCCAGCGCCATATCCTCCGGCGGCGCATCCGCTTTATCCAGCGACTGGGCGTACGAGAGCATTTTGTCGTTCGGTTTTGGCGTCATCACCGTTGCCTTACAGGCGGCCCGCAGCGCGGCGGGCAGGGAAAAATCGCTATCCTTGTCATAAAACATGTCGACGTAGTAGGTCGGGTCGAAGGTGGAAAAGGTAAACGTCTGCCCGGCAACAGGTTGCGGCGTCGCCAGCGGCAGCGTAAAGGTCAGTACCGCCTGCAGTCCGTCACGCTCGAGGCCATAGCCGTCGGGACGATTTTCAAATTTCACCCGCTGGCCGTTGTGCCACAGCTCGCTGAAATAGTGCTGGCCGAGCACGTTGGCCATCACCTCCGCCGCCAGCTTTTTCCATACTTCGCTGCCCGGTTTGGCGTTACCGGCATCATAGAGCAGATCCGATGAGGTAATTTCATCCATGGTCCAGCGCATTTTAAACCCGCTCAGCAGACCGTCTTTGACCACCGGCTCGCTCTGCAAACTAATGAAGCTATGCGGATGCGCGGCGGCTGAAAATGATAAAACCATGAAAAACGCCGCGCTGGTGCATTGTTTCACTCTGTTCATCTGTTCCTCACGTGAAAAATTCTGTGAACTTCACCAGCAATCCTGAGCTAAAGCGGGCGTTTCGCCCTGCCCCCGCCTCTGCCATTGTCTATTCTTAGCGAAAACCCTAACTGGAACTTACCAGATGATGACCGTCATTGAACCACCATCTGCGCTTTCCAGTCCACAGCGCCGTAGCCAGGTGCTCCTGATGTTTTATCTGCCCGGGCAGTCGGTGACGACTGAACGGCTTGGCAGGATCAACCTCGTTGATGAGTCCACGGCCCGGCAGGATATTGAGGAGACCGGACGCGAAATTAAGCGTTACCACCGTTTGACTCTCCGGTCACAGGTGGACGGCAGCTATCGGATTGAAGGCGCCGCGCTCGACCAACGTTTATGCCTGCTGCATGCGCTGCGACGGGGGCTGCGCCTCTGCCCCCAATTCGTTAACCATCATTTTACTCCGGCCCTGAAAACGCAGCTTAAACAGGAAGGCATTGCCCGCACCTTATACGATGATACCAACCTGCAGGCGCTGGTGAACCGCTGCGCGCGGGCACTCAATCGTCAGTTTGACTGCCGCGATGTCCAGTTTCTGCGCCTGTATCTGCAGTACTGTCTGCTCGAGCATCACCGGGGATACTCTCCCGACTTCAATGATGAACAGCAGCGCTGGGCCCAGACCGCCGCCGAGTTTACCCTGGCGCAGGAGATTGTCCGCCACTGGCAGCGTCGGGTCGGCGCTCCGCCGCATGTTGGGGAGCCCTTCTTCCTCTCGCTGCTGTTTATGTTGCTCAAAACCCCCGACCCGGTCCGCGACGGTCACCCGCACGATCGCCGCCTGCGGCTGGCTATCTCCGGCCTGATCCACCGCTTCCAGGTCATCGCCGGCAGGGCATTCAGTGATGAGCAGGGGCTGAGCGATCAACTCTATATTCATTTATCGCAGGCGTTGATCCGCAGCGTGTTTGCCATCGGCATCGACAGCACGCTCACGGAGGAAGTGAGCCGGCTCTATCCTCGCTTACTGCGTACCACGCAGGCGGCATTGAGCGAATTCGAGGAGGCCTGGCATATCCGTTTTAATGAGGAAGAGACTGGCTTAATCGCGGTGATCTTTGGCGCCTGGCTGATGCAGAAAAGCGATCTGCACGAGAAGCAGGTGCTGTTGCTGACCGATGACAATCCGGATATAGAAGAGGCCCTGGAACAGCAACTGCGCGAACTCACGCTGCTGCCGCTGAATATCAAATATCAGAGCGTGCAGCGCTTTCAGAAAGAAGGTGCGCCCAAAGGGGTGACGCTTATTGTCACCCCTTATGCGACGGCGCTACCACTGTTTTCGCCGCCGCTGATCCACGCGGAAAACTGCTTCACTGAACGCCAGCAGCAGCATATCTGCGCGATGCTTGAGGACTAGGCCGCCACTGTTTTTGGCCGGATAACCAGCGCCGGGATCGTCAGCAGGGCCATCACCCAGAACACGCCCTGGTGCAGGTGCTGATAGAGGAAACCGGCGAAGACGGTCATGATGGCAATACTCCCGCCCATCGCCACCGCGGAGTAGACGGCCTGCAGGCGGATCACTTCGCTGCCCTGACGGGCGGCGATATAGCGCATCGCCGCCAGATGACACACCGTGAAGGTGCCGCAGTGAAGGATCTGCGCAAGGAGGAGTCCCGGCAGCGCCGTGGTCCAGCCCATTAGCGTCCATCGGATCAGTCCGCAGACGGCGGAGAGCAGCAGCAGGTCGCGCGCGCTGAAGCGGCGGAACACCTTTTTACTCAACGCGAAGATCACCACTTCCGCCACCACACCTAACGACCACAGATAACCGACCGCCGAGGCAGAATAGCCGGCCTGCTGCCAGTAGATGGCGCTAAAGCCGTAGTAGGCGGCGTGCGCCCCCTGCAGCAAACAGACGCAGGCGAGAAAGCGCCAGCTCTGGCGCACCAGCGTCAGCCAGGCCGTCAGTCCAGCCCCCTGCTGCTGGCGCGACTCCCCCTGGGGCATCACCGACGGCTTAAGCAACATACCGAGCAGCATCGAGGCAGTCCCCAGGCTTAACATCAGCAGGATCGCCCGGTAGTCAAACAGACTCACCAGCTTGCCGGTCAGCGCCGAACCAATAACGAAGGCAATGGAGCCCCATAGCCGCACCCGGCCATAGTCCATGGTGATCTGCTTTTGCCAGGTATTGGCCAGGGCATCCGTCAGCGGCACCAGCGGCGAAAAGAACAGGTTGAAGCCGATGATGACCGCCAGCAGCCATGCCACGTGGCTGCCAGCCCAGAAGGCCAGCGCGAAAAGCAAAGTTAACAGGGCCAGCACGCGCAACGCGGCAATGAGCCGGGAGGGGTCGCTGACCCGCGGGGCAATCAGCAGGCTCCCAAGAAAACGGGCCACCAGGCCGGCGCCAAGCAACAGGCCGATGGTTTCCGGCGTTAATCCGTTGCCTGCCAGCCAGACGCTCCAGAAGGGCAGAAAAATACCGTAGCTAAAAAAGTAGGTGAAATAACTGAGCGCCAGCCAGCGCGTGGAGTGCAAGACCATGATTTCCTCCCGAATGGTGGCGACAGTCTGGCGATAAAGCCCGGTGGGCGCAAGATACTCTGTCTCCTGATATTTCGCTATTTATGCCCCTCGATGATGATTTTCAGCGAAAAATTCAGCACCTCGCCTGCGCCCAAAACTCGCAGCCCCGGCTGCCCATCCATGTTATGGGCGTTTACCGGATGACTTTGCGGCTCGAGGCACAAGAACGGTTCACCTTGCATTCTGAAGAGCATCAACCACGGAGTTTGCGATAGAATTGTGATACTCATCACATCACTACTCACCCTCGCCCGCCCACTCCAGCCGGAATAGCCCACGTTCAGCCAACGATCTTCACCGAACTGAGCCACACTGAAATTGGCATAGTCGGGCAAGTTTCCTTGCCAGCTGAGAGGTAAATGATTCTCCCCTTCCGGCCAGTAGCCGCTGGCCTCGAACTGGGCTTTACTGCGTTCATCAAAAGGGAAAAAGGGATGAAAGCCGCAGCCGTAAAGCGCAGGGACCTCCCCACAGTGGGTAAGCGTCAGCGACGCTATCAGTTGGTTACGCAGTAGCTGGTAGCGGAGCTGTGCCAGATAATCGAAACCGCAGGCATGCTGCCGACGCAGCTGTAACACACAATGCTCGGCGCCGTGCTCAATAATCTTCCAGCGCTGTAACCAGCCATCACCGTGAAGAAAGAAATGCTCGTCGGCATGGTGGTGAGGCAGGACAATCTCCTGCCCATGGAGAGTAAAACGGTTCCCGGCGACACGATTGGCCAACGGCAGCATGGGAAACATGCCGCCAGCAGGGTTGTCATACAGCACCGGAGCCTGATGTTGCCGGGAGAACAAACGTTGCACTTTGCCCCCCAGGGAGGAGATGCGCATCCGCAGATGCGCGTTTTCCAGAATCAACGCTTCCGCCATTAACGTGTCTGCTCCTGCTTTATCGCCTGGCCGGCCGAGTGACGCTGCGCCAGCTGCTCTTCCAGCGCTTCGAGGGTGATACCTTTCGTTTCCGGCACGTTGCGCAGAATATAGAGGTAGCCGGCAGCGCAAATGACGCCATACAGCAGGAAGCTGCCTGCCGCGCCCAGGCCGGCATTAAGCAGCGGGAAAGTATAGGTTAACAGGAAACAGGCAATCCACAGCGCCAGGGTACCTAAAGACATCGCGAGTCCACGTACGCGGTTGGGGAAAATCTCCGCCAGCAGCACCCAGGTCACCGGCGCCAGGGTTAACGCATAAATAGCAATCGCCGCCAGCACCAGCAACAGTACTGGCCACCCCATCATGCCCATCGCGTAAGCGCCGGCGATCAGGACATAGATCACCGTCAATCCTGAAGCGCCGAGCAGCATTAATTTACGGCGGCCGATTTTATCCACCAGCGGCAGTGCGGCAATGGTAAAGACCAGGTTAACGACGCCCGTGGCGACGATCGATTTTAACGTGCTGTTGATATCGAATCCCGCCGAGGCAAAAATCTCCTGCGCGTAGTTAAAGATGACGTTGATCCCGCACCACTGCTGGAACACAGCGAGCACCATGCCAATGATCACAATCGGTTTCACCTGCGGAGCCAACAGCGCGCCGTAGGAGACTTTGTTGTTATCCTTTTCCAGCGTATGCGCGATTTCACGCAGGATCCGGTCGGCATAGTCGGCAGAACCAATGCGCTCCAGCGCGGCCCGGGCACGCTCCGGTTTTCCGGCCTTCATGAGCCAGCGCGGCGACTCGGGAACAAAAAACATCAGGACCAGAAACGCCAGCGCCGGAACCAGTTCCGCGCCGAACATCCAGCGCCACCCCATCTGTCCGTTCCAGGTTTCCACAATCATCTGCTGCGTTGCCCCCGTCTCCACAGGTTCAGCAATCATCAGGTTGATAAGCTGAGCGGCCAGCACGCCAATCACGATGGTGAGCTGATTGACCGCCACAAAGCGCCCTCTTTTCTCTGCCGGACTGACTTCGGCAATGTAAAGCGGGCTGAGCGCGGATGCCAGACCAATCCCCACGCCGCCCACAATGCGGTAAACCACAAACATGTCAAAATGACTGGCGACCGCCGTCCCCCACGCCGACGCGCTGAACAGCACAGCGGAAAGAATTAATGGCAGTTTGCGCCCCAGTTTATCGGCGCACCATCCCGAAATTAATGCGCCGAAAATGCAGCCCAACAGCGCCGAGCTCATCGCCCAGCCGGACTGCGCCGGATCCGTAATTGAAAACCAGGCTTCATAAAATGGCTTAGCGCCGCCAATCACCACCCAGTCATAGCCAAACAGTAAACCACCGCAGGCGGCGACCAGACAAATAGTCCAGACGTAGCCCATTTTCAGATGTGTCTGCGCGTTATTCATAATGATTCCTCTATAAGGGAAACGCAGGGAACAGTAGGGTTCAGGCGGGCCTGGCCCGCCACTTTCAGATTCAGGAAAAGATGCCGCTTTGCAGGGCGTGGCGAATCAGATGCGCCTTATCATGAGCCGGGTTCATTTGCAGAAGCTGCTGCATCGCCTGCTGGCAGGCAGATAAATGACCCAGCCCCAGATGTCCCAGCGCTTCAATAAACAAACAGTGCTGCAGATGTCGTTGCTGCGCTGATATGTCGAGAACCACCAGGTCCGGAAGAGAGACGGCAAAAAAATCGGCTTGCGGAACGTCATCCCGATGCTGCCCGGCCCAGTCGATAAAATGGCGGAAGTGCCGCTCGGCCTGAGTCGGGTTACCGCGCTTACGCAGCGCAATGCCCTGCCAGAAAAGGTAATCTGCGGGCTGATCGTTGTAGTAACGCCCGGCGTCCAGCGTTGAGCCACCTTGCAGGGCAAGCTGGTAATATTCGGCTGCCTGCGGCGCATCCCCCGTCTGTTCAGCGCAATAGCCCAGCAAACACCAGATATCGTTGTCCGTTTGCCCGGGCAGTCGTCCCTCCCCCAGGTTATCGGGATAGCGTAATGCTGCTTTCAGACAGAGCGTGGCTGGCTTAAACGCCTGACGTTCGATGAACTGCAAAGCCCGATGCAGCTGATTCAGCAAATACTGGCCGGTAATTTTCCCTTCTCCCCCTTCCCAGGGATGGAATACGCGCGTATCCAGAATCGCGGCGGCATCGGCATAATGACCGGACGCGTTCCACAGGCTTAACAGCTCAGCGGTCAGATCGTCCCGCTTCAGCACCACGGCTTTACGCTCCGCCAGCGTCGTCAGTCGTTCATTGACCGGCGTAGCCAGTAACTTTTGCAGGAAATCGAGCTCAAACAGGAAGCGCGCATTTTCGGGTTCCAGCGCGACGGCGCGCTGCAGATATGCCAGCGCCTGCGTTGCATCCTGTTGTTTATTCCACGCATAGACGCCCAGCAGACGATGCGCGGGCGCATAATCGGGAGATTTTTCGAGCGTCTCGCGCCAGCAGCTCACCGCCTCTTCATAGCGACGTTTGCTGTACCAGAAGCAACCGAGCAGATAGCGGGCAAAAGCGCTGTCGCCCAGCGTTTGCAGCATCTGAACTTCATCAAGCGTGTTAGGGAAACGAACGTTGCGCGCATGACAGCGCTCGGCGGCGGCAATAAACTGTTGGCGTTGATTGGCATCGTCACTTAACGACGCACGCCACAGCATCGGCAACGCTTCCTGACAATCCAGAACCTCAAGTACCTCTTTCGCCGCCATTTTCTGTCCGATAGAGAGCAGCCAGCCCGCCAGCAGGCTGCCGTTTATCCCTCTGCGCCCTGTGACGCGCAGCAGGGTCTCTCGCGCTTCGTCACTCCGCTCAATCATCCAGCGCGCGCAGTGCAGCGGGTAGCTCAACGGGTATTGCTCAAGAGAGGCTAAAACAGACTCCAGCGCCGCTTGCTTCTGCCCGCTGTTCGCTAACGCCAGCGCTTTAAGCCCCATCGCCAGAGGGTTGCTGGCGTTGAATCGCAGGCTGGTATTAACTTTTTCCAGCGCATCGGCGACATCACCGCGCTTCATCGCCAGCCGCGCCAGCGACCACCAGGCGGCGTCACGGCAGTTACCGCTCCAGGAGGCTTTGAAATAGTGATCCCAGGCGCCTGCATCATCCCCCTGCCTTTCCAGTGTACTGGCTAGCAGCATACTGGCTTCGCCATCCCGTGGGTTCTTATTCAGACGATGCGCGCGCTGTAGCGCAGCGCGGGAACACTGTTCCGCCAGCGCCCAGTCGGCGCAGTTGAACGCCAGAGTACCGAGGGCAACATTATTGCGATAATCCTGCGGATCGAGCTCAACCGCCCGGCGATAGTAATCCCCGGCATAGCGGCTTGCGTGATTGTATTGTTCAAGGTGCTGGCCGATAAAATAGAGCTCGTCGCCATTGTGGATCGCTTCCGGTAACGCTGGCGCGATGGCGGGATCGGGCAGCGGCGTCTGCCGGGTAATATGTTCCTGATAATCCAGCAACAGCCGGTTCTCGGCGGTTTTCACTTTGATGGTTAAGCGCCCTGCGCCATTTTCCGGCAGCGTCTGCAGCCAACTCTCACCGGGCTTCAGCGTCAGCTGAGTTTCGTACAATGGCTGATGGTCAGCGCTGAGTTCCACCACGATATGTGTCAGCGGAGCAATGGCATAAACGCCAAGCTGCAGCTGCTCAGACTCGCGAACCAGCTTCAGTGCCAGCTGCGTATTGGCGTTTTGCACCATCCCTAACTCGCTGTAGGGAAGGAAATTTTGCACAAAAACCTTCTCTTCATAAGGCGCAAGCCACGTAAAGTCAGGCTGGTTATCGGTGAAGACACCGGTCATCAGCTCAATATAGGGGCCATTTTCATCGGTCAGATTGCGGTCCCAGGCCTGGCCAAATTCCCCGTAGCCCCAGCTCCACTGTTTCTTACCCGGAGAGACATGGTGATCCGCGACATGCAGTAACCCACCTCGCTCGTCATGGTGATAAGCGCCGACAAAATCGTAGTCCGACCTCTCGGCCATATACGAGGTTGGTACCGGAACGTTTTTATAGCGGGAGATATCAACGCCCGCAGAATAGTCCACTTTGTAATAGGTGCCGGTGGCAATGGGGAAAGCGGAAACGTCACGTTTACCATGGTCGAATACCGCGGTGACATCGGGAGGGAATACGCTCTGGTGGGCATCGCCGCCTTTGACTGCAGGGTTTGCCCACCACAGGAAATGACGCGGCGTGGCGTTACCATTAAAGACCTTACCGGCGATCTCAATCAGTGCCCGGTCAGGATAGAGCGTAAACCCGGCCATAACCTGCAAGCCGCGCATGGGCTCCGCTTCCCCCATCCATACAGTCTGTGCGCCGTTTTCTCCCTGCTGAACAGAAAAATCGACCGGCATAAAGGTCGTCGGCCGGTGATGTTGCGGCCAGTTAAACTCGATTCCGCCAGAGATCCAGGGCCCGAGCAGCCCGACCAGGGCAGGCTTAACCACTTCATTGTAATAGACGAAATCACGTTGTTTGACGTTGTCATACGCCCGATGAATACGGCCGCCAAGCTCCGGTAGCAGCATGATCCGAATGAAATCATTCTCCATCCACACGGCGTGATAATCGCGCATTTCACATTCGCCGGTCAGGGTATCAATCACGCCATAGGGATAGACGCTGCCGGAAGAGCCTTGATAAACACGTTTTTCCAGAAACATAGGGTTCGGATCTTCCGCCCCCGTCGTCCACGTTGGTAATGAAATGGTTTCCTGCCAGACCTTAACCGAACCGTACATGACGCCTCCACTAAACAAAACGAAGTAAAATATGTTATGAGAGGAGTCTATATCGCCAATTCGCTGTTAAAATGCGCAAAGCTCACGCAATATAGTTAAGGGAGTTAAGTGTATGCAGCGTACTGGTTTTAATAACGCCCGGGTCCGGCAGGTCAATAAATCGATTTTTCTTTCCCATCTGTGGCGGGAAAAGCAGCTCAGTAAATCACAGCTCTCTCAACTCACCGGACTCTCCATTCCGGCAGTGAGCAATATTCTCGCCGAGCTGCTGGGCGAAGGATTGATTAGTCACTCAACGGAACACATGAGCAAACGCGGCGTGAACAGCGGCAGCTACCAGATCCCCGAACACGGCGCCTGGACACTGTGCATGAATATCACCCCGACCAGCATTGAGTATCAGCTTGCTGACGCCCGTCTGTTGGCAGTGGACAACCACCAGCATTTGCCAGTCGACGCCCCCACCCCAAAAGCCCTGCTTGACGCCATCGTTGAATGCTGGCGGCATATCCACCGCCGCTACCCGCAGCACAGTATTAATCTCGCCCTTGGCGTGCACGGACAAGTTGATCCGATAACCGGCGTTTCACAAACCATGCCCCAGGCACGCTGGAAAACACCGATTGAAATAAAGTATCTGCTTGAGGAACAGCTTGGCGTGCAGGTTCGGGTGGATAATGACTGCGTGATGCTGGCGCTGGCGGAAAAGTGGCAGCATCAGGGTACCCAGCCGGATTTTTGCGTGATCAACGTCGACTACGGCATCGGCTCGTCATTTGTGATTAACGATCATATTTATCGTGGCAGCCTGTACGGCAGCGGGCAGATTGGGCACACGATTGTCAATCCTGACGGCAAAGCCTGTGACTGCGGAAGATACGGTTGCCTCGAAACCGTCGCCTCGCTCAGTGCGTTGAAAAAACAGGCCAGAATGTGGCTCAAAACACAGCCTGAAGCAACGCTCTCACCCGAGCAGCTCACCACGACATCGCTCATTGCGGCCTGGGAACAAGGAGATGTGCAAATTCGCGCATGGGTTGATAACGCTGCCAACGCTATTGGCTTAAGCCTCTATAATTTCCTGAATATATTAAATATTAATCAGATCTGGCTGTACGGGCGTAGCTGCGCCTTTGGTGAGCAATGGCTGGAAAATATCGTCAAACAAACGGGCTTCAACCCTTTTGACCACCGGGATACGCCGCGAGCGCACGCCACCCAAATCGGTTTTGGCCAGCTAACCCGTGCCCAGCAGCTGATGGGGATAGGTTATCTGTACGTTGAGGAGCAGTTGCAGACGTTGGTTTAGTCATAAACGAACGTGGCGGAGCGTAAATTTGTGTATTACGTTTAGATCACACTTCTCTCATAACGAGCTGATTATGAACACACTCCGCTATTTTGATTTTGGCGCTTCCCGCTCTTTGCTGCTGCTCATCGCCCGCATCGCCGTGGTGGTCCTGTTTATTCTTTTTGGTTATCCGAAACTGTTGGGCTTTGGCGGCACGGTGCAGTACATGGCCGCCTCCGGTGCGCCAATGCCGACGCTGGCGGCGATTATCGCTGTGATTATGGAGGTCCCTGCGGCGATCTTAATTGTGCTGGGCTTTTTCACCCGCCCGCTGGCGGTCATCTTTATTTTTTATACGCTGGGTACGGCGGTGATTGGCCATCATTACTGGGATATGACCGGCGATGCGGTATTGCCGAACATGATTAATTTCTGGAAAAACGTCAGTATTGCCGGCGCTTTTCTGCTGCTGGCGATTACCGGCCCCGGCGCGATTTCGCTCGACCGCCGCTAATCGACAGACACAAAAAAGGCCGCAATCGCGGCCTTTTTTATTGCAACGTTAACGCTTACGCATAAACCGGGAAACGTGCGCAGATATCCAGCACTTTGCCTTTCACACGTTCAATGACGGCTTCGTCATTGATATTGTCCAGCACGTCACACATCCAGCCAGCCAGCTCTTTGACTTCCGCTTCTTTAAAGCCGCGGCGAGTCACAGCCGGAGAACCGATACGGATACCGGAAGTCACGAACGGGCTCTTCGGATCGTTCGGCACGCTGTTTTTGTTCACGGTGATGTTGGCGCGGCCCAGGGCGGCGTCAGCTTCTTTACCGGTCAGGTTTTTATCCACCAGGTCCAGCAGGAACAGGTGGTTCTCAGTCCCGCCAGAAACCACTTTGTAACCGCGGCTCAGGAACACTTCCACCATCGCTTTCGCGTTTTTCGCAACCTGCTGCTGGTAAACTTTGAACTCTGGCTCCATCGCTTCTTTCAGCGCCACCGCTTTCGCCGCGATAACGTGCATCAGCGGGCCGCCCTGCGCGCTTGGGAACACGGCAGAGTTCAGTTTTTTGTACAGCTCTTCGCTACCGCCTTTCGCCAGAATCAGGCCGCCGCGCGGACCCGCCAGGGTTTTGTGGGTGGTGGTGGTCACAACGTGAGCATGCGGAACCGGGTTCGGATACACACCCGCGGCAATCAGGCCAGCCACGTGCGCCATATCGACGAACAGGTAGGCGCCGATGCTGTCGGCGATTTCACGCATTTTTGCCCAGTCAACGATACCGGAGTAAGCCGAGAAACCACCGATGATCATCTTCGGTTTGTGTTCCTGAGCCTGCTTCGCCATGTCGTCATAGTCAATTTTACCGGACTCATCAATACCGTAAGGGATGATGTTGTACAGTTTGCCGGAGAAGTTAACCGGAGAGCCGTGAGTCAGGTGGCCGCCTTGCGCCAGGTTCATACCGAGCACGGTATCACCCGGCTGCAGCAGCGCGGTGTAGACCGCAAAGTTAGCCTGAGAGCCGGAGTGCGGCTGGACGTTAGCATAGTCAGCGCCGAACAGTTCTTTCGCGCGGTCGATAGCCAGTTGCTCAACCACGTCGACATATTCACAGCCGCCGTAGTAACGCTTGCCCGGATACCCTTCAGCATATTTGTTGGTCAGCTGAGAGCCCTGCGCCTGCATGACGCGCGGACTGGTGTAGTTTTCGGAGGCGATCAGTTCGATGTGCTCTTCCTGACGTACTTTTTCCTGCTCCATAGCCTGCCACAGTTCGGCATCATAATCGGCAATGTTCATTTCACGCTTTAACATCCGCATCTCCTGACTCAGCTAACAATAAAATTTCGGCCTAAAAAGGCGGTCCGATTGGACAACGGCCCACAGTATAACCTAATCATTCTGTGATAACAGGTCTTGACAAAGGATTTTACGCAAACGATTGGCTCCGCATGATACAAGGCTTTGAGCAATAACGTCTCTCTCATTATCAACGGATTTCTTTTCAGGTTTGTGATGCAAATTCTTCATGTTGTAACGGCATCGGGGCTAAGTGTTAAAGAACCATTTACATAGCAGGGTTATTTCTATAAGATGCATTTAAAATGCATCAATAAGATAACACACAAGGAAGCACGCTATGCTCGACGCTCAAACCATCGCCACGGTCAAAGCCACCATCCCCCTGCTGGTAGAGACCGGCCCAAAGCTCACCGCCCATTTCTACGATCGTATGTTCGCGCATAATCCGGAGCTCAAAGAGATCTTCAACATGAGCAACCAGCGCAACGGCGATCAGCGCGAAGCGTTATTCAACGCCATTGCCGCCTACGCCAGCAATATCGATAACCTGCCCGCCCTGCTGCCGGCGGTGGAAAAAATCGCCCAGAAACACACCAGCTTCCAGATCAAACCGGAGCAGTACAACATCGTTGGCAGCCATCTGCTGGCGACCCTCGATGAAATGTTCAGCCCGGGTCAGGACGTGCTTGATGCCTGGGGGAAAGCTTACGGCGTGCTGGCGAACGTCTTTATCGGCCGCGAAGCCGAGATTTATCAGCAAAACTCCAGTAAAACCGGTGGCTGGGAAGGGACCCGCGCGTTCCGCATCGTGAAGAAAACCCCGCGTAGCCAGCTCATCACCAGCTTTGAACTGGCGCCGGTCGACGGCCAGCCGGTCGCCGATTACCAGCCGGGGCAGTACCTGGCCATCTGGCTGAAACCGGAAGGCTTCGAATATCAGGAAATTCGTCAATACTCTTTAACCCGCAAAGCAGACGGCAAAGGCTACCGCATCGCGGTAAAACGTGAGGACGGCGGTCAGGTTTCCAGCTGGCTGCATAACCATGCCAGCGAAGGCGATGTGGTCTATTTAGCCGCGCCGGCGGGGGACTTCTTCCTTAACGTTGAACCGCAGACGCCGGTCACCCTGCTCTCCGGCGGCGTCGGGCAAACACCGATGCTGGCGATGCTGGATTCGCTGGCGAAGAGCGGTCATCAGGGTCAGGTGAACTGGTTCCATGCGGCAGAAAATGGCGACGTTCACGCCTTTGCCGATGAAGTGAGTGCGCTTGGCGCGGCGCTGCCGGCGTTTACCTCTCACGTGTGGTATCGCAACCCGAGCGAAGCCGACCGTCAGGCTGGACGTTTTGATAGCGAAGGTTTGATGGATTTAGCGGCAGTGGCGGACAATATTCGCGACCCGCAGATGCAGTTCTATCTCTGCGGCCCGGTAGCGTTTATGCAGTTTGCAGCGAAGCAGCTGGTAGAATTAGGGGTCAATAAAGACAACATTCATTACGAATGTTTCGGCCCGCATAAGGTGCTGTAAGCCCCGACGACGCGGGGATTTGTAGGCCGGGTAAGCGCAGCGCCACCCGGCAATACTGCAGCGAGCGGCGAGAGTTAAATCGCCGCGTCGTCTTCTTCACCGGTACGGATACGAATAACCCGCGCGACGTCGAAGACAAAGATTTTACCGTCGCCGATTTTACCGGTCTGCGCCGTACGGATGATGGTATCGACGCAAGTATCGACGATATCGTCAGTCACCACGATTTCAATTTTCACCTTCGGCAGAAAATCCACCATGTACTCCGCACCGCGGTACAGCTCGGTATGACCTTTCTGGCGGCCAAAGCCCTTCACTTCCGTCACCGTCATCCCGGTGATGCCGACTTCGGCCAGCGCTTCACGCACGTCATCCAGTTTGAAAGGTTTAATAATCGCATCAATCTTTTTCATGGTGTTCCTGTCTTAGTCGCGTAACCGGTTGCTTACCGTATCATAACTTGCGCTATGCTGCGGAGCTACTCTTTAAAGTCGTTGGCGTCGAGCTCATGGCGCGACAGCAGTTTATAGAATTCGGTGCGGTTGCGCCCTGCCATCCGCGCGGCGTGGGTGACATTGCCTTTAGTAATTTGCAGCAGCTTGCGCAGGTAGTTCAGCTCAAACTGATTACGCGCCTCCACGAAGGTCGGCAGCGCGGTATTCTCTCCTTCCAGCGCCTGCTCCACCAGCGCGTCGCCGATCACCGGCGATGAGGTCAGGGCCACACACTGCTCGATCACGTTCACCAGCTGGCGCACGTTACCCGGCCACTTGGCGGCCATCAGCCGCTTCATCGCATCGCTGGAAAACGCCCGCACAAACGGCTTATGGCGATCGGCGGACTGGCGCAGCAAATGATTAGCCAGCAGCGGGATATCCTCAGCCCGTTCGGAAAGCGGTGGGATCTTCAGATTCACTACGTTGAGGCGGTAAAACAGATCTTCGCGGAACTCGCCGCGGGCCATCGCCTTCGGCAGGTCGCGGTGGGTGGCGGAGATGATCCGCACGTTGATCTCGATATCGCGGTTGCTGCCCAGCGGACGCACCTTACGCTCCTGCAGGACGCGCAGCAGCTTCACCTGCAGTGCAACCGGCATATCGCCGATCTCGTCGAGAAACAGCGTACCGCCCTCAGCGGCCTGGAATAATCCTTCACGGTTACTGACCGCGCCGGTAAAAGCGCCCCGCGCATGACCGAAGAGCTCAGACTCGAGCAGCTGTTCCGGCAGCGCGCCGCAGTTGATCGCCACGAACGGCTTATCATGACGCGGGCTGGCGTTATGGATCGCCTGAGCGACGATCTCCTTCCCGGTCCCGCTCTGGCCATTAATCAGCACGCTGACGTCCGATTGCGCCACCATCCCGGCCTGCTCAAGCAGGCGTAGCATCAGCGGGCTGCGGGTCACAATCGCCTGGCGCCAGGCTTCGTCGGTGGCCGGCGAGCGCTGCTCTAACGCCTCATCAATGGCTTTATACAAGGCATCTTTATCGACCGGCTTGGTCAGGAAGCTGAACACTCCCTGCTGGGTCGCGGCCACGGCGTCGGGAATCGAACCATGGGCGGTGAGAATAATCACCGGCATGCCGGGCAGCCCCTTCTGGATCTCGCTGAACAGCTGCAGGCCGTCCATTTCATCCATCCGCAGATCGCTAATCACCAGATCCACTTTCTCACGTCCCAGCACGCGCAGCGCTTCCGGCCCACTCTCCGCGGTGGCCACGCTGTAGCCTTCGCTGACCAGGCGCATACCCAGCAGCTTCAGCAGCCCCGGATCGTCATCCACCAGCAACAAACGCGCCGGTTTACGGATCGTCATGGATCACCTCCGGCACTTTTTCACTGCCGAAGTTGCCGCCCGGCTTGCGGCTGGAGAGCTGGCGTTCGATATCCGTCAGGTTCTCCAGCTTACGGGTGGTCAGCTCCAGCTGTTCGCGCAACGCCTGCTCCTGCTGACGCAGCGTCTCCAGTTCGCTATCGCTGGACTGCTGAAGCTTCGCGTAACGGGCACGCTCTTCCACCAGCTGCAGCTGGCGGGTCTGGCCGTCGCGCCAGAGCTGATACAGCGGGCGGACCTGAACGGCGATTTGCGGGCTGAAGGTATCGAGACGCGCCACCAGGTCGCGACGCTCGTCGGGAGTAATTTTGGCATCAGCAAGCAGGATGCCGCGACGGAAGGCGTCCTGCCAGCTGTCGTCGGTATGGCGCTTCGCCTCTGCCCGCGCCTGCACCGGAGCCAGACGATCGGCACAATCAATTCCCCGCAGCCAGTAGAGGGGATTTTTATCGCTGGCATCGCTGCTGTGCGCCCAGATGTCCGCGCAGTCGACCGCGACAAAATCGGCCACCTGATGCTGCGCCAGTCCAGGGGCGGCGGTACCTTCCGCCGTATGCGGTGAGAAGCCGGCGGAACACCCCGCCAGCGTCAGACAAGCTATGCCTGAGAGCAACCATCCGTTGAGCGAACGGCGCCAGGCCAGGAAATGGGACATAGTTCCCCGATATCGATTCATAGGTTGGTTTATTCCGGTGCTGCTGCGGGGAGCGTAATGCGAAAACAGACTTGCCCGGCGGGAGCGTCAACCAGACTCAGATCCCCTTGCATCTGCCGGACGCAGTCGCGGGCAATACTCAACCCCAGACCACTGCCCTTAACGGCCCCTTTACGCTGGTGACTTCCCTGGTAAAAAGGCTCAAAAATCATATTCTGTTCTGCGGCCGGGATCGGTTCGCCGCTGTTAGCGACATCAATACGTACCTGCTCTCCGTGCCGGTAGCTATGGATACGAATGTTACCGGATTCAGCGCCATAGTGCACCGCATTGGAGTAGAGATTATCCATTACGCTTATCAATAGCGCAGGCTCTGCCAGACAACGCCGCGCCTGCAGCGTCAGTTCGGTATGCATCAGTTTAGCCCGCGCGGGCAGGCTGTGCGCCGCCACGACGTTTTCCACCAGTTCCACCAGGTCCACCGCTTCGCGTGTCACCGGCCCGTCGGCCTGTTTTCGGTTGTAGTCCAGCAGCTGTTCAATCAGCTTTTGCAGGTTACGGCTACTGCTGTCGAGGATCTCGACGATCTCCTGCTGCTCAGGGGTCAGTGGCCCGGCGACCCTGTCGGCCAACAGCTCGGTACCTTCACGCATACTGGCCAGCGGGGTTTTCAGCTCATGCGACAGATGGCGAAGAAATTGATGCCGCTGCGACTCCAGCCACGCCAGGCGTTCGCTGAGCCAGATGATACGCTTGCCCACCGAGCGCAGCTCGCGCGGGCCGGTAAACAATGCGGCGTCGTCCAGCGACTTCCCTGCCCCCAGCTGATTGATCATTCTTTCGATGCCTTTCACCGGACCGATAATCATGCGGGTGAAGAGTAGCACCAGCGCCAGGCTCAGCAGAAACAGCACCAGCGCCTGCCAGCCGAAAAACTGGCCGCGTTCGGCAATCTCCTGCTGCAGCTGCTGGCCGCGGGAATAGACGACCGCCCGGGTCGCCTGCACCATATCGCTGTTATTGCTGGCGAAAACTTCCAGTCTGGCGGCCGACTGGGCATCGGGGCCGCTGTTTTTACACTGCAGCTGCGCCAGATCGCTGACATCCTGACGCAGCGCCTGCCAGAGCCTCTCGTCCGGTAGCACGCCAGCGTGGGCATCCAGCATCTGGCTGTAGCGCTGTCGCTGATTCTGATACACCCGCGCCAGCGTCGGATCGTCCAGCACGCAGTACTGGCGATAGCTGCGCTCCATCTCCAGCGCGGCATTGATCATCGCCTCGCTGCGTCGGGCATCGACCAGCGTAGTGCGGTTGATATGCGCCGCCTGGGCGCTAAGGGCATTCAGGCTCTGCCAGGCCTGCCATGCCAGCACCAGTAACGGCAGCAGGATCAGCACAAAGGAGAGCGTCACCAGCTGACGCAGCGAACGGGGAAAAAGAGAGAGTCGCTTCAAGGATGTTGTCTCAATCATTAGCTCTGGTCGATGCTAACTGAGGAGCGCGCCAGAGAAAAGCGCTACCGCTGACTGCTGCGCCGCAGAAACAACAAAGCCAGGCGCAAGGCCTGGCTTTGTTCAGGAATGAGGCGGTGCCTTACTCGACGTTTCGCCCGATGTCTGATAAAGCCAGGCTATTATCAGGAGTTGGACGGCAGGCACCTGTTTGTGCGTCATTCGAAGTTTATGTAGCGCGTCCCGAAGGGGCTGACATAAGAAGGTGAATGAGCCACTGGTTAATATTATGCATGAACTATGCCATCTTTCAAAACATTTTATTAACACACTGATATTTATGATATTAGTTCAATATCATCGCCCAACCAGAGCTGTGCACTTTTTATTCACACTGTCGCCAGTTGACGACACTAAATAAGCGCTTAATCACTCATCAATTAAATCAATAACTTAAATGTCTCCTATTAGAGACACCATAACATAGCGGTTGTCGGCAATTCCCGACACCCTGGCGTGCCGGCTATCACAGATAAAAAAAGCCCCCTGCCTGAGCAGGGGGCCGATACGTCCGCGTGACACGCTGCGGGGAGATTAACCCAGCTGTTTACGCGCGTTACGGAAGATACGCATCCACGGGCTGTCCTCGCCCCAGTTCTCCGGGTGCCAGGAGTTGCTTACGGTACGGAAGACGCGTTCCGGGTGCGGCATCATGATGGTCGCGCGCCCGCTTTCGCTGGTCACCGCGGTGATACCGTTCGGGGAACCGTTCGGGTTCGCCGGATAGGTTTCGGTCACTTTGCCGAAGTTATCGACGAAGCGCAACGCCACCAGACCTTTGCTCTCCAGCTGGGCCAGATGCGCGCTGTCGCGCACTTCCACCTGACCTTCGCCGTGGGAGACCGCAATCGGCATCCGTGAGCCAACCATGCCTTCCAGCAGCAGGGATGGGCTTTGCGTCACTTCCACCAGGCTAAAGCGCGCTTCGAAGCGGTCAGACTGGTTACGCACAAAGCGCGGCCACAGATCGCTGCCCGGGATCAGTTCACGCAGGTTGGACATCATCTGACAGCCGTTGCACACGCCGAGCGCCAGGGTCTGCGGACGATGGAAGAACGTCGCGAACTCATCGCGCACGCGCTCGTTGAACAGAATCGACTTCGCCCAGCCTTCACCCGCGCCCAGCACGTCGCCGTAGGAGAAGCCGCCGCAGGCCACCAGGGCATGGAAATCACCCAGACCGGTCCGGCCCGCCAGCAGGTCGCTCATATGCACGTCGATGGCGTCAAAGCCGGCGCGATGGAAGGCTGCCGCCATTTCAACGTGAGAGTTCACCCCCTGCTCGCGCAGGACGGCCACTTTCGGACGCGCGCCGGTGGCAATGTACGGCGCCGCAACGTCGTCATTAATATCAAACGAAAGCTTCACATTGAGGCCCGGGTCGGCGTCATTGGCTTTCGCCTCGTGCTCCTGATCGGCGCAGGCCGGGTTGTCACGTAGACGCTGCATCTGCCAGGTGGTTTCCGCCCACCACATGCGCAGCGTGGTACGGCTTTCGCTAAACACCGTCTGACCGTTGGCAGTCAGCACAAAGCGATCGCCCTCAACCGCTTTACCGAGGTAATGCACGCAGTCTGCCAGACCGTTAACCGCCAGAATGGCTTCCACCGCCTCACGGTCTGCGGCACGTACCTGGATCACCGCCCCCAGCTCTTCGTTGAACAGCGCGGCCAGACGGTCGTCGCCCAGCGCGGCGATATCTGCTTCCAGGCCACAGTGGCCGGTAAAGGCCATTTCCGCCAGGGTCACCAGCAGGCCGCCATCGGAGCGGTCGTGGTAGGCCAGCAGTTTACGCTGCGCCACCAGGGCCTGCATCGCATCCCAGAAGCCTTTCAGCTGAACAACATCACGCACGTCAGCTGGCTTGTCGCCGAGCTGGCGATAGACCTGCGCCAGGGCCGTCGCGCCCAGCGCGTTGTGGCCTTTACCGAGGTCGATCAGCAGCAGAGCGTTATCTTCTGTAGAAAGCTGCGGCGTGACGGTATGACGAACATCTTCGACACGGGCAAAGGCGGAGATCACCAGCGACAGCGGGGAGGTCATCTCGCGCTGCTCGCTGCCTTCCTGCCAGCGGGTTTTCATCGACATCGAGTCTTTGCCGACTGGAATGGTCAGGCCCAGCGCCGGACACAGCTCTTCGCCGACCGCTTTCACTGCCTCATACAGGCCAGCGTCTTCGCCCGGGTGGCCAGCGGCGGCCATCCAGTTAGCCGACAGCTTCACGCGGTTCAGCTCGCCAATCTGCGTGGCGGCGATGTTGGTCAGCGCTTCACCGACGGCCAGACGGCCAGAGGCCGCGAAGTCCAGCAGGGCAACCGGGGCGCGCTCGCCCATCGCCATCGCTTCACCGTAGTAGCTGTCGAGGCTGGCGGTGGTTACCGCGCAGTTGGCCACCGGGATCTGCCACGGGCCGACCATCTGGTCGCGGGCGACCATGCCGGTCACCGTACGGTCGCCGATGGTCACGAGGAAGGTTTTCTCGGCCACCGTCGGCAGATGCAGAACGCGATTTACCGCATCGGCAAGGGTAATAGGTTGGCGATCCAGCGCGCTGCCCTGAGCTTTCAGGGTCTGCACGTCACGGGTCATTTTCGGCGTTTTGCCGAGCAGGACGTCCAGCGGCAGGTCGATCGGCTGATCGTTAAAGTGGCTGTCGCTCAGGCTCAGGTGCTGCTCAGCGGTAGCTTCGCCGATAACGGCATAAGGCGCGCGTTCGCGGCGGCACAGTTCGTCGAACAGCGGCAGTTGCTCCGGCGCGACCGCCAGAACATAACGCTCCTGCGATTCGTTACACCAGATCTCCAGCGGGCTCATCCCTGGCTCATCGCTGAGAATATCGCGCAGCTGGAATTTACCGCCGCGGCCGCCGTCGCTTACCAGCTCCGGCATGGCGTTGGAAAGACCGCCCGCGCCAACGTCGTGGATAAAGAGGATCGGGTTGGCGTCGCCCAGCTGCCAGCAACGGTCGATCACTTCCTGACAGCGGCGTTCCATTTCCGGGTTGTCACGCTGTACGGAGGCGAAATCAAGGTCGGCATCAGACTGGCCGGAGGCCATAGAAGACGCCGCGCCGCCGCCGAGGCCGATATTCATCGCCGGGCCACCCAGCACGATCAGTTTCGCGCCGACGGTAATTTCGCCCTTCTGCACGTGCTCGCCGCGGATGTTGCCGATGCCGCCGGCCAGCATGATCGGTTTGTGGTAGCCGCGCAGCTCTTCACCGTTGTGGCTGGTGACTTTCTCTTCGTAGGTACGGAAGTAGCCGTTCAGCGCCGGACGACCAAATTCGTTATTAAACGCCGCGCCGCCCAGTGGGCCGTCAGTCATGATGTCCAGGGCGGTGACGATGCGATCCGGTTTACCGAAATCTTCTTCCCACGGCTGCTCGAAGCCCGGAATACGCAGGTTGGAAACCGAGAAGCCCACCAGGCCCGCTTTCGGCTTCGCGCCGCGGCCGGTGGCGCCTTCATCACGGATTTCACCGCCGGAGCCGGTTGCCGCGCCTGGCCATGGAGAGATGGCCGTCGGGTGGTTATGGGTTTCCACCTTCATCAGAATGTGCGCCGGCTCCTGATGGAAGTCGTAGCGCCCGGTCTGGTGGTCAGCGAAGTAACGTCCGACTTCAGACCCTTCCATCACCGCGGCGTTGTCTTTATAGGCTGACAGGACATAGTCCGGCGTTTTTTCAAAGGTGTTTTTGATCATTTTGAACAGCGACTTCGGCTGCTGTTCGCCGTCGATGATCCAGTCGGCGTTGAAAATCTTGTGGCGACAATGCTCAGAGTTCGCCTGAGCGAACATATACAGCTCGATATCGTTCGGATTGCGGCCCAGGCGGGTAAACGCGTCCTGCAGGTAGTCGATTTCATCGTCTGCCAGCGCCAGCCCCAGACGGAGGTTGGCGTCAATCAGTGCCTGGCGGCCCTCGCCCAGCAGGTCAACGCTAGTGACCGGCGTCGGCTGATGGTGGGCAAACAGTGTCTCGCCCGCTTCCAGGGCGTCGAAGACGCTCTCCATCATGCGGTCGTGCAGCTCCGCCGCCACGGCGGTCCACTGTGCTTCGGTCAGGGTTGAGGCTTCAACGTAATACGCCACGCCGCGCTCCAGGCGCACGACCTGAGTCAGACCGCAGTTGTGAGCGATGTCGGTAGCTTTAGAAGACCAGGGAGAGATGGTGCCAGGGCGAGGGGTCACGAGCAGTAATTTACCGGTCGGGGTATGGCTGTTTAAGCTCGGGCCATACTGAAGCAGTCGCGCCAGGCGCTCGCGATCGTCAGCGCTCAGCGGAGCGTTCAGATCGGCAAAATGAATATATTCGGCATATATGGCGCTTACCGGAAGGTTGGCCGCCTGAAATCGTGCCAGCAGTTTATTGATACGGAATGCCGACAGTGCAGGTGAACCACGCAAAATTTCCATCATAAGTCTCTCGTCTTCGAAGCTTTCAGGGTGAGCCAGGGGGGGAAACGGGCGTCATTATAGTGAATCCTGCGCCCCGACGAAACCGTTTGCGTAGAAATAAAATGATTCATCAGCTTTATCAATAAATGTGACGACCATCGCGAATAAGTTGCCAACTGGCGCATTCTTAAGCAGAATGCCGCACATTCGACGACAACCTTGCGTTTTTTCCGGACATCGCCTGCTGAGGAACCTGAAGCTGCAGAAGATTAACGCTCTGAAAAAATTAAAGATTAATTATCTGCTGATCGGCATTGTCACCCTTTTGCTGGCGGCGGCCCTGTGGCCGTCAATCCCCTGGTCCAGTAAACCCGAGAACCGGGTGGCGGGCATTATCGCTCGCGGCGAGCTGCGCATCAGCACCATCAACTCGCCGATGACCTTCGCCACCATGAACAATAAAACGTTCGGTCTGGATTATGAACTGGCGAAACAGTTTGCTGACTACCTGGGCGTAACGCTTAAGGTAACCGTCCGGCAGAACATCAGCCAGCTGTTTGACGACCTCGACGACGGTCAGGCCGATATGCTGGCCGCCGGTCTGGTCTATAACCAGGAGCGGGTGAAAAACTACCAGGCCGGCCCCACCTACTATTCTGTTTCCCAACAGCTGGTCTATCGTGTCGGTAATATCCGGCCACGCACTCTCGCGTCGCTGACCGCCGAGCAGCTCACCATCGCTCCGGGCCACGTGGCGATCAACGACCTGCAGGCCTTAAAAGCGGAGAAATACCCGGATCTTGCCTGGCGTGTGGACGAGAAGCGCGGTACCACGGCCCTGATGCAGGCGGTGATTGACGGCAAACTCGATTACACCGTCGCCGACTCGGTGGCCGTCAGCCTGTTTCAGCGCGTCCATCCGGAGCTGGCGGTAGCCCTGGATATCACCGACGAACAGCCGGTCACCTGGTTTAGCGCCCGGGGCGAAGATAATTCGCTGTCGGCGGCGATGCTTGATTTCTTCAATAACATTAATGAAGACGGCACGCTGGCACGCCTGGAGGAAAAATACCTCGGCCACGGCAACGACTTCGATTACGTCGACACCCGCACCTTCCTCCGTGCAGTGGAGAATATTCTCCCGGACGTGCAGCCGCTGTTTGAAAAGTACGCCCGCGAGATTGACTGGCGCCTGTTGGCCGCGATCGCCTGGCAGGAATCCCACTGGGATCCGCAGGCCACCTCCCCCACCGGCGTGCGCGGCATGATGATGCTGACGCGCAATACCGCGCAAAGCCTGGGGCTGACTGACCGGACCGATGCGGCGCAGAGTATCGACGGCGGCATGCGCTATCTGCAGGATATGATGGATAAAGTGCCGGATTCGATCCCGAAAGACGAACGCATCTGGTTTGCGCTGGCTGCTTACAATATGGGCTATGCCCATATGCTGGACGCCATGGCGCTAACCCGCAAACAAAAAGGCAATCCCAACAGCTGGGCAGACGTTAAGCTGCGTTTACCCCTGCTGAGCCAGAAGCCTTATTACAGCAAACTTAAATACGGCTATGCGCGCGGCCATGAGGCCTACGCCTATGTGGAAAACATCCGCAAATACCAGATAAGCCTTGTCGGCTATTTGTCAGAGAAGGAGCGCCAGCAACAGCAAACGCTGGCCCTGGCGGAGGATTACCCGGCCGTGCTGCCGAATGAACTCGAACAGCCGCAGGAAACCACCCTGCCCTTTTTCAAGTTTCGCGCCGATAAGCAGATGGATAATGCCCGGTTAAAACTCCCCGGCCACCTGTATTAACTTTCTCCGGTCTGCTCCCGGGCTTTCTTCAGCGCTTTTTTCTCTTCCCGCCGCCAGCGAAAGAAGTCGCTCAGCATGGTAGAGCAGGACTCCGCCAGCACACCTTCGCTTATTTCAACCCGATGATTCATTCCCGGATGGTGCAGGACATCTATCAGCGAGCCGGCAGCACCGGTCTTGGCATCCCTGGCGCCAAAGACCAGGCGGGCGATACGGCTGTGCACCATGGCGCCAGCACACATGACGCAAGGCTCCAGAGTCACGTACAGCGTGGCGTCGATCAGGCGGTAGTTTTGCAGCACCAGCCCGCCCTGGCGTAAAGCCATAATTTCCGCGTGAGCGGTGGGGTCGTGACGGCCGATCGGCCGGTTCCAGCCCTCGCCGATGACCTGGTTGTTATGCACCAGCACCGCGCCCACCGGCACCTCGCCCTCTTCCCAGGCGCGCTTTGCCAGCGTCAGGGCATGACGCATCCAGTATTCATCATTGATTTCGAGGTCAGACACAGCGGCCACTCCAGCAGAAAAAGCGGGGCGCATTATACATGGGCGCTATCAATTACACACTATTACTCCAGCTGCTGGAGCTCTCCCTGAGGCGTTACCCGCCAGCGATGCTGGCAAAAGCCGAGCAAGGGGTTGTCCTGCTCACTGTCGCTATAGCCGCTGTACAGCCGCAGCGGCGCGCCAATCTTTTTCTCCAGTTGCACCACTTTTTCATGCCCCAGGCAGCGCAGGGTCAATACCCAGCCGCCCCTGCGGCGCGCGGTGCGACTGGCAATCAGATTGACCCGTGGCAGCCAGAGGGTATCACGATAGACCTGCTCCACCAGCGACTGCGGCGAGCCGGTGATCAACCAGACGTCGGCATCGGTGCTGGTCAGGTACGCTGTGAGCCGCGCATGAACCACCGGAAACGCCGTCACATGATGGCGAAACCAGCCGACAAATTCCGCTTCCAGCCGCTTCAGTACCGCCTCACGACGGCCAAAGGTTGATGCCCACAACAGGAGACTCATCGGCCAGCGCGCCGCCCGCCCACAAACCGCCAGACCGACAAGGATCACTGGCACCATCGGCACCACCAGCAGCAGGTTTAGCGGCAGATTACGCAGCAGGTAGCGCAGGAAACTGCCGAACATATCCTGCTGATGCAAGGTTCCATCCAGATCGAAAAACACCACTTTCCGTTCATTGTGCTGCAAACTGCCTCCTTATGTCAGGACTCGCTTCTCGTTAGGTTAAGCTTAACAGCCTTACGCCGCGAAGAGGGAAAACATCCCCTGCCGTTAAGGAAGAATTAAAGTAGCAGGCTAAGGAAAAATTGTGGCTCAAGAATTTTTAATTCGTGGTATACCCCTTATAATCGAATAAAAATTCTGTCAGTCACGAGCCGGACGGCTCCAGCGGAGCTCCAATGAACTGTTTAACGCGTATTCGTCAGCGCTATCCCACCCTGGCGGCGAGCGACAAAAAGTTGGCCGATTATATTCTGAGCCAGCCCGATGAGACCCGGCACCTCAGCTCGCAGCAGCTGGCGGCGGAAGCCGGTGTGAGTCAGTCCAGCGTGGTTAAATTTGCCCAGAAGCTGGGATTCAAAGGCTTTCCGGCGCTGAAGCTGGCCCTCAGTGAGGCTCTGGCGAGCAGCCCGGATCCGCACTCCGTCCCGGTGCATAACCACATTCGTGGTGACGACCCGCTGCGACTGGTGGGCGAGAAACTGATTAAAGACAATGTCGCCGCCATGCATGCTTCACTGGACGTCAACACCGAAGAGACGCTACGGGAAGCGGTCACGCTCCTGCGCAACGCCCGGCGGGTGATCGTCACCGGCATCGGCGCGTCCGGTCTGGTGGCGCGTAACTTTAGCTGGAAGCTGATGAAGATCGGCATCAACGCTGTTTCTGAGCAGGATATGCACGCCCTGCTGGCGACAGTGCAGGCCATGTCCAGCGACGATCTGCTGCTGGCGATCTCTTACTCCGGCGAGCGCCGGGAGATCAATATGGCGGCAGGTGAAGCGCTGCGCGTGGGCTGCAAGATCCTGGCGATCACCGGCTTTAGCCCTAACGCCCTGCAGCAACAGGCAACCCACTGCCTGTATACCATTGCCGAAGAGCAGGCGACGCGTAGCGCGGCCATCTCCTCCACCAGCGCGCAAATGATGCTCACCGACCTGCTATTTATGGGGCTGGTGCAGCAGGATCTGGAGCGGGCGCCCGAGCGCATTCGCCATAGCGAAGCGCTGGTGAAAAAGCTGGTCTGAGCAGAAAATGGGCGTATAATGCCCGCCCTGTTTGTGTTGTTTCTGAGACTTTCCTGATGGCGCTGTTAATTACTAAAAAATGCATCAACTGCGATATGTGCGAACCGGAGTGCCCGAATGAGGCCATTTCGATGGGTGATAGCATTTATGAAATTAACAGCGACCGCTGCACCGAGTGCGTGGGTCATTATGACACGCCAACCTGCCAGAAAGTGTGCCCGATCCCGAATACGATCCTGAAAGATCCGGCACACATCGAGAGTGAAGAACAGCTGTGGGACAAATTCGTGCTGATGCACCACGCGGATAAAATTTAACCGCCCCCTGGCTAGCTTTCGACAATCACCGTGGCGCAGGCGTAGTGGCGTTCATCGGCGAGAGTAACGTGAATAGCGCTTACCCCCATTCGTTCAGCCAAAAGGTTTGCTTCACCCCATAGCCGCAGCTTTGGCTTGCCCAGCTCGTCGTTGTAAACCTCGAACTGGTTAAAAGCCAGTCCGTTACGGATCCCGGTTCCCAGCGCTTTCGCCGCCGCTTCCTTGACCGCAAAGCGTTTCGCCAGGAAACGCACCGGCTGCTGATGCTGCTCCCAGATGCTCCATTCATGGTCGCTCAGCACCCGGCGGGCAAGGCGATCGCCGCTGCGGGCGATCACCGCTTCGATGCGGGCGATCTCGACGATGTCGGTACCCAGCCCGAGAATGGCCATTAGCCGCGCGCTTCCAGCATCAGACGCTTCATTTCCGCGACCGCTTCTTTCAGGCCACTCATCACTGCGCGACCGATAATCGCATGGCCGATATTAAGCTCATGCATTTCCGGCAGCGCAGCAATCGCTTTCACGTTGTGGTAGGTCAGACCGTGGCCAGCATTCACCTTCAGGCCAAGGCTGGCGGCATAGGTGGCCGCTTTGGCAATACGTTCCAGCTCCTTCGCCTGCCCGGCGTCGGTTTTGGCATCGGCATAGCAGCCGGTGTGAATTTCGATATAGGGCGCGCCAACATCCGCCGCCGCTTTGATCTGCTCGTTATCCGCATCGATAAACAGAGAGACCAGGATACCGGCATCCGCCAGGCGTTGGCAGGCATCGCGCATCTTGTCGCGCTGCCCGGCCACGTCCAGTCCGCCTTCGGTGGTGACTTCCTGACGTTTCTCCGGCACCAGGCAGCAGAAGTGCGGTTTGGTTTCGCAGGCGATCGTCAGCATCTCTTCGGTGACCGCCATTTCAAGATTCATCCGGGTGTGCAGCGTCTGGCGCAGGATACGCACATCGCGATCGGTAATATGGCGGCGGTCTTCACGCAGATGCACGGTGATGCCGTCGGCGCCGGCCTGCTCGGCAATGAAAGCTGCCTGAACCGGATCCGGATAGGCGGTGCCGCGCGCGTTACGCAAGGTCGCGATATGGTCAATATTGACCCCTAACAGTAATTCAGCCATGACAATCCTCGTTAATCATTATTCGTATTAGCCGCCCGCACCTTTCGCGCGGGCATAAACTGGCGAAACAATTCCC
The DNA here is from genome assembly GCF_002806645.1 of Klebsiella sp. H-Nf2. Classification (NCBI taxonomy): domain Bacteria; kingdom Pseudomonadati; phylum Pseudomonadota; class Gammaproteobacteria; order Enterobacterales; family Enterobacteriaceae; genus Klebsiella; species Klebsiella sp. H-Nf2. The sequence goes on from NZ_PIBL01000004.1 coordinate 309,581, forward strand.
GGCTCTTGAGCGGTTTGCCGCCGAGATAGGGCTTCAGGGCGATACGGGTAAAGCGCTTTGCGGCGCGCAGCGTATCAACATCCGGAAACTCGCGACTCGCCAACGCTTTCAAATGGTGCCCGGTAAACGTGTTGTTATCAATCACCAGGCTGGCAATAAAGCCCTTTTCTTCGCGATAGCGGTAGGTCATGGCGTCGTCCACCGGCTCGCCGCTGCCGGCGCAGTGAAGAAAATCCACGCCATAGCCCAGGTGCCCGAGCAGCGCCAGCTCAAAACGCCGCAGCGCGGGCTCCGGCGAGCCGCTGGTTCCGGCAAGCGCCTGAATGCAGTGCAGATAGTCAAAAAAGAGTTCGGAGAAGCGTGTTTCGTGCTCCAGAACGCGGGAGATAAGCTCGTTAACGTAGAGGCCGCTGTAAAGGGTGATACCACTGAGCGGCAGCGCCAGCGAGACGGCTTCCGCGCTGCGCAGGGTTTTGACCTCGCCGCGGCCACCGAAGCGAACCAGTAAGGGGGTAAAGGGCTGTAAAGCGCCTTTGAGATTAGAGCGTTTGGAGCGTGCGCCTTTGGCCACCAGGCGCACGCGACCCGATTCTTCCGTGAAGACGTCCAGCATCAGGCTGGTTTCGCTCCACGGTCGGCTATGCAGGACAAAGGCGCGCTGCCATCCATCCACGTTGTGTTAACTCAGAGGTCGTCAACGTAACCGAGACTGCGCAGGGCGCGCTCGTCATCGGCCCAGCCGGATTTCACTTTGACCCACAGCTCGAGGTGTACCGGTGCTTCAAACATGTCCTGCATGTCCTTACGCGCTTCGATACCGATGGTTTTAATTTTGGCGCCTTTGTTGCCAATCACCATCTTCTTCTGCCCTTCGCGCTCGACGAGGATCAGGCCGTTGATATCGTAGCCGCCGCGCTCGTTGGTCACGAAACGTTCGATTTCCACGGTCACGGAGTACGGCAGTTCAGCGCCAAGGAAACGCATCAGTTTTTCACGGATGATTTCAGAGGCCATAAAGCGCTGTGAACGGTCAGTAATATAATCTTCCGGGAAGTGATGGATCGCTTCCGGCAGATGCTTACGCACGATCGCCGCGATGGTATCGACATTGGTGCCGGTTTCCGCAGAGATCGGCACAATGTCGAGGAAGTTCATCTGGCTGGCGAGGAACTGCAGGTGCGGCAATAGCTCCGCTTTGTCCTGCACGTTATCCACCTTGTTGATCGCGAGGATCACAGGTGCTTTCGCGTCACGCAGCTTGTTCAGCACCATCTCGTCGTCTTGCGTCCAGCGAGTGCCTTCCACCACGAAAATGACCAGTTCAACATCGCCAATTGAGCTGCTGGCCGCTTTGTTCATTAAGCGGTTAATCGCGCGCTTCTCTTCCATATGCAGGCCCGGGGTATCGACATAAATCGCCTGATACGGCCCTTCGGTATGGATGCCGACGATGCGGTGACGGGTGGTCTGCGCTTTTCGGGAAGTGATCGAAATCTTCTGTCCCAGCAGCTTGTTCAACAGGGTGGATTTGCCAACGTTTGGACGACCAACGATGGCGACAAATCCGCAATAACTTTTTTCTTCGCTCATTCCAGCTCCAGTTTTTTCAGCGCCTGTTCGGCGGCAGCCTGCTCCGCCTTGCGACGGCTGGAACCTGTGCCAACCACCGGTTCACTCAGGCCACTGACCTGGCAGTGGATAGTAAATTCCTGATCGTGCGCTTCGCCGCGCACCTGGACCACCAGGTAGGACGGCAGCGGCAGATGACGTCCCTGCAGATACTCCTGCAGACGCGTCTTCGGATCCTTTTGCTTATCGCCCGGACTGATTTCGTCCAGACGGGTCTGGTACCAGGAGAGGATTAAGCGTTCAACGTTCTGAATATCGCTGTCGAGGAAAACCCCGCCAATTAACGCTTCAACGGTGTCCGCGAGAATGGATTCGCGACGGAAACCGCCGCTTTTCAGTTCGCCCGGCCCGAGGCGCAGACACTCGCCCAGTTCAAACTCGCGGGCGATTTCCGCCAGCGTGTTGCCACGCACCAGCGTCGCGCGCATACGGCTCATATCGCCTTCGTCCACACGAGGAAAACGATGATAGAGCGCATTCGCGATCACAAAACTTAAAATGGAGTCACCTAAAAACTCCAGGCGCTCATTATGTTTGCTGCTGGCACTGCGGTGAGTTAATGCCTGTTGCAACAGCTCCTGATGATGAAAAGTGTAGCCCAGCTTTCGTTGAAGCCGATTAATTACGATGGGGTTCATGCGTTACCAATAAATGAATGCGTCAAAGATGCAGCACACGAAACCGACCTGAGCATACGCTTCATACAGCAAGTTGAAACAGTCCAATACGCTTTCGTGTGCAGTGTCACTCGGTTGAGCGACAACCAAAAACTTCGGGGGGATATTCTATACGCAACGACACGGGATGTCGTTAGTTTGAATGGATTTAAATATTAAATAATTCACGCCGCTGTGATAACCGCAGCGGCGTGAATTCAACAGAGGAAATTAATGAATTCCACCAATGCGCGATAACCGCACGCCGGTCGGCCATTCACCTTCCTGCTTTTCAAAACTCATCCAGATAGCGGTCGCTTTTCCGACCAGGTTAGCTTCCGGCACAAAGCCCCAGTAGCGGCTGTCGGCGCTGTTATCCCGGTTGTCACCCATCATAAAATACTGACCGGGCGGTACGATCCAGGTGGCCAGCGGCAGGCCGGACTGGTGGTAGTACATCCCAACCTGATCCTGGGCAATCGGCACCATCAGAATACGGTGCGTGACGTCGCCCAGCGTCTCCTGACGCTCGGTCAGACGAATGCCGTCAGCTTTGGTTTCGCCCTTCGGCAACTGCCAGAAACCGCTGGACGCTTCGCCGCCGTTGCTGCGGGAGAAAGTCTGAACGAAATCGCTCGGCTCAACATTGGAATAAGTCACCGGCAGCGCGTTGCCGCAGGCCTGTCCGGAGCTGCAGCCCGGCTGGATAGTGACCTGCTTGGCAACCGGATCGTAGGTGACCTTATCACCCGGTAACCCTACCGCGCGCTTGATGTAGTCAAGACGCGGATCTTCCGGATATTTAAACACCACGATGTCGCCGCGCTTCGGATGACCCGTTTCGATCAGCGTTTTCTGATAGATCGGATCTTTAATGCCGTAAGCGAATTTCTCCACCAGGATGAAATCGCCAATCAGCAGGGTCGGCATCATCGAACCTGACGGGATCTGGAAAGGTTCATAGATAAACGAACGCACAATCAGCACAATCGCCAGCACCGGGAAGACCGAGGCGCCAGTTTCCAGCCAGCCCGGTTTCGGGCCAACTTTCTTCAGCGTTTTCTTGTCCAGCTGCTCGCCGGTCGCTGCCTGAGCAGCGGCCTGACGCTCACGACGTTTTGGTGCGAATATGAACTTATCCAGACACCACAACAGCCCTGTCACAAGGGTCGCAATGACCAAAATCAGGGCAAACATGTTCGCCATGCCAACTCCTTAATTATTTGCCGTCTTTACCAACGTGCAGAATGGCGAGGAACGCTTCCTGCGGCAGTTCAACGTTACCGACCTGTTTCATACGCTTCTTACCGTCTTTCTGCTTCTGCAGCAGCTTTTTCTTACGGCTGACGTCGCCGCCGTAGCATTTCGCCAGGACGTTTTTACGCAGCTGTTTCACGGTGGAACGCGCGATGATGTGGTTGCCGATAGCCGCCTGAATGGCAATATCGAACTGCTGACGCGGGATCAGCTCTTTCATCTTCTCGACCAGTTCGCGACCACGATAAGGGGCGTTGTCATTGTGGGTGATCAGCGCCAGCGCATCGACGCGATCGCCGTTGATCAGCACGTCAACACGCACCATGTTCGAGGCCTGGAAGCGTTTGAAGTTGTAATCCAGCGACGCATAGCCGCGAGAGGTAGACTTCAGACGGTCGAAGAAGTCGAGAACCACTTCCGCCATCGGGATTTCATAGGTCAGCGCCACCTGTTTACCGTGGTAAACCATGTTGGTCTGCACGCCACGCTTCTCGATACACAGGGTGATCACGTTGCCGAGGAACTCCTGCGGCAGCAGCATGTGACACTCGGCGATCGGCTCACGCAGCTCCTGGATATTATTCAGCGGCGGCAGCTTGGACGGGCTGTCGACGTAGATAACTTCTTTGGAGGTCGTTTCCACTTCGTAGACTACCGTCGGCGCCGTGGTAATCAGGTCGAGATCGTACTCACGCTCCAGACGCTCCTGAATGATTTCCATGTGCAACAGGCCGAGGAAGCCGCAGCGGAAGCCGAAGCCCAGCGCCGTTGAGCTTTCTGGCTCATAGAACAAGGAAGCATCGTTCAGACTCAGTTTACCCAGCGCATCGCGGAAGTTTTCATAGTCATCAGAACTCACCGGGAACAGACCGGCGTAGACCTGCGGCTTCACTTTTTTGAAGCCTGGCAGCGCTTTATCCGCTGGATTACGGGCGGCGGTCAGGGTATCGCCCACCGGCGCGCCGAGGATGTCTTTAATGGCGCAAACCAGCCAACCTACCTCGCCGCATTTCAGCTCGGTACGGTCAACCTGTTTCGGGGTAAAGATGCCCAGGCGGTCAGCGTTATAGACCTGGCCGGTGCTCATCACCTTAATTTTGTCGCCTTTGCGCATGGTGCCGTTTTTAATACGCACCAGCGACACGACGCCTAAGTAGTTATCGAACCAGGAGTCGATAATCAGCGCCTGCAGCGGCGCGTCCGGATCGCCTTCCGGCGGCGGAATGTCGCGCACCAGACGTTCCAGCACATCCGGCACGCCAACACCGGTTTTCGCTGAACAGCGAACCGCGTCGTGGGCGTCGATACCGACGATGTCTTCAATCTCGTCCGCTACGCGCTCAGGGTCGGCCGCAGGCAGGTCGATCTTGTTGAGCACCGGAACGACTTCGAGGTCCATCTCCATGGCGGTGTAGCAGTTGGCCAGGGTCTGGGCTTCTACGCCCTGCCCGGCATCCACCACCAACAGCGCGCCTTCGCACGCGGCGAGGGAACGAGAAACTTCATAAGAGAAGTCCACATGGCCTGGGGTGTCGATAAAGTTCAGTTGATAGGTCTCACCGTCGTTGGCCTTGTAGTCCAGAGTGACACTCTGCGCCTTGATGGTGATCCCGCGCTCGCGCTCAAGATCCATGGAGTCCAGAACCTGGGCTTCCATTTCACGATCAGAAAGGCCACCGCAAATCTGGATGATACGGTCAGACAGCGTCGACTTACCGTGGTCGATGTGAGCGATGATCGAAAAGTTACGTATATTCTTCATATTTAGAGTTAATTATGCCTTACGAGTATCATGAGGCCGCTGTACTGTGCCTGACGTTTTTTAATCCGAAAACGCCGCATTCTACACTACATCCGTGAAACCAGGAAATGCTGTTAGATCCAGCATAACGGCAGAAATTGTGGCGTTGTAACAGGAAGAGTAAATAAAGGTGAAGGACAGTGAAATCACTGCCCCATTTCAGAGGAAGGCGTATCAACACGCAGTAGATCAGGCGGCAAACCGACGCTTAAAATCACCGGCTGCCATGACTGGCGAGCAGCCAGCTGCGGCGACAGACCGCGCGCCACCAGGAAGCCGCCGACGCCGCCCAACAACGCACCGCAAAGTGACGCGATATCGCTGGCAAACAGCACCTGGAAAATGGACGCCATCATAAACAGCCCCACCAGCGGCGCCATATAGACGAGCAGCGCTGAGCCCAGCAAGCTGCTTTCGGCGATCCCCAACTCCACTTTTTGCCCCGCTGCCAACGGCTGCTCGCAGGGCACGCTAATGGTATGGCTGGTCTGCGGTCCCAGCTTGTTTAACACCCTGCTACCACAGCCGGCACGGGAAGCGCAGCTGCTGCAGGAGGCTTTAACGTCGCAGTGCACCTGCGCCACGCCGTTATGCCAGGAAACCACGGTGGCCCACTCTTTAATCATTGTACTGCCTTGAATTTAATACTGTCAGCGATACGCTTCGCCGTCTGCGGCGGCAGTTCGCCCACCACGGTGATCTCCGCGTTATCACGTACTGTCGTGCTGACGGTGCGTCGGCCGGTACGCAACAGCTGGTCGCTGCTGGCCGCCGTGGCGCGGTTAATATTGATCGAGAAGCTGAACAAGCCATCGGAATAGAGACGCGATTCGACGGGACCGTCAAAAGTGGGCAGACGGCGCTGACTGCTGGAAACTTCAGTCATCCCCTGGGGAAGCCACGTCGGAGCCCAGTTGAAGTTGGCTTTGTCGCCCCCTTCAGGGACGGACAGCTGCGGGGGTAGATTCGCTTTTGCCAGCGTCTCCATGCTGGCGCTGACGTTGTCGCCAACGTTGAAGGAGACAACCCGGAACTGCTCGAGCGTTTCGCCGTCGCGGTCGAGCAAATCGACGCGCAGCGGCAGTTTGGTCTCGGCGTCCAGCCAGGCGATAAAGCTATAGCGCGTACCGTCGCGAGCTACGACGCGGATCACGTCACAGAGGCGGTCAGCGATACGGGTACGGCCAACGGAGATAAAATCATACGCCGCGGAGAGGCGTTTGAAATCGCTGTAAACTAACGACGGCAGCGAATCGACGATATAGTCGCCGTTCAGGGTAAACGGATCGAGACCGGGTTCAAAATAGCTGATTTCCGTGCCGCGCAGGACCACTTCCCGGCGCGGACCGTCCAACTGCAGCAGCTGCGCCAGCGGTTGATTGTTCAGTCGCGCATGACGATAGCGCAGCGACTCAACGCCTTGTTTATTGATGCTGACGAAAGACAGCTCATAATTGAGGGACTGGCTGGCCAGGTTCATCTGCTGCAACAACGCCCCGGACGATGTATCAGCCGAGGCGTTGACAGAGAACAACAGGCTGCCTGCCATGAGCGACATGGCACACCAAAGTTGCTTCATTACTGCGATTGCGTTCCTAAAGTTTGATAACCCGGCACCTGGACTGCTGCCTGCTGAGTCTGGGCCTGGCCAAACTGCAGCTGCTCAGCGTGCAGGCGGCGCTGCAGTTCATAGTCCTGCAACATGGCGTTAATCCGGCGGCGCTGTTCCTGGACCTGCGCCTGCTGGCCGCTACCTGCTGATGCGTCAGCCGGTACGCCAAGGCTTACCGGGCTCGCTTTACCCATCATCGGCAGGGTATTGAACACTGGCGCCTCTGGCTGCTGAGTCGCATCAGACTGCCCATTATAGTGCTGGACGCCGACGATAACCGCAAGCGATACGCAGGCGGCAACGCCCATTTGGGTGAGTGAGCTGGCCCATGGACGCACTTTGTTCCAGAACGGCATCTGCCGCCACTGGTGCGGTGCGGGCTGAGATTCAGGAATAAGCGGCGCCGTCTGACGAACGGGCTCATTTTCAATGGCGGCCATCACCCGGGCGGAGATATCGAATTGCAGCACCTCTGCGGTATCGCCACGCAGCGTATCGCGAATGAGGTGATAACTCTCCCAGGTTTTTTGCATCTCAGAGGAACGGCTCAACTCGTTGAGCAGTTCTTTATCCAGCGTTTCACCATCCATTAAAGCCGAAAGTTGTTCTTTCTGCATGCCTGATACCCTTTTCCAGTATTCCGCTATCGTCAACGCCTGATAAGCGGTTGAACTTTATTATCAATAGCTTCTCGCGCCCGGAAGATACGCGAACGCACCGTCCCAACCGGACAATCCATGATAGCGGCTATCTCTTCATAGCTCAGGCCATCCAGCTCCCGTAACGTAATTGCCATGCGTAAATCTTCCGGGAGCGATTCAATGGTACGAAAAACTATTTGTCTCAGTTCTTCTGACAACATTAAGTTCTCAGGGTTCGAAATTTCTTTCAACGCCCCGCCGCTTTCGAAGTTTTCCGCCTCGTTGGCGTCAACATCGCTGGACGGCGGACGGCGTCCCTGAGCAACCAGATAATTCTTCGCCGTGTTGACGGCGATACGGTATAACCAGGTGTAAAAAGCGCTATCTCCCCGGAAAGAGTCCAGCGCACGCCATGCCTTAACGAACGATTCCTGAACAACGTCAGCGATATCGCCCGGCGGTACATAGCGGGAAACCAGACTCGCGACCTTATGCTGATAGCGCACCACCAGCAAATTAAACGCTTTCTGATCTCCTTTCTGGACCCGTTCAACAAGGACCTGATCCGTTAACTGCTCGCTCATCCGAGGTAATGTCTCCCCAAACCCAATTCCCATGCGTCTTCAAAACACCACCCAAAATCTGCATTATGAGCAAGCTGACTGTTGGAGTGCATGAAAACAATAAAGTTCCGTTACGCTTTTGTTTTTTGTCTGGCAACGGCGGCAGATCGTTATCAATCATTATATGCCCAGGTTGCTAAACAACAGGTTAGTCAATAAGAAAAAGCGCAGGCCCGACTGAAGGGTATCGTAACACAGTGTTTATTTCACTATAAAATCCAATGCTAACAACCTGCTCCACTTCTCTTTTTTACCGCACAACGCCCCTTTTCCCGGCCCCTTCTGTTTAGCCGTCACAACACCAGGCAAAAAAAATGTACGATTCCTCACGCGCTGGTGCTATTGTGAGCTAAATGTGTTTAGTAAATTAAACAAAGACGATGAATACCACTCCTGACTTCTCTTGTGATGTGTTGATTATCGGCAGCGGCGCTGCCGGTCTCTCTCTCGCGCTGCGCCTGGCGGAGCACAGTTCGGTGACGGTGCTGAGTAAAGGGCCGATCAGCGAAGGTTCTACGTTCTATGCGCAGGGCGGAATTGCCGCCGTCTTTGATGAGACGGACAGTATCGAATCCCATGTTGAAGATACGCTGATCGCCGGCGCGGGACTCTGCGATCGCCATGCGGTCACCTTCGTCGCCAGCAACGCCAGGCCGTGCGTACAATGGCTTATCGATCAGGGCGTGCTGTTTGACACCCAGGTTCAGGCCAATGGCGAAGAGAGCTACCATCTTACTCGCGAAGGAGGTCACAGCCATCGACGCATTCTTCACGCCGCCGATGCTACCGGCAAAGCGGTAGAGACGACGCTGGTCGATAAAGCCCTTGCCCATCCAAATATCCGCATCATTGAGCGCAGCAATGCCGTTGATTTGATCGTATCGGATAAGATTGGCCTGTCGGGCACGCGCCGGGTGGTCGGGGCCTGGATCTGGAACCGCAATAAAGAGCGGGTGGAAACCTGCAGCGCGAAGGCGGTAGTGCTTGCGACCGGCGGGGCTGCCAAGGTTTATCAATATACCACTAACCCCGACGTCTCTTCCGGAGACGGTATTGCGATGGCCTGGCGGGCGGGCTGCCGGGTAGCCAATCTCGAATTCAACCAGTTCCACCCCACCGCACTGTATCATCCACAGGCACGTAATTTCCTGCTTACTGAAGCGCTGCGCGGCGAAGGCGCCCACCTTAAACGCCCGGACGGCACCCGCTTTATGCCGGACTTTGACGAGCGCGGCGAGCTGGCCCCGCGCGATATCGTCGCCCGCGCCATCGACCATGAAATGAAGCGCCTGGGCGTTGACTGTATGTTCCTTGATATCAGCCATAAACCCGAGGCGTTTGTTCGCCAGCACTTCCCGATGATTTACGAAAAGCTGCTCGGCCTGGGAATTGATTTAACCAAAGATCCGGTGCCGGTCGTCCCCGCCGCGCATTACACCTGCGGCGGCGTGATGGTGGATGATAATGGCCGCACCGATGTCGATGGCTTATACGCCATCGGCGAAGTCAGCTATACCGGGCTGCACGGCGCGAACCGCATGGCCTCAAATTCGCTGCTGGAATGTCTGGTCTACGGTTGGTCCGCCGCCGAGGACATTGCCCGGCGCCTGCCGCTGGCCCAGAAGGTCACCACCCTGCCGGCGTGGGATGAAAGTCAGGTGGAGATCCCGGATGAACTGGTGGTTATCCAGCACAACTGGCATGAGCTGCGCCTGCTGATGTGGGATTACGTGGGCATTGTGCGCACGACGCGCAGACTGGAGCGCGCCCTGCGGCGCATTACCATGTTGCAGCAAGAGCTGGATGAGTATTACGCCCGCTTCCGCGTCTCGAATAATCTGCTGGAGCTGCGCAATCTGGTGCAGGTGGCGGAGCTTATCGTACGCTGTGCGATGTTGCGTAAGGAGAGCCGCGGACTGCACTATACCCTCGACTATCCGCAGCCGCTGCCGAACAGCGGCCCCTCAATACTGTCCCCTCTGGCTCACATAAAGAGATAAAAATCCTCGGTCAGAGCAGTAAACCCTTCGGAGTACTGCTGCTCTGGCCCGCGGATCGCCAGCCTGTCGCTGAAACACTCTCCTGCCGTTGGGGAGAAAGCCAGCAGCACCCGGTGCGGCGGCCGCAGTTCAGTCTCCGCCACGTCAGTGCGCAGTCGCAAATTCCACCCCATCGCCGTTGCCCGCTCGATAAACGCATTACCGATATCCACCGGCAGCACCACGCAAAAAAATCCTTCTTCGGTGATATGCTCTGCGGCACAGGTCAGCAGGGAAGCGTGATCGAGCGTCGTGGTATATCGCGCCTGCTCCCGCTGCGAGGTAGCGCATGGCACCCCTTCGGCAAAAAAAGGCGGGTTACTGATTATCAGTTCATAGCGCCGGGTCTGCGACGGCTGCCACTGATGAATATCGGCCTGGCAGACTTCTATGCGCGAAGACCATGGCGACGCGATGGCATTTTCCCGCGCCTGAGCGGCTGCCTCCTCGTCCAGTTCGACCGCATCGACATGCACTTCATGGCCGGTACGCTGGGCGAGCATTAGCGCCAGCAGGCCGCTGCCCGCGCCAATATCCAGCACATGCTTCACCCCGGCAATCGGCGCCCAGGCACCAAGCAAAATGCCATCAGTGCCCACCTTCATCGCGCAACGATCGTGGGCGACAAAGAACTGTTTGAAGGTAAAACCATTGCGCGGCAGCGCAAACTTCGACTGAGACATCCTCAATAACCTTGCCGACAAAAACTCCTGAACGTAAGGCTATGCACAATACCGGAGAACAGATAGCCTTACAAACAGATGAACATTACGTCAGTAACGTCTATAATCGGCGGCCCACTCAGAGGTAGAACATGACTGTAACGACTTTTTCCGAACTTGAACTCGACGAAAACCTGCTGGAGGCCCTCCAGGATAAAGGTTTCACTCGCCCGACAGCCATTCAGGCCGCCGCTATTCCGCCTGCGCTCGATGGCCGTGACATTCTCGGTTCAGCGCCGACCGGCACCGGTAAAACGGCGGCGTATCTGCTGCCAGCGTTGCAGCACCTGCTCGATTTCCCGCGTAAGAAATCCGGCCCGCCGCGTATTCTTATCCTGACGCCGACCCGCGAGCTGGCGATGCAGGTGGCTGACCACGCCCGCGAGCTGGCGAAGCATACCCATCTGGACATCGCCACCATTACCGGCGGCGTTGCGTACATGAACCACGCGGAAGTGTTCAGCGAAAACCAGGATATCGTGGTCGCTACCACCGGTCGCCTGCTGCAATATATTAAAGAAGAGAACTTTGACTGCCGCGCCGTCGAGACCCTGATCCTCGATGAAGCTGACCGCATGCTGGACATGGGCTTTGCCCAGGATATCGAAACCATCGCCGGTGAAACCCGCTGGCGCAAGCAGACCATGCTGTTCTCCGCGACGCTGGAAGGCGATGCGATCAAAGATTTTGCCGAGCGTCTGCTGGAAGAGCCGGTTGAAGTCTCCGCCACCCCATCGACCCGCGAACGTAAAAAAATACATCAGTGGTACTATCGCGCCGACGATATCGAGCATAAAACCGCGCTGCTGATTAATTTGCTGAAGCAGCCGGAAGCAACCCGCTCCATCGTCTTTGTTCGTAAGCGTGAGCGCGTTCACGAACTGGCCGCTAAGCTGCACGAAGCAGGGATCACCACCTGCTGGCTGGAAGGCGAGATGGTGCAGATTAAGCGCAACGAAGCGATTAAACGCCTGACCGATGGTCGCGTGAACGTGCTGATCGCCACCGACGTCGCCGCGCGCGGTATTGATATCCCGGATGTCAGCCACGTGTTTAACTTCGACATGCCGCGCACCGCCGATACCTATTTGCACCGTATCGGTCGTACCGGCCGCGCCGGTAAAAAAGGCATCGCTATTTCGCTGGTTGAAGCGCATGACCACCTGCTGCTGGGCAAAATCGGCCGCTATGTTGAAGAACCGCTGAAGGCCCGCGTGATTGATGAACTGCGACCGAAAACCCGCGCGCCGAGCGAGAAGTTAACCGGTAAACCGTCGAAGAAAGTGTTGGCGAAGCGCGCCGAGAAAAAAGAGAAAGAAAAAGAGAAACCGCGGGTGAAGAAACGCCACCGCGATACGAAAAATATCGGTAAGCGCCGTAAACCAAGCGCTACCGGGACGCCATCAACGTCCAACGAAGAGTAAAAAAAACGCCGGGATATCCCGGCGTTTTCACATCTGGCTTCAGCCTTACAGGCTTTCGGTAAAGGTACGGGCGATGACGTCGCGCTGCTGTTCCGGAGTCAGAGAGTTGAAGCGTACCGCGTAGCCGGATACACGGATGGTCAGCTGCGGGTATTTTTCCGGATGCTCAACCGCGTCCAGCAGGGTTTCGCGACGCAGCACGTTAACGTTCAGGTGCTGGCCGCCTTCCACGCGAACTTCTGGTTTCACGTCCACCGGGATTTCACGGTATTCGATTTCACCCAGTTTGCTCACTGCAACCACGTCATCTTCCGCAAAACCACCTTTGGCACACAGGCAGCGCGCTTCGCCTTTTTCGCTATCCAGCAGCCAGAAAGAGTTCAGCAGGTCGTCGTTTGCCGCTTTAGTAATTTGGATACCAGTAATCATTTGATGCCTCCCAGGCAGTGTTTATTCGATTTTGGCCTCTTCGCGGCCAATTGGTAAAACCATTGTTGTATGAGTGTATATATATCAGCCGCACCCGCGGCATTCCTTGATATAAATCAATAAAAACCACTCATACAAAGTGGGTATAGGGGGATTTTATTGTTTTACATCAAGTTACGCCATGGGATGTCATAAATAATTTTGTAAATTTTCAATTTTTTTTGCATAAAAGCCCTCCTCAAGCCGTGCCGATTTTGTTCTGTAGAAAGAAGCCGTTAAGCTATAGCGATGACCCTTTGCAGGAGAGCAAGATGAGCACCCCTTTAACCTGGCATGACGTGCTGGCGGATGAAAAGCAACAACCCTATTTTCTCAATACTCTGAAGACCGTCGCCGAAGAGCGCCAGTCCGGGATCACCATCTACCCACCGCAAAAAGACGTCTTCAATGCGTTTCGCTTTACCGAACTGGGCGACGTCAAAGTCGTCATTCTCGGCCAGGATCCCTATCACGGCCCGGGTCAGGCGCACGGTCTGGCGTTCTCGGTTCGCCCGGGCGTCGCGATCCCGCCATCGCTCTTGAACATGTACAAAGAGCTGGAGGCCACGATCCCCGGCTTTACCCGCCCCACTCACGGTTACCTCGAAAGCTGGGCGCGCCAGGGCGTGCTTCTGCTTAATACGGTTCTGACCGTCCGCGCCGGGCAGGCGCACTCGCACGCCAGCCTCGGCTGGGAGACCTTTACCGATAAGGTAATCGCATTAATCAATGAGCATTGCGAGGGGGTGGTATTCCTGCTGTGGGGTTCTCACGCGCAGAAGAAAGGCGCGATTATCGATCGTCAGCGCCACTGCGTGCTAAAGGCGCCGCACCCGTCGCCGCTCTCTGCGCATCGCGGTTTCTTTGGCAGTAACCATTTCGTACAGACCAACCAGTGGCTGGCTGACCGCGGCGAAGCGCCGATTGACTGGATGCCGGTCCTTCCCGCAGAAAGCGAGTGATCGAGCCATAAAAAAAGCCAGCATCAGCTGGCTTTTTCGCATTCAGGCAGGCGAATTACGCCTTGTTCTGACGCCACCATTCTGCCAGCAGGACGCCGGTCGCCACAGAGACGTTCAGGCTTTCGACATTGCCGGTACCGTCGATGGCGACGCTGAGATCAGAGCTGGAAATCGCCGCATCGGACAGACCATCACGCTCCTGGCCCAACACCAGCACCATTTTCTTCGGCAGCTCGGCTTTAAACAGCGGCGTACCATTATGGCTGGACGTTGAGACAATCGCGTAGCCCGCTTTGCGGAACTGATCCAGGGTATCGATAAAGCTGTCGCCGGTGATCGGCTCAACATGCTCCGCACCGCCCTCTGCCGTACGGATCGCCGCCCCGGACTCCAGCACGCCAGCATCCTGAACTACCACGCCCTTCACGCCGAAGTGCGCGCAGCTGCGCATGATCGCCCCGAGGTTGTGCGGGTTACCCACATCTTCCAGCGCCAGAACGCAATCTTCTTCTGCCGCCTTCGCGACCCACTGGGCGACAGAGGTGCCGTGGCGTTTTTTGATCAGGAAGCAGACGCCGCCGTGATGCTCGGTGCCGGAGGCTTTCGCCAGCTCAGCTTCGTCCACCACGTGATAGGCCTTACGGTTGGCCGCCATCCAGCGCAGCGCTTCTTTAAAGCGTGGCGTGACGCTCTGGATAAACCAGGCGCGAACAATGGCATCCGGACGGCTCAGGAACAGGGCCTGACAGGCATTTTCGCCATACACGCGGGTTTCTTCCGCACGCTGACGACGCAGCACTTCCGGATCGATAAAGCTCTTCCCGCTGATCCCGCCGTGATCTTCTTTTACCGGCGTCTCATCGCCAGGGGCACGGGAAACGGTGCGCCATGGGGACGCATCGTCGCGATGAAAATCATCACGCTTACGGTCGTCACGTTTGCGGTCGTCACGTTTGCGATCGTCGCCGCGGCTGTTTCGTTCATCGCGCGCAGGGCGGCTGCGGCCGTCAACACGAGATTTTCCTGGACGACCTCCCCCTTTCCCGGTTCGTGGGTTATGGGTACGTTTGTCAGAATCATCATCACTGCGGACATACATCACTTTGACCTTGCCGCTTTTATTTTTCAGTTCGTCGCTCATCAATTTTCTCCACCTGCGCTGCGCGAAGCGCGCAGATTACCCGATGTGTCATCGCTTAGCCATGATTTCGTTTAAAAGCCGGCCTCTATTGCACTCATCGAACAAAACGCATTGTCCTTAAATAACACTTAATCGATAATATGTAACATCACAGAAACATATCGGCCACGTGCCACGTTGCAACCCATAACCAGAGGTTAGTTATGAATACCGTTTGTGCCAGTTGTCAGGCTCTGAACCGCCTCCCGGACGATCGTAGCGCGGATGGCGCAAAGTGCGGACGCTGCGGTCACGATCTTTTTGACGGCGACGTCATCAACGCGACCGGGGCAACGCTGGATAAACTCTTAAAGGACGATCTGCCGGTCGTTGTCGATTTCTGGGCGCCATGGTGCGGCCCCTGCCGTAGCTTCGCGCCGATCTTTGAAGATGTCGCGGAAGAGCGTAGCGGGAAGATGCGTTTTGTGAAAGTCAACACCGAAGCGGAACGTGAGCTTAGCGCCCGGTTTCGTATCCGCAGCATCCCGACCATTATGATGTTCAAAAATGGCGAAGTGATCGACATGCTCAATGGCGCGGTGCCAAAAGCGCCATTTGACAGCTGGCTGAACGAAGCCGGCCAACAATAATCCTTCCGGGGCACTGCTTGTGCCCCGTTTTCACCTCTGCGACAATAGCGTTTTTCACTAGCGACTCCCATGATTGAAAACGCAGTCCTTCGCCTGCGCGCTGAACGCCTCGCGCGAGCTACCCGGCCTTTCCTTGCTCGCGGCAACCGCATCCGCCGCTGTCAGCGCTGCCTGCTGCCGCTCAAGCAGTGCCTGTGCGCGACGTTAGTGCCCGCGCAGGCCACCAGCCGCTTCTGCCTGGTGATGTTTGATACGGAACCGATGAAGCCCAGCAACACCGGCCGGCTCATCGCCGATATTCTGCCTGATACCGAGGCTTTTCAATGGTCGAGAACCGAGCCGCCGCAGGCGCTGCTCGATCTGGTCGCTCATCCTGATTATCAACCGATGGTGGTTTTCCCTGCCTCCTATGCCGGGCCGGAGCGCCAGGTCCTGAGCGCGCCGCCGTCCGGCAAGCCGCCGCTGTTTATTATGCTCGACGGCACCTGGACCGAAGCGCGCAAGATGTTCCGCAAGAGTCCTTATCTTGACGCGCTGCCGATAATCTCCGTCGATCTGTCACGCATCTCTGCCTACCATCTGCGCGAGGCGCACGCCGACGGACAATACTGTACTGCGGAAGTGGCCATCGCCCTGCTGGATTTGGCGGGAGATGCCCCGGCCGCCGCTGCGCTTGGCGAGCACTTCACCCGCTTTCGGACCCGCTATCTGGCGGGAAAAACCCAGCATAAGGGCAGTATCACAGCGGACCAGGTGGAAAACGTTTAAAATCATTCGGTCACTGGGATGAAAGGAGACCGGTATGAGCCAACGAGGCCTGGAAGCACTGCTGCGACCAAAGTCCATCGCCGTTATTGGCGCATCAATGAAGCCGCAGCGCGCTGGCTATCTCATGATGCGCAACCTGTTAGCCGGCGGTTTCAATGGCCCGGTACTGCCGGTGACCCCAGCCTGGAAGGCGGTGCTCGGGGTGCTGGCATGGCCCACGATTGAGAGCCTGCCGTTTACTCCGGATCTGGCGGTGCTCTGTACTAACGCCCGGCGTAATATCGAATTGCTCGAAGCCTTAGGGCAGAAAGGGTGTAAAACCTGCATCATTCTCTCTTCGCAGCCGGAACAGTATCCGGCGCTGCTCGAATGCGCCGCCCGCTATCAGATGCGCCTGCTCGGCCCAAACAGCCTGGGGCTGCTGGCGCCGTGGCAAGGCCTGAACGCCAGTTTCTCGCCGGTCGCGATCCACCGCGGTAAACTGGCCTTTATCTCGCAGTCGGCCGCCGTCTCTAATACCATCCTTGACTGGGCGCAGCAGCGCGAGATGGGCTTTTCCTACTTCATCGCGCTGGGCGATAGCCTGGACATTGATGTCGATGACCTGCTGGACTTTCTGGCCCGCGACAGCAAGACCAGCGCCATTTTGCTTTACCTCGAGCATCTTAGCGACGCGCGTCGGTTTGTCTCCGCCGCGCGCAGCGCTTCGCGAAACAAGCCTATCCTGGTGATTAAAAGCGGCCGTAGTCCCGCGGCGCAAAAGCTGTTGCGCGTCAACTCCGGGATGGATCCGGCATGGGATGCAGCCATTCAGCGTGCTGGCCTGCTGCGGGTGCAGGACACCCATGAGCTGTTCTCCGCCGTGGAAACGCTCAGCCATATGCGCCCGCTGCGTGGTGAAAAGCTGATGATCGTCAGCAATGGCGCGGCACCGGCGGCACTGGCGCTGGATGAACTCTGGCTGCGTAATGGCAAACTGGCGGTCCTCAGCGAGGAGACCCGCGACGCCCTGCACCAGGCGTTGCCGGTTGGCGTCGAGATCGCCAACCCGTTAGATCTGCGCGATGATGCCAGCAGCGAACATTATCAGCAGGCCGTGAATATTTTGCTCAACAGTCAGGACTATGACGCGCTGCTGGTGATCCACTCGCCCAGCGCGGCCGCGCCGGGCACGGAGAGTGCGCTGGCCCTGATTGATGCCCTGAAGCATCATCCGCGCGGTAAATATGTCACCGTGTTGACCAACTGGTGCGGCGAATTTTCCTCGCAGGAAGCGCGACGGTTATTCAGCGATGCCGGCCTCCCTACCTACCGTACGCCGGAGGGCACGATCACCGCTTTTATGCATATGGTTGAGTACCGTCGCAACCAGAAACAACTGCGTGAGACGCCGGTGCTACCAGACTCGTTAACCGCCAATACCAGCGAGGCGCATGCTCTTCTGCAGCAAGCGATAGATGATGGCGCCACCACGCTGGATACCCACGAAGTCAGCCCGGTGCTACGAGCCTATGGCATCCATACTCTGCCGACATGGATTGCTGCCGACAGCGCAGAAGCAGTGCATATCGCTGAGCAGATAGGCTATCCGGTCGCGCTGAAGCTGCGTTCTCCGGATATCCCGCACAAATCGGAAGTACAGGGGGTCATGCTCTATCTGCGTACCGCCGCCGAAGTGCAGCAAGCGGCAGATGCGATGATCGATCGCGTCAGACTGGCCTGGCCCCAGGCGCGCATCCATGGTCTGCTGGTGCAGAGTATGGCTAATCGCGCCGGCGCCCAGGAGCTGAGAGTGGTGGTTGAGCACGATCCCGTCTTCGGCCCGTTGATTATGCTGGGCGAAGGCGGCGTGGAGTGGCGGGCCGAGGATCAGGCCGCGGTGGCGCTGCCGCCGTTGAATATGAACCTGGCGCGTTACCTGGTGATCCAGGCGATCAAAAATAAAAAGATCCGCGGTCGCAGCGCATTGCGCCCGCTGGATATCGCGGGCCTGAGCCAGCTGCTGGTTCAGGTATCGAATCTGATCGTCGACTGCCCGGAGATCCAGCGCCTGGACATTCATCCCCTGCTCGCCTCCGGCAACGAGTTTACGGCGCTGGACGTCACGTTGGGCCTGGCCCCCTTTGACGGCGACAGTGAAAGCCGCCTTGCGATTCGTCCCTATCCGCACCAGCAGGAGGAGTGGGTGGTGATGAAAAATGGCGATCGCTGCCTGTTTCGGCCAATCCTCCCGGAAGATGAGCCGCAGCTACTCGCGTTTATCGCTCAGGTCACCAAAGAAGATCTCTATTATCGCTATTTTAGTGAGATCAACGAATTTACCCACGACGATTTAGCCAACATGACGCAGATCGACTACGATCGTGAAATGGCGTTTGTTGCCGTCAGGACCACCGCAGAGAAGAGCGAAATTCTCGGCGTTACGCGGGCAATATCCGATCCCGACAATATTGACGCCGAGTTTGCCGTTCTGGTCCGTTCAGATTTAAAAGGGTTAGGCCTGGGGCGAAGGCTGCTGGAAAAGCTGATCGCCTATACGCAAAGCCATGGCCTGCAACGCCTTAATGGCATTACGATGCCGAATAACAGAGGCATGATCGGCCTGGCCAGAAAGCTGGGATTCACCGTTGATATTCAGCTGGAAGATGGGATTGTCAGTCTATCGCTGCCCCTGAATCAGGGATAATCGCGCCACGCTGACCGCAATTGTTGACCACATTAGCGGGTAGTAATGGTATTATTGCCCGCTTACGTCGTCTGCATGGTACAGAAGACCCTTCAATAAACAGAGAAGAAACGCACTGTGATGTTGTCAAAATTTAAGCGTAATAAACATCAACAACACCTTGCCCAACTCCCTAAGCTTTCTCAGTCAGTTGATGATGTAGAGTTCTTTTACGCCCCTGCGGATTTCAGGGAAGCGTTACTGACCCGGATTGCCCACGCCACTCAGCGTATATGCATTATTGCGCTCTATCTGGAGCAAGATGATGGCGGAAAAGGAATTTTGCAGGCTCTCTACGACGCCAAACGCCAGCGTCCGGAACTGGATGTCCGCGTTCTGGTAGACTGGCACCGCGCTCAACGTGGTCGTATCGGCGCCGCCGCCTCCAACACCAATGCCGACTGGTATTGCCGGATGGCCGATGAAAATCCAGGTGTGGATATCCCCGTTTACGGCGTGCCGATTAATACCCGGGAGGCACTCGGCGTTCTCCATTTCAAAGGCTTTATTATCGATGACAGCGTCCTCTACAGCGGCGCCAGCCTGAACGATGTTTATCTGCATCAGCATGACAAGTACCGTTATGACCGCTATCAGTGCATCCGTAACGGCAAAATGGCGGACGTCATGTTCGACTGGGTCGACAATAATCTGGTTCAGGGGCGCGGCGTTAATCGTCTCGACAGACCGGATCGGCCAAAAAGCCCGGAAATCAAAAACGACATTCGCCAGTACCGTCAGGAGCTCCGCGACCGCAGCTACCATTTTGTCGGCACCGCTGGTGACGAAGAACTCTCCGTCACCCCGCTGGTAGGTCTGGGTAAATCCAGCCTGCTGAATAAAACCATCTTTCACCTGATGCCGTGTGCCGAGCACAAGCTGACGATTTGTACCCCCTACTTCAACCTCCCTGCCGTACTGGTGAGAAATATCATCCAGTTGCTGCGGGACGGTAAACAGGTGGAGATTATTGTCGGCGATAAAACCGCTAACGATTTCTACATTCCGGAAGATCAGCCGTTTAAAATTATCGGTGCGCTTCCCTATCTGTATGAGATCAACCTGCGGCGTTTCCTCAGCCGGCTGCAATATTATGTCAATACCGATCAGCTGATCGTCCGCCTGTGGAAGGATGACGATAACAGCTACCACCTGAAAGGCATGTGGGTTGACGATGAGTGGATGCTACTCACCGGCAACAACCTCAACCCGCGCGCCTGGCGGCTCGATCTGGAAAACGCCATTCTGATCCACGATCCAAAGCAGCAGTTGGGGGCCATGCGCGAGAAAGAGCTCAAGCTCATCCGCACCCACACCACGGTGGTGAAACATTATCGCGACCTGCAAAGTATCGCCGACTATCCGGTTAAAGTGCGAAAACTGATCCGCCGCCTGCGACGGATCCGCATTGACCGGTTGATCAGCCGTATTCTCTGACTATCAGCCCCGCGTCGACGGGGCTTTTTTCTGGAAGCGCTATGCGTTCGATAATAGTGATGACATCGCTGCTGTTAACGGGCTGCAGCCACATGGCAAATGATGCATGGTCCGGTCAGGACAAAGCCCAGCATTTTCTGGCCTCGGCGATGTTGTCTGCCGCTGGCAATGAGTATGCGCAACATCAGGGTTACAGCCGGGACCGCAGCGCCGCCATCGGCCTGATGTTTTCCATCAGCCTCGGCGCGTCAAAAGAGCTTTGGGACAGCCGCCCGGCTGGGAGCGGCTGGAGCTGGAAGGATTTCGCCTGGGATGTCGCTGGCGCGACCACCGGCTATGCTGTGTGGCAACTGGCGCACCAGTAAGCGTTACAGGCGCAGGCCTTTCCCCTTGCGATGCAGCATCAGAGAGACCAGGAAGGCGATGGCCGCCATCACCGTCACATACCAGTAGAACGCGTGCTCTATCCCCGCCGACTTAAGCGACAGCGCGACATACTCCGCAGATCCACCGAACAACGCGTTCGCGACGGCATAGGAAAGCCCTACCCCAAGCGCGCGAACCTGAGCCGGGAACATCTCAGCCTTGAGGATACCGCTGATCGAGGTATAGAAACTGACAATCAGCAAAGCACAGATCACCAGCCCGAAGGCAGCATACGGTGAGCTCACATTCTGCAGGGCGCTGAGGATAGGCACGGTAAATAACGTCGCCAGCACGCCAAAGCACAGCATGGAGGTGCGGCGGCCAACTTTATCCGAAAAGGCACCGAATAGCGGCTGAACCAACATATAAACGAACAGCGCCGCGGTCATAATCACGCTGGCGGTACCGGCCGTCATACCCGCCGTATTGACCAGATACTTTTGCATATAGGTGGTAAAGGTGTAGAAGGTCAGCGATCCGGCGGCGGTAAAGCCCAACACCATCGCGAAGGCCCGGCGATTGCGCCACAACCCTTTAAATGATCCAGCCTCTTTCAGCGCCCGGGTCTCCTGCTTTGAGGTTTCGTCCAGCTGGCGACGCAGCCACAGCGCGACGATAGCCAGTACCGCCCCGAGAGCAAAAGGAATACGCCATCCCCAGGCATGGAGATCTTCATCGCTGAGCACCTGCTGGAGCGCCACAACCACTAATACCGCCAGCAGTTGACCGCCAATCAGCGTAACGTACTGGAAGGAGGCATAGAAGCCTTTCTTACCTTCCACCGCGACTTCACTCATATAGGTCGCACTTGTGCCGTATTCTCCGCCAACAGACAGCCCCTGGAACAGACGTGCCAGCAGCAGCAGCGCCGGAGCCCAGGTGCCGATGACCGCATAACCCGGCAGACAGGCAATCACCAGTGAGCCAAAGCACATCATGCAGACCGAGATAAGCATGGAGGCTTTACGTCCGCGGCGGTCGGCGATTCGACCAAACAGCCATCCGCCGATGGGACGCATCAGGAATCCGGCGGCAAATACGCCTGCCGTCTGCAGCAGTTGGGTGGTGGTATTTCCGGATGGAAAGAAGATGTGGGCGAAATAGAGCGAGCAGAATGAGTAAACGTAAAAATCAAACCATTCAACCAGATTTCCCGAGGAAGCGCCAACTATTGCCCAAATACGACGACGGGTATCGGCCTGATCCGGCGCACCCCGTTCGGTAATGCTACTTTCTGTCATTGTTATATTGCTCCAGCAAAGACTGCAATCTGTCTTGTCGGGCGTACCACGTCACGTAGACAAATTAGTTAGTGAACTAAATGTTATATAATTGTTATATTTTTATATGTGATTGCATTCACATTTTTTTTCGTAAGAGCAGTTTTCGCGATCAACGCCAGCGCAGGAGCAAGGAAAAAGTGGATTATGGTGAAGGGATTGCCATGGCGGGGTTTTATTTTGCTTTGAATGAAGATAATGGTGCGGGTATGGCAGGATTTTCCCCGGAGGCGGTGCTGCGCACCTTGTCCGGGCTACCAGTCGGCCCCGGTTTGTAGCCCCGGTAAGCGCAGCGCCACCGGGGAGATATACCCCACACAGCAAAAAACCCCGCACCTTTCGGCACGGGGTTCTTTTTTAACGCAAAACAAAAAGCTCAGTCTTTCGACTGAGCTTTCTGCTTTGTTTGATGCCTGGCAGTTCCCTACTCTCACATGGGGAGACCCCACACTACCATCGGCGCTACGGCGTTTCACTTCTGAGTTCGGCATGGGGTCAGGTGGGACCACCGCGCTATCGCCGCCAGGCAAATTCTTTGTGCTCAGTACGCCATTCTTTATCGCATCAGCCGCGTTGCCTGCGCTCGTCAACTCAGTCACATACTTCAGTATGCTCCTTCCTTTCCTTCGCTTGTCGCCTTGCTGCTGCGCAAATTATTGCGTACTCAACTCTGAATCTAAGCTGAAAATCTTCTCTCAAATCGCCAAAACACCTTCGGCGTTGTAAGGTTAAGCCTCACGGTTCATTAGTACCGGTTAGCTCAACGCATCGCTGCGCTTACACACCCGGCCTATCAACGTCGTCGTCTTCAACGTTCCTTCAGGAGACTTAAAGTCTCAGGGAGAACTCATCTCGGGGCAAGTTTCGTGCTTAGATGCTTTCAGCACTTATCTCTTCCGCATTTAGCTACCGGGCAATGCCATTGGCATGACAACCCGAACACCAGTGATGCGTCCACTCCGGTCCTCTCGTACTAGGAGCAGCCCCCCTCAATTCTCCAGCGCCCACGGCAGATAGGGACCGAACTGTCTCACGACGTTCTAAACCCAGCTCGCGTACCACTTTAAATGGCGAACAGCCATACCCTTGGGACCTACTTCAGCCCCAGGATGTGATGAGCCGACATCGAGGTGCCAAACACCGCCGTCGATATGAACTCTTGGGCGGTATCAGCCTGTTATCCCCGGAGTACCTTTTATCCGTTGAGCGATGGCCCTTCCATTCAGAACCACCGGATCACTATGACCTGCTTTCGCACCTGCTCGCGCCGTCACGCTCGCAGTCAAGCTAGCTTATGCCATTGCACTAACCTCCTGATGTCCGACCAGGATTAGCTAACCTTCGTGCTCCTCCGTTACTCTTTGGGAGGAGACCGCCCCAGTCAAACTACCCACCAGACACTGTCCGCAACCC
>NZ_PIBL01000049.1:0-255 GCF_002806645.1 Klebsiella sp. H-Nf2
CATTGCACTAACCTCCTGATGTCCGACCAGGATTAGCTAACCTTCGTGCTCCTCCGTTACTCTTTGGGAGGAGACCGCCCCAGTCAAACTACCCACCAGACACTGTCCGCAACCCGGATTACGGGTCCACGTTAGAACATCAAACATTAAAGGGTGGTATTTCAAGGTTGGCTCCACGCAGACTGGCGTCCACGCTTCAAAGCCTCCCACCTATCCTACACATCAAGGCTCAATGTTCAGTGTCAAGCTATAGTA
>NZ_PIBL01000050.1:0-249 GCF_002806645.1 Klebsiella sp. H-Nf2
CATTGCACTAACCTCCTGATGTCCGACCAGGATTAGCTAACCTTCGTGCTCCTCCGTTACTCTTTGGGAGGAGACCGCCCCAGTCAAACTACCCACCAGACACTGTCCGCAACCCGGATTACGGGTCTACGTTAGAACATCAAACATTAAAGGGTGGTATTTCAAGGTTGGCTCCACGCAGACTGGCGTCCACGCTTCAAAGCCTCCCACCTATCCTACACATCAAGGCTCAATGTTCAGTGTCAAGCT
>NZ_PIBL01000051.1:0-244 GCF_002806645.1 Klebsiella sp. H-Nf2
CACCGGGCAGGCGTCACACCGTATACGTCCACTTTCGTGTTTGCACAGTGCTGTGTTTTTAATAAACAGTTGCAGCCAGCTGGTATCTTCGACTGATTTCAGCTCCATCCGCAGGGACTTCACCTACCTATCAGCGTGCCTTCTCCCGAAGTTACGGCACCATTTTGCCTAGTTCCTTCACCCGAGTTCTCTCAAGCGCCTTGGTATTCTCTACCTGACCACCTGTGTCGGTTTGGGGTACGAT
>NZ_PIBL01000052.1:0-244 GCF_002806645.1 Klebsiella sp. H-Nf2
CACCGGGCAGGCGTCACACCGTATACGTCCACTTTCGTGTTTGCACAGTGCTGTGTTTTTAATAAACAGTTGCAGCCAGCTGGTATCTTCGACTGATTTCAGCTCCACCCGCAGGGGCTTCACCTACATATCAGCGTGCCTTCTCCCGAAGTTACGGCACCATTTTGCCTAGTTCCTTCACCCGAGTTCTCTCAAGCGCCTTGGTATTCTCTACCTGACCACCTGTGTCGGTTTGGGGTACGAT
>NZ_PIBL01000053.1:0-244 GCF_002806645.1 Klebsiella sp. H-Nf2
CACCGGGCAGGCGTCACACCGTATACGTCCACTTTCGTGTTTGCACAGTGCTGTGTTTTTAATAAACAGTTGCAGCCAGCTGGTATCTTCGACTGATTTCAGCTCCACCCGCAGGGGCTTCACCTACCTATCAGCGTGCCTTCTCCCGAAGTTACGGCACCATTTTGCCTAGTTCCTTCACCCGAGTTCTCTCAAGCGCCTTGGTATTCTCTACCTGACCACCTGTGTCGGTTTGGGGTACGAT
>NZ_PIBL01000054.1:0-244 GCF_002806645.1 Klebsiella sp. H-Nf2
CACCGGGCAGGCGTCACACCGTATACGTCCACTTTCGTGTTTGCACAGTGCTGTGTTTTTAATAAACAGTTGCAGCCAGCTGGTATCTTCGACTGATTTCAGCTCCATCCGCAGGGACTTCACCTACATATCAGCGTGCCTTCTCCCGAAGTTACGGCACCATTTTGCCTAGTTCCTTCACCCGAGTTCTCTCAAGCGCCTTGGTATTCTCTACCTGACCACCTGTGTCGGTTTGGGGTACGAT
>NZ_PIBL01000055.1:0-218 GCF_002806645.1 Klebsiella sp. H-Nf2
TTTGCTCTTTAAAAATCTGGATCAAGCTGAAAATTGAAACGACACACTGTTTAAGTGTGTTCGAGTCTCTCAAATTTTCGCAATCAGAAGTGAAACATCTTCGGGTTGTGAGGTTAAGCGACTAAGCGTACACGGTGGATGCCCTGGCAGTCAGAGGCGATGAAGGACGTGCTAATCTGCGAAAAGCGTCGGTAAGGTGATATGAACCGTTATAGCCG
>NZ_PIBL01000056.1:0-207 GCF_002806645.1 Klebsiella sp. H-Nf2
GAAACATCTTCGGGTTGTGAGGTTAAGCGACTAAGCGTACACGGTGGATGCCCTGGCAGTCAGAGGCGATGAAGGACGTGCTAATCTGCGAAAAGCGTCGGTAAGGTGATATGAACCGTTATAGCCGGCGATGTCCGAATGGGGAAACCCAGTGCAATTCGTTGCACTATCGTTAACTGAATACATAGGTTAACGAGGCGAACCGGG
>NZ_PIBL01000057.1:0-200 GCF_002806645.1 Klebsiella sp. H-Nf2
TATTCTGCCCTACGGGGAAGGATGAGAAGCTTCGACTAAGGTTCGACTCAAGCGTAGCGAGAGAACGTTGCCGCAGGCAACGGCCCGAAGGGCGAGGAGCGATAGCGACGAGTTATCCTTCCCCCACCACCATTCATTTTGCTGAATAGCCTACAATGTGATTTTACCCCTGGTGGGGTTCCCGAGCGGCCAAAGGGAGC